>RECL01000207.1 GCA_007694025.1 Spirochaetaceae bacterium
TGGGACAGATTGTGCCGGACATTGAACAGCCGCTGCACGCCCTCAACCATATCCGGCACCGCACGGGTTGGCAAGGTCGGCGACGGCACGGCGTTGAAGGGCTCTCCGCTTCGCCGGTATCGACCGAATCCTGGAACCCTCAGATCGGCAGCTGCCGGAAGTCGTCGGTTGTCAACCGGTACGTCCGTTCATCAAGCCACACACGAGCCGGATGCTCCAGACGTTTCGCTTCGGGTACTGGGTCGATGTACCTGACCTCGATCGTATAGGGAGGCCGAAAGCCCGTCACTGGTGGGATGTCGGTCATTCGCAGCACGGCGTTCGACGCGTTCTCCCGAATCTCCTCCAGCACGGTGTCACCATCCCGATGGTTCGCCAGCTCTAAAGCGAGTCCGTACTTGGTGATGGTCGTTCTGATGTCTGGAACGAACTGTTTCGCTTCGAGGACGGCCTTGTCGTCGCCCGACAGGAAAATCGTTCTGGTGCCCTGGAGGCTCGCCGCAAACGCCATCGCCGCGAACTCGCCGATGAAGACATCGTTCAGACGGTAGTACGCGATCGTTCTTGACGAGAAGGTGTGGCACAGCGGAGCATTGTAGGTTCCCGCCATCGCGTGCTGCCCCACGAACAGGAGTGCGTCGTGGTTCTCCAGTCGCAGGTAGCGTCGTGGCTCGCGTATGTAGCGGGCACCACGGATCGCTTCCTCAACGAGCCCGCCCGAGCCGTGTCCATCCCAGACGTCGATCTCCGCGGAGGGATCGACCGCTCGGATGCCCGCGATGCACGCATTCGTTTCGAGCGCAAGACGATCCATCGCCGGACGGTGGTCCGCAGTCGTTCCTTCGCGAACCTGACCCCATCGGTCGACGCCACAGGGGCCTTCCAGATCGGTGCTGACGAAGTACTTCACTGGGTGTCCTCCGGCGCCACCGGCCTCTCCCACTCTGCGAGCGGACGGTAGTCGGCTTCGGGGACGAACGCCACACCGAACGGCGCGGTGTTGACCGAGTGCAGGTCGAGGCGGCCCTTGCGCACCTTGAGCTCCGCGTACCCGGAGGGCGACTCGTAGAGGTCGCCGTGCGCGGCGAGCGTAGAGCGGCCGATCGCCTCCGGGAACATCGACAGGCCGCGGAAGTAGTGGTGACCGTTGCGTTCGACGTGCGTGATGCCGAGCTTCGCGACCATCGCCAGATCCTGCAGGAGCGCGACCGGGCCGATGTTCACCAGGTCTTCGGCGCTCATGACGTAGCCCTTGTCGGGCTCCGCGCGCCGGTAGTCGGCGATCCGGGCTGCGTTGATGATGCCTTTGAACACACCTTTGCAGTTCTTGTGGCTTGTGCCGCGGAACCCGTTCGCCAGCGCCAGCGGCAGGTCGCCCAGGCTCCCGTCGGATTCGTCGATGATGATCGGTGGCGCGTCGGGCCAGCTCCGCAGCGCGTCGCCCACCTCGCCTGAGAGCGCGATCTCGCGTTTGAACGGCTGCTCGATGAAGATGAGGTGGCCGAAGAAGTCGCGAAGCCCCGCGGATGAGCGAACCGCGTCCCAGAAGCCGCGGAAGGTAGCGACGTCCAGGAACGTCTCGTTTCCGTCCAGGGTGAACCGGTAGTCGCCGACGCCTGCGCCCGTGATGATGTCTCGCACCGCTTCCAGGCGGGGGATGTCCTTTGAGACGTCGCCCTGGACCTTGATCTTGAAGTGGGTGAGTCCGTAGCGCGCAATGTCTTCCTCGAGCGTCTCCGGCAGCCCGTCGTGGATCGGCTCGGGCACGTCGGCCCGCGTGAGCGGATCGGCCATCCCGACGGTGTGTCGCGCATGCACCCCGGATAGCGGCGTCGCCCCGGTCACCGCAGCGAGCGACTCGACCGACGGCGGGTCGCTGATCCGGGAGCGGTCCACCGCGATCGTGCCGTCGGCGAGGAGCGTCGACAACGGTCGCGAGTGCGACCGGCTTACCGCGTCGAGCACCGCGCGCTCGACGAGCGTCAGCCCGAAGTGGGCCAGAAGTGGCGCGTAGCCGTGCGAATCGCCCCACGAGAGCTGGTCCGCGTACAGATCGCTCCAGAAGTGGAACGGATCGGCGAACTGACCGTAGCCAAGCGCGCGCCGGCCGGCTTCCTGAATGACCGCCCAGATCCGGTCCAGATCCTGCTGAAACGGCGCGGTCGGGTCTTTCTCGAACCAGCGCGGTAGCAGCCCCTCGGCCGCGACGCCGTGGACGAGCGTTCCGCCCGGGGAGACTTCCAGCGTCGCCCGCAGAAAGGCGTGCGGCATCGCGGTCAGCCGGGCGATACCGTAGCGGAACGGCATCCGGGTACGCGTAGGGAACGTTGCGATGTCGAGGGCGACGAGTCGGTACATGCGGGCTCCTTGCGCCATGCGCTTGACGGGCGGTGGCACCTGTGGTACCGTCGCCCCTGTTCAATGATCTATGATCATTGATACTATGATCATAGATCATGAACCGCCAAGGCGCAAGAGCCTGGCTGAAACGGAGACCAATGGCACGCGACCAGCTGAGCTCGTATCTGAAGTCCCTCCCCTCGAACCGTCTGCGCGCCGATGAGATCGCGGTGGTATCGCTGCGCGATGCGATCACGAGCGGCGTTCTGGTACCCGGTGAGGAAATCGACGAGGACGCGGTCGCGCTCGACCTGTCGCTGAGCAGGATGCCGGTCCGCCAGGCGATGTCGGTGCTCGAGGCCGAGGGGCTGGTGGAGAAGCCGTACCGACGGCGTGTTCGCGTGCGCGAGCTCACCCGCGACCAGATCGTCGAGATCTACCATATGCGATCGCGCCTGGAGGGACTCGCGGCGGAGCGCGCGGTTCCAAACCTGGCCGATGCCGACACGGAGCGGATCGGAGCGACGCTTCAGGAGATCGAGCGCGTTGGCGACGATCTGGCGGCATTCTCACGGTTGAACCTGGAGTTCCATCTTGCGATTTACCGCTGCTCGGGCTGGAGCGTCCTGGAGTCCGAGATTCACAGGCTGCGCAACACCGTTGCCAGCTACATCGCCGTCTCGCACCGGTTCGTCTCGTACCTCCCTCAGGCGAGCGGCGATCACCGCGACATCTACGAGGCGTGCACGGCGCGCGACGCAGCAAGAGCGCGCAAGGAAACCGAAGCGCACGTGCTGCGCGCGATGGAGGCGCTGCTCGGGTCGCTCGACGTCGCGGAGGGTGCGCCGCGATGAGCGCGACGGGCATCCTTCCACCCGCGCCGACCTGGAGCTTCGCACGACCGGCAACGCCCGCAGAGGCGGTCGCCCTGCTATCCGGAGGAGCTGCAGTCGTCCACGCCGGCGGCACCGACCTGATGGTGCGGATCAAGGAGGGGCGCGTGCCGCCGCGGCTGGTCGTGGATCTGGGCAGTATTGGGGAATGGCGCCACGTCGAATCCGCCGGTGACACCGTCGTTATCGGCGCCGCCTGCCCGATCGCCGACATAGAGCGCGACCCGCTCATCGGGCGGCGCTACCCGGGGTTGGTCGACGCGATCCGGGTCGTCGGGTCGGTCCAGATCCGAAACCGGGCGACGCTCGGCGGCAACATAGCGAACGCCTCGCCCGCGGCGGACACGCTCCCACCGCTCGTCGCGCTCGGCGCGCTCGCCCGCGTACTGGGTCCTTCGGGTGAGCGGACAGTGAGCGTCGCGACTCTAGTAACGGGTCCCGGTCGCACGACGCTCGCGCCCGACGAGGTGATCACGGCGATCGTCTTGCCGCACAACGGAACACAGGACGGCTCGGCGTACCTCAGGCTCACGCGGCGGAACTCGGTCGACCTCGCGCTCACCTCGGTCGCAGTAGCCCTACGGCGGGGTGGGGAGGCGGAGGGTGAGCGCGCCACCGCGATCGCGTTCGGGTCGGTGGGGCCACGGATCGTGCGCGCGACCGCGGTCGAAGAGGCGCTCGGTCCGGGCCCGCCGTTCAACCCGAACGCCGTCGATCGAGCCGCCGCGGTCGCATCGCAGAGCGTGTCGCCCATCACCGACGTCCGCGCGTCCGAGCGCTACCGGCGCGCGATGTGCGCGGTTCTGTTCCGCCGATGTCTCGCACTCGCCGTCGAGAGGGGCGGGTCATGAGCGAGCAGCTGCTGCGCATTGCGCTCACCGTGAACGGCAGGCGGGTCGAGCTCGACGTGGAGCCGGTCGAGACGCTCGCCGACGCGCTGCGGAACCGGCTCGGGCTCACCGGGACTCGGCTCAACTGCCGGCAGGGTGAGTGCGGCGCGTGCACGGTGATCCTCGACGGCCGGGCCGTCACTTCGTGCATCGTCCTGGCCGCGTCGGCGGACGGAGGAGAGGTCGTTACCATCGAGGGGCTCGAGCGCGACGGTGTGCTCGACCCGGTCCAGGAGGCGTTCCTCCAGACCGACGCGTCGCAGTGCGGGTTCTGCACCCCGGGGATGGTGCTGTCGGCACGGGCGCTCCTGGATGACAACCCGAACCCGTCGGACCGCGAGATTCTCACTGGACTCGCCGGAAATCTCTGCCGGTGTACCGGCTACCGGACGATCCTCGACGCGGTGCGGCTTGCCGCGCAGCGCGTGAGTACTACTGACAAGGAGGGCGAATGAAGATCATCGACCTGAGTACACCGATCGAAAACGACGCGAGTGAGCCGTTCCCGCCGCAGATCATCTACAAGGACCATGCGAACGGGGCCGAGCGGCTCGGGAAGCTCGCCGGCGTGGACCCGGATGCGTTTCCGGACCGGATGGCGCTCGCGACCGAGCAGATCACCCTCACCACGCACACGGGGACGCACATAGACTCGCCGTACCACTACGGCCCAACGGTCGGCGGGAAGCGGGCCCGCACCGTCGACGAGGTTCCGCTCGACTGGTGCTACGGCCCGGGCGTGCGGCTCGACTTCACCCGCTACCCCGAAGGCTCCTTCCTCACCGATCGTGACGTGATGCGGGCGCTGGCCGACATCGATCACGAGATCAGGCCCGGGGAGATCGTCCTGATCCAGACCGGCACCGACAAGTACTGGAAGACCGACCGCTATATGACTGCGCAGAGTGGCCTCACCCGCTCGGGAACGCAGTGGCTTGTAGAGCGCGGAGTGCGGTGCATCGGCATCGACGCGTGGGGACTCGACCCGCCGGTCGGGAAGATGGCCGAAGCGTACCGCGCAGGGGACACCGAGTCGCTGTGGGGGTCGCACATGTACGGTCGGGAGCGGGAGTACCTGCAGATCGAGAAGCTGGCGAACCTGGACAAGCTGCCCGCGACCGGCTTCACCGTCGCCGCGTTTCCGGTGAAGATCGCCGGCGCGTCGGCGGGATGGTGCCGCGCGGTGGCGATGGTCGGGTGACCGCAACGAAAAGCAAGGAGAGAATGATGAGCGAAGCGTACCGAACGAACAACTGGTGGGTCAGCCCCTTCAACTTCCTCCCCGAGGTTCGGCAGCAGATCGGGCAATTGCCGGCGAGGGTTCGCATTCACGACGCAACGCTGCGTGACGGGGAGCAGACCCCGGGGGTTGTCTTCCGCAAGGATGAGAAGGTCGAGATCGCGAAGCTGCTCGACGACCTGGGGGTCGACCGGATCGAGGTGGCGCTGCCCGCGGTCTCCGACGAGGACGTGGAAGCGACGAAGGCGGTCGCAGCGCTCGGGCTGCGGGCGAAGACCTACGTCCTGGTTCGGGCGACAAAGGCGGACATCGACCTTGCCGCCGACTGCGGCGTCGACGGGGTGATTCTGGAGATGCCCGCCGGCGTGCCGCGCCTGACCTACCAGTTTCCGACCTGGACCGAACAGACCGTGATCGACAAGGCGCTGTCGGGGATCACGCAGGCGAAGTCGCGCGGTCTGGCCGTTACCCTCTTTCCGATGGATCTCAGCCGTGCCGACCCCGCGTTCGCCGAGCGGCTCTTCGCGGCGGTCGCAGCCCACCCCGATCAGCCCGACGGGTTCGCCGTGGTCGACACGACCGGGAGCATGCTGCCCGAAGCGTGCGGATATCTCACACGACGTATCCGTGAGGTCATCGGGTGCGAGGTGGAGATCCACACGCACAACGACTTTCAGCTCGGCGTCGCCACCCCGCTCGCCGCGGTCGCGGCCGGAGCGACGGTCGTGCACTGCAGCGTCGGCGGCATCGGGGAGCGGACGGGGAACACGGCACTCGATGAGGTGGTCGTAGCGCTGAAGGTCCTTTACGGCGTTGAGACCTCGATCGCGTGCGAGAAGCTTACCTCGGTGACCGCACGCGTCCTGGAGCTTGCCGGGTTCCACCACGCGGTTAGCAAGCCGATGGTCGGTGAGCGGACCTTCACCCGGGAATCGGGGATGGGCCTGGACCTGGTCAAGGAGCAGCCGCTCGCGCTGTTCGCGCTCAACCCCGCCTTCCTTGGCCAGACGGCCGGCTACGTCCTGGGCAAGAAGTCGGGCATCGCGTCGATTGAGATGAAGATGGCCGACCTGGGGTTGGCCACGGTGGACGAGGCCGCATGCAAGAAGCTGCTGCAGGAGGTCAAGCGGGTCGGAACCGAGAAGAAGGGCCTGGTGACCGACGCGGAGTTCCTTGAGCTCTACGCCACGGTTGTCGGGAAGCACTGAGCGCGGTTGCACCAGATGCGAGACTCGAGTCTCCCCGCGGCCGAACCTGAGATCCGTGAGGCGCGCGACCGGGTGACCGGTCGCCTCCTCTACGTCGATGATCTTCCCACCGCCGGCGCTCTCCACGGGGCGTTCGTGCGCCTGCCGTGCGCTCGTGCGCGCATCGGCGCGATCGACCCGGTCCGGGCGCTCGCCGTTCCCGGCGTCGAAGCCGTCCTGACCGATGCGACAGTGAACGGCCGGGTGGCCCGCTACGGGGTAATCGCGCGCGATCAGCCGGTGTTCGCCGTCGGCGAGACCCGCTACTGGGGTGAACCGATCGCGCTCGTGCTTGCGACATCCGACCGGGTCGCCCGGGAAGCTGCAAGCCTGGTCGGGGTGGAGTACGAGGAGCTCGAGCCGCTGCTGACGATCGAGGCGGCGCTCGCGGGCGGGTCTCCGCTCGTGCAGGATCCCGCACTTCGGCCGGGCAGTCCGCTGGCGACCACGAACATCATGCGCGACTTCCCGCTCTCATGGGGCGACGTTGATGGAGCCCGCGCGGCGTCGACGGTCGTGGTGAACGGTACCTACCGTGCTCCCTTCATCCACCACTTCGCACTCGAGCCGTACAGTTGCATCGCGGCGATGGAGGGACCGACCCTGACGATCACCGCGGCGATTCAGCACCCCTTCCAGCTCAGGCGTATAATCGCGGAGATGCTCGAGCTGCCGGAGACCAGGGTTCGGGTCCGCAGCGTTGACCAGGGCGGCGGGTTCGGCGGGCGTGGCTACCCGAAGGTCGAACCGGCTGCGGCGCTTGCCGCGTACAGGCTCAACCGGACGGTCAAGATCAGACTCACCGCCGAAGAGGGCTTCATGGTCGGACAGCGTGAGTCCGCGCTGATCCGCGCTGAGACCGGGTTCGCATCCGACGGCTCCATCACTTTCCTGGAGATTGAGACGAACCTCGGAGTCGGCGCGTACGCCGACGTATCGCCTCGCGTCGTCGGGAAGGCGGGGATGCTCGGGACCGGTCCCTACGTCGTGCCGGCGGCCCGGATCGTCGCGCGCGGCGTGTTCACCCACACCGCTCCGGCCACGGCGTTCCGCGGCTTCGGGGCGCCACACGTCTCGTTCGCGCTCGAAGGGCAGATTGATCAGGCGGCGCGACTCCTGGGCGCGAGCCGGGTGGAGATCCGCAGGCGGAACCTGCCGCGGCGCGCGCAGCAGTTCATCCCGGGAGAGACCGCCTGCGACGGCGACTGGGTGACCCCGCTCGAACGCGTGGCCGAGCTGCTGCCGCCCGACGAGCGGCTACCGGCGGGTCGTGGCCGCGGCATCGCGATCGGGGTGAAGAACTCGATCCCGGCAACCACCTCGTTCGCCCGGATCAGGCTTCTTGCCGACGGGAGCGTGGTTCTCTTCGTGGGCACCACGGAGATGGGACAGGGCGCAAAGACCACGATGGCGAAGATCGCCTCGCGCGCTCTGGACATCGGCATCGAGCGGATTTCGGTGGTCGCGGGCGACACGGCCGCGGTTCCGTTCGACTCGCTCACCGCGTCGAGCCGCTCCACCGTCTCCATGGGGAACGCGGTCGCCGACGCATGCCGGCGGCTGCAGACGCAGCTCGAGTCGCTCGTCGACGACGGGGCTGCAAACTCCGTCACGGGGCGCCGTGAGCGTCCGCCTGCCATCCATCGCGGCGGCGCGGTCGTGACGGGAACGACGGTCACCCCGTACACCGAGCTCCTCTCCCGACGATTCGGCGCCGCACAGGGGGAGATCGAGGTCACCGGCGAATACCGCGCCGCGCGTGATCCGGCTCACCCCCTCGGCGGCCCGACGCCGTTCTACGAGTACCTGGTCACCGGGGTGGAGGTCGACGTTGACCCGGACACGGGCCGGGTGACGGTCACACGGCTTGTGACCGTCACCGACGCTGGGCGGATCATCAACCCGATCCGCGCCGCGGGTCTGGACGAGGGTGGAGCCGTGATGGGGCTCGGGTTCACGCTCTTCGAGCAGATCGTCCAGGCGCCCGACGGTCGGATCGTGAACCCGAGTTCGCTCGACTACCGCATCCCGGCAATCGACGATGTGCCGCCGCAGTTGCACAGCGAGTTCCAGGAGAACGCTGACGGGCCGGGGCCGTGCGGAGAGAAGGGGATGGGTGAAGGTGGCATTCTTGCGGTTGCCCCGGCGGTGGCCGCAGCGATCGAGCAGGCGGTGGGAGTGCGGCTGTGCGAGTTGCCGTTCACCGCGGAGCGAGTGTGGAGCGCGCTGGCCGAGCGGTCGGGCGTGGCCGATGACCGACGGAGGAGGAACCCATGAAGATCGGAGTATTCACTGTATCGACGCCTGAGTTCGACGTCGCGGAGACCGTCGCGCTCCTGAAGCGCATCGGCTGCGACGGAGTCGAGTGGCGCGTGTCGGCCCCCGCGCCGGCGGAGAAGCCGGCTGACTACACGTTCGAGAAGCGGTACTGGTCGTTCAACCAGAGCACGATCGACGTGGAGCGCGCCCAGACCGATCTCCCTCGCGCCGCCGACGCAGCGCGAGCGGCCGGGATCGAGCCGTTCGCAGCGACGACCTACCTGCGCGTCACGCAGGCCACCGAGGAGGCGATCGGCAGCGTCATGCGCGCGGCGGCGGCGTCGGGGATGACCTTCATGCGCTGTCCGATCCCCGGATTCGACGGAAGTTCACGCTACGACGAGCTCTTCACGCGCACTCGGGAGGCGATCGAGCGGCTCGTGCCGCTCGCCGAGACCACCGGTATCAGGCTCTGCTTCGAGATGCACATGGATACGATCATGCCGAGCGCGAGCTCGGCTCGACGGCTGCTCGACGGACTGCCCCCCGCGCGCGTCGGGGTGATCTACGACCCGGGGAACCTGGTCATCGAGGGGTACGAGGACTATCGGATGGGCGTCCAGATTCTCGGTAACTACCTGGCGTACGTGCACGTGAAGAACGCCCGGTGGGTCCGTGCCAACGCGCCCGTGCGTAACGGATGGAAGTGGGAGTGGGCGCCGATGGCCGACGGAAGCGCCGACTTCGCGCTCGTGATCGACGCGCTGCGGCAGGTAGGGTACGACGGGTGGCTGTCGATCGAAGACTTCTCGAACGACGAGCCGACCGAGCCGAAACTCGCGGGGGTCGTGTCGCAGCTGCGGCAGCTGTGCGCCGATCGGGGTACGCGATGACCGTCACCGCTGTTCGGGCCCCCGAAAAGGGCAGGGTCGGGATCGAGCGGGTCGAGCTTCCGTCGACCGAGCCGCATCAGCTGCGCGTTCGCGTGGCGATGAGCGCCGTCAGCCCGGGCACCGAGCGGGCCTCCATCCTGGGCCTGGAAAACACATCGAACGTCTTCCCGATGAAGCTCGGGTATTCGGCGGTCGGAACCGTCGAAGAGGTCGGCTCTGCGGTCCCCGGCGACGCGTTCGCGATCGGCGACCGGGTCGCGTGCTTCACGCTTGCGCACGCGGAGGTCGGAACCGTCGCCGCGGAGTACTCACTGCGGGCACCGGAGTCGGTTGACGACCGCCACGCCGCGCTCACCTCGATCGGCCAGATCGCGATGCAGGCAGTTCGCAAGGCGCGGATCGAGCTCGGCGAGGCTGTCGCGATCTTCGGACTCGGGCCGATCGGGCTCACCGCCCTTGCGCTCGCACGGCTGTCCGGCGCGGCGCCGGTCATCGCGATCGATCGCGAGCCGGCCCGACTCCAGGTTGCGCGGCGGATGGGAGCCGACCTCCTGGTTAACACCAACGACAAAGAGTGGCGGGAGTCGGTGCTCGGGGCAACGAACGGCAACGGCGCGGCTGCGGTGATCGAATCTACCGGCTTTCCCGAACCGGTTCGGCTCGCGATGTCAGCCGCGGCGCGCTACGGGCGGGTCGTCCTCCTTGGGAGCACCCGCGCCGAGGCGACGATCAACCCGTACACCGACATCCACCGCCCCGGACTGACGATCATCGGCGCACACGTGATGGCCGTGCCGAAGCACGAGTCGCGCGCAGGGTTCTGGACCTGGCAGGACGACGCGCGCTGCTACCTGGATCTTGTCGGCCGCGGGCGGCTCGACTTGAGCCCGATCATGGAAGAGCCGGTCGCCGGCGCAGATGCCGGGGTTGTCTACGCGCGTATTCTGGAGTGGGACCCCACGATACTCGTGCCGTTCCTGAGGTGGGGCGCGTAGGCGGGCAGACGGACCAACCGGCGGCTACGTCGTGACGGGTGCCGACAGCACCTGCCTGAGAACGCGTGCTTTCGACTGCCGGATGTGATCGTCGAGGAGGCGCGACGCACGCGCGGCGTCGCGGGAGGCGAGCGCTTCGATGAGCGCAATGTGCTCTCCGGTTGCCTGTCGCCGGGTCTCACCGTCCTCGAACCCGAGCTCGCGGAAGCTCTGCATGATCCGATAGAGGCTTCCGAGCATCGCGATGAGCCTCCGCGACTGCGACGCGTCGACGATCAGCCTGTGCAGCTCGCTGTCGATCGCTGCGTGTTCGATCGCGTCCGGGACGTCGGCGACAGCTTCGATCCGCGACCGGATCGCCTGCAGCGACTGAATTGAAAGCGTACTCACCGCGCGTTCAAGGGCCAGGAGCTCAAGCACACGCCGCAGTTCGTACGCCTCTTCCAGGTCGTCCACCGTGAAGCCGCGGGCGCGGTAGCCGCGCTTGGGCAGCCCTTCGGCCAGGCCGTCCTGCGCGAGCTGGAGGAGCGCTTCGCGCACCGGAGTGCGGCTCACTCCGAACTGGGATGCGATCGCGTCCTCGCGCAGCCACGTCCCGGGGCTGTACGCTCCGTGCACGACACGGTTGAACAGTTCCCGGTAGATCGTGTGTCGGTCCATCGCTCCCCCCGCGCACCGCTACGGGTGCAGTACAACCTTCACGGCGCCGTCGCGCCGATCGCGTACGATCTCCACCGCCTCGCTGAACGATGCAAGCGGCATCCGGTGCGTGATGAGCGGCTCTGAACTCACCAGCCCACGCTCGTGCAGAGCGATCGCCTCGCCCCAGAGATTCGGGCTGCCAAGACAGCCCAGTATCGAGATATCCTTCACGACGATCGGGTCGAAGTCAACAGTGCAGGTCTGCCCCGCGAATAGCCCCGTAAGCGCGATACGTGCCCTTGGCGCGACGATCGACATGATGTCGGGCCAGACCGATGGGTGGCCCACCGCCTCGATCACGACATCGACCATGTGTCCGTCGGTCGCATCGCGAACCTTCTCCGCCAGCTCTTCGGTGCGGGTGTTCACGGTGACATCGGCTCCGCACGCTCTGCCGATGGCCAGGCGATCGTCGCGCGTTCCGACCAGGATTATCTTCCGTGCACCATACGCCTTCGCCACCTGAACTGTGAACAGCCCGATCGGACCCGGGCCCATGATTGCCACGTAGTCCGCGGGCGTTACCGAAGCGAGCTTCGTGGGGTAGAGCGCCACTCCCGTCGGTTCGATGAACGCCGCGTCGTCGAACTCCAGACCGTTACACCGGTGGAGGAAGTGCCGTGGAAACGCGATGAGCTCGGCGAAGCCGCCGCTCCGATTCAGGATCCCGGTCTCCGTGCGATTTGGGCACTGGTTGTACCATCCGCGACGGCAATAGTCACACTGCATGCACCCCACGGTGCACTCGCCGACGACCCGGTCTCCGGGGCAGAACTCGCGTGCGTTCTTCCCGCACTCGACCACCTCTCCCGACCACTCGTGCCCCGGGATAAGCGGGAGGTTCGCCATGCCGCTGGTGAGGTAGAACATCGTCCCGTCGTAGAGCTCCAGGTCGGTTCCACAGATGCCGACGGACCTGACCCGCACGAGCACGTCATCGGGTCCGACAACCGGGTCGGCAACATCGTGATAGCGTGCGTCGCGCGGTCCGTGAATCTCAATAGCCTTCATGTTCCCTCCTGCCGGCGATTCCCGGCCGTCCACAGCCCTGCGGCCGGTCTGGGGACAAAGTAGATCGACTCACCATCCGGCAAGGTGTTCCACCCCTCGGAAAGCTTCGACCGGTCGTAGCGGCGCTCGAGCTCGGAGGGATCACCCCAGGAGAGCCCTGCGGCCTCGGTCTGCGCCGGCGTGAGTCCACCGGGCGCGTACGTAACGCGGAATCTCTCCTCCGGCGAGCTCACGATGAGGTGCGAGATAGCCGTGAGTTCCGCCGGGGTGATGTCGGCAGACTCCACCAGGCGGATGAGCGCGGCGGTGGAGCGGTACCCGATCCGCCTGATCAGCGCGTCGGTGTCCTGGTCCTCGCCAAACTGCCGGACGCCCGGCGCGATCACCACGAGTTCCCCGCCGTCCGCGACGGCCATGCGGGTGCGGTAGATCGCTTTGTTGGCGACCCACGTCGTGTGGTACTCATCTGCGTCCATCCACGCGACGACCTTGGCCGCGGGGCGGCCGATGTCGGTTATCGCCACCGCCCGGCAGAGCTCGGCGCCGGCGAGGTACGCGCGTTCGTCGTCTCCGGCGAAGAGCCCCCGGGTCACGGTGCGACCGTCCTGGCTGCCGCGAACGGTCATCAGGTAGGTGATCGGCAGGTCGGCGATGCAGTGCCTGTCCATCCACGACAGGATGCGGCGCATCGGCGAGTCGAGGCGACCCATCAGCCGCTCCAGACCGTAGACCGCGGCGACGTAGTGCGACTTTGAGATCGTGTCCGGGCCGCCGAGCCCGATCAGGATGTTCTTGCTGAAGTTGGCTATCCCTGCGATCTCATGCGGGACGAGCTGGCCGATCGAGATTATCCGGTCCCAGCCTCCTTCCACCAGCGTCCGGTTGACCGCACAGGTGATCGGGAAGCGCAGCCGCCCCTCGCTCACCTCGGCGACGAAGTCGGCCGGGACCTCGCCGCGCGGCACGACGTCGGTCCGCCAGTTATGGACCAGGAAGCAGTCGCGGGGGATCCCGGGATACATGAGCCCCATCTCGGCCGCACTCATCGGCAGGTGCGTTCCGAGCGCGGGGATCACCCGGACGTCGGCCGAAGGCGATAGCCTGCGGTAGAGCAGCACGGTGAGCTCGCCGGCACCCGAGTGGAGCCGCGTGATGTCGGGCGGCACCAGGAGCACTCGCCGCAGCGGCCCGGCAGCGCGCAGCGAATCCAGCAGGCCGTCGACCAGCTCTGCAGCCCGTGCGTCGGTGATGACCGATTCGGGCGAGCCTTCGGTGAAGTAGAGGTCAGAGGCGTACGCCACGGTCAGCGGTGTCCGATGCGTCGGTAATCGAAGATCGATCCGTTCGGCGAATCGTGCATGGTTCTCTCTATGCAGTAATTGTATACCACAAGGCTCACTGTCGCAACCGAAAGGTTCCGATTCGGATCTTCAGTCGACAATCTCGCGCCACTGCTGCGTACTCGGGGTCCGCGCTCGTGCGATCACGAGCCATCCAGACGGCTCGACCGCCGCACCGCAGACGGATCGGACTTCTGGCGCCTGCGGAACTCGCGGTAGAAGTGCGAAAGGCTCCCGTACCCGCACTCGAGTGCGACCCTGGCTACAGGGAGATCTGTCTGCTGCAGGAGGAGGACCGCATTCGCTATGCGATGGTCGTTCAGTATCTCGGTGAACGTCCGCCCGGTCACCGAGCGGATCCACCGACAGAACGATGTGCGTGTGAAGCCCAGGAGCTCCGCGATTGCAGCCTCCTCGATCTGGTCCCGGAAGCGTTCACGGAGCGTGTCCTGGAGCGTCTGAATTCGGCTGATGTCTCTGGTCTGACGCTTCATGCGCAACGGAGCGCCGGTAACCTCAGTCCAGCCCGGTGACTCGACCATGGTCGCGATCAGCGACAGCAGGTGCACCAGCCGCGACATCCCTTCGGCTCTTGTCACCGCTGTCAGGCGGCGCCGGATTCGGCTGTCCGGATCGCGCAGAGATAGACCCAGGCGCGACCGCTCGACCAGATCCCGGAACCCGAACGTCTCCGGCAGAGCCAGGAAGCGCTCGCCGAGCCAATCCGGGCGCAGCTGGACCACAAAGGCCCGGCCCGCACTCCCATGCGGAAGTGTCCCGGTGAATCGATGTGGCACATTGGGCCCGAGCAGAAACAGCTGCCCGGATCTGAAGCTCGAGGTCGTAGCTCCGCACTGTAGCGTTCCGCTCATGCCGACCACCAGGGCGATCTCCAGTTCGGGGTGGTGGTGGTACTCGTGATCGAGCCTTCTGCGGATCGGATAGTCCGCCGCAAAGAACGAATGTCCTCGCTTGACCTCAACGCGTTCGAGCTGGGCGCGCATGTCTCATTGTACCGCTACATAGCTACCATGTCATCCGAACAGGATACAAAACAGGACGAACCTGAAACGCGGCGGGGTGATCAACGAGGCGTCAGCGATTACGGTAGTGATGATGAGCCAAGGAACATTCACGCCTCGAGCAGAACTCCGCGACCACGAGTGGGACAACCAACGCAAGGATTGGCGCCGCCCTCCCCTCGACCGCGCCGTCCTGAAGGAGCTCACCGAGCGCAGCACAGCGAACGGCCTCGTGCGCTCGGTCTACTTCGTATCGTTGCTCAGCGCGGCTGCAGTTGTGACCGTTGTTGTCGCACGGACGAACGTCTGGCTCGCGATTCTTCCGCTGTACGCGTACTACTTCCTCTACGGGTTCTGGGTGGCCCTGGGGCACGAGCTGCAGCACAGGACGGTGTTCGCGAAGTCGGCCGACTGGTTGAACGAGACGGTGTTCTACCCGGTGCAGACGCTGATGTGGAACAGTCCCACCTACGCGCGCGTGTCGCACAAGCTGCACCATCGCTACACCATGGTTCGGGGGCACGATCCGGAGACCGACTGGCCAGAGGTCATCACCACGAAGTGGCTGCGGCGTCATCTGTTGAAACTCGCGTCGCGGATGCTCGTTATCGGTGCTGTGATCGACCTGGGCCGTGCCGTGCTCCGGCAGGTGCGGCGAGCCTCTGGGGTCCAGGACTGGATGATGCGAGACCACTGTACCGCGGATCAGTGTCGTGCAATACGAGTGGAGTCATTGGCGATCCTGATCGCACACGCGGCCGTAGTCGCGGTTGCGATCCTCACCCGCACCTGGTGGCTGCTCATCTTCGTTACGATCGCATGGCAGATCGGCTCGGCCTTCGAGCAGCTCTGGCACAACACGAAACACCTGGGTCTGCCGCGCAACGTGAACGATCATCGGCTGAATACGCGCTCGGTGAGGGTGGGCTGGTTCATCCGGTCGTTCTTCTGGGGACTCGACGACCACGTCGAGCACCACCTTTATCCGGCTGTTCCTTCGCGCAAGCTGAAGGAGCTCCACACGTTGCTGAAACCCGAGCTCAGGGAGGCGGAGCCGATGCTCCTGTGCTGGAAGGAGATGTTCGAGATCTCGCGGGAGAAGGAGCGAGACCCCGGCCGGGAGTTCGTGCCCGATCTCCCCCCATCGCGCGCGAGCGACTCGCCGGCCGGAAAGCAAAGTTCATGACACCAACGCCCCGGCGCGAGCCTGACTTCGAGCAGTTTCTCAAGGTCCTCCGCCGAGAGCTCCCCGATCGACCGACGCTCTTCGAATTCTCGCTCAATCCGCGGCTCTGCGAGCGGCTCGCCGGTCGACCCGCGCCGATCGTCCCGGACGGCGGCGATCGGAGCGACAGAATCACTGCGTACCGGGAGCTCGGGAGATGGTACTCAGATGTCTTCTCGTCCGCAGGATACGACTACGTGTGTCTTCCCCCGAACGTGGCCTGTCCCGGCTACCGGTTTCGAGGCGACGCGCACACAAAAATCGCCTCGCACTCACTGAACGAACGCCCGCTCATTTCGAACCGTGACGACTTCGAGCGCTTCCCGTGGCCCGATCCCTCGACCCTCGCCCCCGCGATCCTCGACGCGGTAACGTCACATCTCCCGGAGGGGGCGCGAGCGCTCGTTTTCTCTCCCTTCGGCGTGCTCGAGAACCTCGTCGACCTAATCGGCTACGACGATCTCTGCTTCATGCTCGTGGACGACCGTCAGCTGGTCGCGGATGTCACGGCCCGCATCTGCACGAGCTTGCTCGGGCTCTATCGACTTGTGGTCGCTCATCCGGCGATCGGTGCCGTCATGGCCAACGACGACTGGGGGTTCAAAACGCAGACGATGATCTCGCCGTCGGACCTGCGCGAGTTCGTCTACCCCACCCACCGCGAAATCGTTCGCATCGCACGCGGCGCCGACAAGCAGGTGCTGCTGCACTCGTGCGGCCAGCTGCGGGAGGTCATGGACGACATCATCGATGAGATCGGCTACGACGCGAAACACTCGTTCGAGGACATCATCGATCCGGTTGAGACGGTCTACGACACGTGGGGAGAACGGATTGCGATCCTCGGCGGGATCGACGTCGGCTTCCTCTGTGACTCGACACCCAGGGAGATCACCAAGCGGTGCGCTCAGATGCTCGAGCGCGCGAGCGAGCGAGGCGGCTACGCGCTCGGGTCGGGCAACAGCATCCCTCACTACGTTCCCGACGAGTCGTACTTCGCGATGACCCGAGCGGCGCTCGGATCGTAGCGGGGGAGGTCGTCACCGCACGGGTTGCTGTGAGTGCTCACGGAAGGCGCGCGGTGAGCTGCCGTAGCGCTCGCGGAAGAGACGGTAGAAGTAGCTCAGGTTACCGAAGCCGGCGCGGTACGCAATCTCCGTCACGTCGAGCAGCGTGGATCGAAGGAGTCTCTCCGCGTGGTCCAGGCGCAGGCGGTTGACCAGACCGCTCGCCGTCGTGCTCAGGTAGCGGTGGCACGTGCGGTTGAGGTGGTCGACGCTTCGACGGGCTCGCTTCGCGAACCCCCGCACGCCTTCGGCAAGGAGGTCGGGCTGTCGACACGCGGTGTCGATCGTGTCCGAAAGCCAGCGTGGTAGCCGCGTCGCCCGGTCACCCGCCTCAAGGTCGTCTTCGACGCAGAGCAGGAGATCGAGCAGGAACGCATGGAGCGGCAGCGCTCGAAGGTCGGAGTGCGCGAGCCGAGCGAACCGGGCCGAAAGCCGGTGCACACACTCGGCGGACACAGAGCACGTGAGCGATCTCAGAGCGGAGAGCGCCCGGTAGCCGGACGCCGGGCCGTATCCGGAGAGGACAGCATCGAGGTGCTCGCCCTCGAACGCCACGTTCGTCAGGATCAACTCGGACGACCACGACGCGCGGATGGCGTGCTCATCGCCTGGACCTATCAGTGCGATGTACCCGCGGCCAAGCGCGATCGCTCCCCTCGCATCGTGGACTCCCTGTCCCGCCTCGACCCAGAAGATCTCCGCAAAGTCGTGCCCGTGCATCCCGATCGACCAGCCTGGCCGGCGTCGCACGTGCGAGATATGGCACGTGTCTCCGGGCCGCGCGAAGTCGTGGAAGTGGAGCGTTGCGGCAGATGCGGGTGCCATAGATCGACATAGTATATAAAACGCCGATCGGATAGAAGCGGGCGGGATCGCGCCGTGGCATTCTTGCAGGAGGAGGAATCATGGCAGTACTTCCCCAATCGGCAATCGACCAGTACCACCGCGAGGGTTACTACATCCGGCGCGAGCCGCTGTTCCCGGCGACCGACTTCGACAGGCTCTGTGCGATCTTCGAGGAGCACCTTACGGACCGAGGCGAGAAACTCGGAGACGAGCTCGATACCCCGCACTTCCACGACGAGCGACTGCTCGAGTTTCTGATGAATGATCGCGTGCTCGATCTGGTCGAGGAACTCATCGGCCCGGACATCGGTCTCTGGTCGAGCCATTTCATCAGCAAGGAGCCGAAGACCGGTCGCCCGACTCCGTGGCACACCGACGCCGGATACTGGAAGGGCCGCTTCGACGCGTTCACCGGGATCGTGACGATCTGGCTGGCGATCGACCGGGCCGACGAAGCGAACGGCTGCATGCGTGTGATCCCCGGAACCCACCGGGACGCCGACGGCGAATACGTCCCGATCGACGCGGCAGCGAACACCTTCGCGCGCGAGTTGCAGGGTGTCGACGAGAGCCGCGCGGTCTACTTCGAGCTCGATCCAAACCAGTGCTCGCTCCACGATTCGCGCCTGGTGCATGGTGCGAAGGCGAACACGAGCGACCGCCGCCGTACCGGCTACACGATGCGCTACTTCAGCCAGGAGATGAAGCTCAACCTCGATCACCCGCGCAGCGCCGGCCACAAGCTGTGGCACTGCCGCGGAAAGAACCCGCACGGAAACCCGGTGGTGAACTCGTGACGAGCAGGGAGCGGCTTCTCGCGGCGATGAGGAACGAGGTGCCCGACCGGGTGCCGGTGACGCCCGACATCTCGAACTACATCCCGGTCAAGCGCACGGGGTTGCCGTTCTGGGACGTCTACTTCGTCGGAAAGATACCGCTCTGGCGCGCCTACATCGCGGCCGCGGAGCACCTCAGGCTCGACATGTGGATCGGTTCGTGCATGCACGTGCCGGGTTTCTACGACGACTCGGTCGAGACCGAGGTCGAGCTTCTCCCCGCGCCGGATCGAGACGCGATGCTCCGACGGACCACGTGGCGAACTCCTGACGGCGATCTCACGCAGGAGGACATCTGCTTCCGTGGCGAACCGCCCACGCATCGGGAGCGCGCCGTGAAGGATCTTGACGCCGATTGGCCGAAGCTGCGCTGGCTGCGCCGCGAGCCGGTCGGGATCGACATCGACACGATCGATCAGATCCGCGAGGAGGCGCACAAGAGGGACCAAGCCTTTGGCCTCGGTATCAGCTACCCGGGCTTCCAGGGGTGGGAGGGTCTGATCGAAGGGAGCATTCAGAGCCTGACCTACGTGTACGCCGACCGCCCGGAGATCCTCGACGAGTGGGCAGAGGTCGATCTCGCGCGCGGGACGAAGCTCGTCGAACTCTTCCTCGAGACACGTCCGGACTACCTCGGACTCGGCGGGTCGGGCACGCTGACGCTCGCCTCACCTGAGCTCGCCAGGCGGTACGCGCTGCCGGCGATCAAGCGGTGGTCGGCGATGGCAAAGGCGGCGGGTGTACCCACGGTCCTGCACAGCTGCGGGCGGTCGCGGGAGCTCGTACGGATGCTCGTCGAAGAGACCGACGTCTCGTGCGTGAACCCGCTCGAGGTGCCGCCGATGGGTGACGTCGACCTGGCCGAGGTGAAGCGCGCGCACGGTGCACGGATCGCTCTGATGGGGAATCTCCACACCACCGACGTGATGCTCCGCGGCACCGCCGAACAGGTCTACGAAGTGGCGCGCGATGCGATCCTCGCGGCCGGTGACGGTGGCGGCTTCATCCTGAGCACCGGCGATCAGTGCGCGCCCGCTACTCCCGAGGAGAACATCTTTGCGCTGCATCGTGCCGTCGAGGAGTTCGGGGTGTACTTGTGATCGTCGCTGAACTCAGCACTTGACCGGGTCTGAGCATATCGATACAATCCGCGCATGTTCGCTCAAGGACCCCGCGGGTGAAGAACGCCCGGGTGAAGACGTATGCGTGAAATCGTCGTGGTGGGGGCCGGCAACATCGGACGCGGGCTCCTGGGGGAGACCGCCGCGCGAGAAGGGTGGCACGTCACCTTCGTGGAGGCGGTGCACGCGCACGCCGCGAGGTTACGGGAGGCCGGCCGCTACCGGGTGCACCTGAGCGGCGCGGCGAGCGAGACGACGACGGTGACGGGCTACCGTGTCGTTGACCCTGCAGACGAGTCCGCCGTCGCAGCGGTGGTCGAGCGCGCGGTGGGCTCCGGCGGCTTCGCGGCGGTTGCCGTTGGACCGCAGAACCTCGGGGCCGCGGCGGCCTCGCTCGCGCCGGCGATCACAAGGGTCGCCGCCGGCCCTGTCCCCATCCTCGTCTGCGAGAACAAGCGCACCGCCTCGGCCGAGCTCGCCGATGCGCTCGTCGCCGCGGGCGTCCCGCCCGACGCGTTCGTCACCATCGCCACCTCCGTCGAGCGCATGGTCCGCCCCGATCCCGGCTCGCTCGACCTCTACGCGGAGGCCGGGCAGACGCTCTTCGTCGACCGCAACGCGTGGGAGCGCGCGACGCGGGGCACGGGACCGGTGGACACCGGCATGTCCGACGCCGCGCCCGCCCCTGCGGGCTTCCGCCTCGTCGACGACCTGGATGCGTACTACGCGCGCAAGCTCTACACGAACAACGCCGGGCACGCATTGCTCGCGTACCTGGGGCATCGGCGCGGTCACCGGACGATCGCGGACGCCGCGGGCGACCCGGAGCTTGCCGCGCCGCTTCGCGAGCTTTTGACCGCGGCGTCCGGGATGCTCGCCCTCGACTACGGTCTCGACCCCGGCGAACTCGAGCGCCACACGAAGGAGCTCATCGAGATCCGCTTTCCCAATGCTGATCTCGCCGATCCGATCGCCCGCGTCGCGCGCGACCCGATCCGGAAGCTCGGACCCGATGATCGTCTCGTCGGGCTGCTACGAAGGCTCGACCGTCACGGCTTTCCGACCGGGGCGGTCCTGCGTACGATCGCCGCAGCGCTCGGCTACCGCGATGACGCGGACCGGGAGAGCGTCGAGCTTGCCACGCGCGTTGAGACCGACGGTTCTTCACGACTACTCGAATCGATCTGCGGGATCGGCCCGGCGGACCCGAATCACCACACCATAGTGACCTATTATAAGGAGGAGTTTCATGGCTAACGCACGCATCTACCTCGACTGCGCGGAGATCGACAAGATCAGGGACGCGGTTTCGACCGGCCTGGTCGACGGCATCGCGACCAACCCCAACAAGATCGCGAAGAGCGGCAAGACATATCGACAGGTGCTCGACGAGATCCGGTCGGTTTTTGCCGGGCCGATCGCGTTCCAGTCGATGGGGCGCACGACCGAGCGGGTGATCGCGCACGCGAAGGAGATCCACGCGATGGATCCCGGGCTCGCGGTCAAGGTCGTCGCCGACTCGGTGGGGCTGCCGGCGATCAAGCCGCTGGTCGCAGAGGGCGTGAAGACGAACGCAACGCTCATCTTCAACCCGACTCAGGCGCTCATGGCGGGGCTCGCGGGCTCGCCCTTCATCAGCCCCTTCATAGGTCGCGCGCGCATGACCGGCGCCGACGGGGTCGAGGCGATCGCTCAGATGCGCGAGCTCTACGACGCGTGGGGCATCGACAAGACCGTGATCATCGGCGCGTCGATCAAGGACGTCACGCAGGTAATCGAGGTGATCATCGCCGGCGCGCACGCGGTAGCGGTGCCGTTCGAGGTGTTCACCGCGATGATGGAGCATCCGCTGACCGAGCGCGGTTTCGAAGGGTTCCTGGCCGAGTTCGAAGAGGTAAGCAAGCGGGGCAAGCGCTGATGCGCGCCGCACTCCTCGAGGAGGTCGGGAAGCTCACGCTCGTCGAGCGCGACGTACCGGTCTGTCCGCCCGACGGGCTGCTCGTGCGCGTCGCCTCGTGCGGGGTCTGTACCACCGACGTGAAGATCTACAACTACGGCCACCACAAGATCAGTCTGCCACGCGTGCTCGGCCACGAGCTCGCCGGCGTGATCGAGGAGGTCGGACCCCAGGTCCAAACCGACGGGACGCGGTACTCCGCCGGAACGCGCGTCGCCGTCTGCGCGGTGATCAACTGCGGCGAGTGTCGGTATTGCATGCGCGGCGTGCCGAGCATGTGCGAGCGCCTCCAGGCGTTCGGCTACCACTACGACGGCGGCTACCAGGAGCACATCCAGGTGCCTGCGGTGTCGTTGCGCTGCGGCGGTGTGCACCCCATCCCGGAGAACGTGAGCGACGATGAGGCGGCGGTTGCCGAGCTCCTCGCCTGCTGCATCAATGGCCAGTCGCTCTCCGACGTTCGCTTCGGCGAGTCGATGCTCATCATGGGCGCGGGACCCGTCGGCATCATCCACGCGCAGCTCGCCGCGGCCCGCGGGTGCGCGCCGGTCTACATCTCGGACATCGTGCCGCAGAAGCTCGAGGTCGCGAAGCGCATCGTCGGCGACGGGCTCACAGGGACCTTCGACGCGCGAGACGGCGAAGGCTTTGAGCGTGCGGCAGCCGAGGCGACCGGCGGCTACGGCTTCGATCAGGTGATGATCGCGACCGGCGTTCCGGTGGCGCAGCAGGCGGCGATCCGGATCGTCGCGAAGATGGGATACGTGAACTTCTTCGGCGGGTTGCCGAAGGGGAAGAGCGATGTCGTGATCGACACAAACGAGGTCCACTACAAGCAGTGCCGGGTCGTCGGGACGCACGGGAGCTCGGCGCTCGAAAACCGGATGGCGATCGACATGATCGCGAAGGGTCAGATCGACCTGGCGCCGCTGGTGACGCATCGCATCGGCATCGACGAGCTCGAAGGGCTTCTGAAGACGGAGCAGAAGGGAGCCGACTACCTGAAGGCGGTCGTAGCGTGGTAGACAGGAGCGACGAGTGAAACGCTCACAGATCAACCGGATCCTCGAGGAATCGAAGCCGTTCTTCGCGTCGATGGGCTTTCACCTCCCCCCGGTCGCCTTCTGGACGCCGGAGGACTGGAGGCGGGCCGGGCCCCAGGCGCGCGAGATCGTGGACGTCGGAATCGGGTGGGACGTGACCGACCTGGGCTTCGGCGACTTCCGGCGGAAGGGGCTCGTCCTCTTCACGCTTCGAAACGGGAAGGATGACGACCCGCGCTACCCGAAGCGGTACGCGGAGAAGGCGATGATCGTGGACGAGGACCAGCTCGTCCTCACGCACTACCACTGGAAGAAGACAGAGGACATCATCAACCGGGGTGGCGGCGATCTGGTGCTCGAGCTCCACAACGCGACGCCCGACAACAGGCTCCATGACACCCCGGTGCGGTTCAGCAAGGACGGGATCGAGCACGAGCTGCCCGCCGGCAGCCACGTCACGCTGGAGCCCGGCGAGAGCATCACGCTCACCCCGGGCCTCTACCACAGCTTCTGGGGCGCTCCCGGTAAAGGCAAGGTGTTCGTCGGCGAGGTGTCGAGCGTGAACGACGACGAAAGTGATAACTGCTTCTACGAGCCGCAGCATCGCTATCCGTCGATCGAGGAGGACGAGGTTCCCGTGCACCTCCTTGTCGGCGACTACCCGGCGCTCGCGCAGTTCTCCGGTACATCGTCGGGTGCGAGCCAGGGATGAACCGGCGTCGAGTGGTGGTCGCGGGGCATATCTGCGTCGACCTGGTCCCCCGCATCGAATCGTCGAGCGAAGAGTCGATGCTCGCATCGCTTCTCCCCGGTCGTACCCTCCACGTGGGGCCGCTGACGATGATCCCGGGCGGAGCGGTCGCCAACGTCGGGATCGCGCTGTCGCGGTTCGGCGTGGACACGGTCCTGGTCGCTCGTCGCGGTACCGACTCGCTTGGTGAGACGTTGCCGGCGCTCCTCACCCATGCGGCTCCCCGGGCGCGACTCGCGCTCACCAATGATCACGACCTGGGAACTTCCTACTCCGTGATAGTGTCACGCCCCGGGAGCGATCGCATCATTCTCCAGCACCCCGGAGCGAACGACGCGTTCACCGCGCTTGATCTGGATCCGGCGCTGCTCGCCTCCTGCGCCCTGTTACACTTCGGCTATCCGCAGGTGATGCGCTCCGCGTACCACGACGGAGGCACAATGGTTCGCGACTTGTTCTCCCGCGCGCGTCGGGCCGGTGTAGCGACGTCGCTCGACCTCACGATCGCCGACCCTGACTCTGAAGCGGCTCGCGCCGACTGGTCGGGCTTTCTGAAGCGGGTGCTTCCCGAAACCGACATCTTCGCCCCGAGCATCGCCGAGCTCAGAGAGGCTTTCGGCACCGACGACGATGCGGACGCGATCGCGCTCCGGTGCGTCGATCTTGGAGCCGGCGTCGTCGCCGTGAAGCTCGGTAGCGACGGGCTTCTTGTACGGTCGGGATCTGCGAACGCGCTGTCCGCATCGCCGCTGCGTCGGGTGGTACGGACCGACGAGTGGGCGGGAAAGAGGATCGCGCAGCCGGCTTTTCCCGTTGCAGTCCGGAACACGCTCGGGGCCGGTGACACCGCGATCGCCGGACTCCTTGCGGGCGTGATCGAGGGGCGATCGATCGAAGAGTCGTCGCGACTCGCCGCAGCGGCGGGCGCATGGAGCGTCGAGTCGGGACACACACACGCGACGTTGCCGTCGCTCGAGACACTCGATCGTCGGCTTGCCGGCGAATGGCATAAGGAGAAGCAACCATGAATGCAGCGTACCCTCTGAAGACCACCGATGAGCAGACCGTTCGCGTCGAGCTCACGTCGCCGTGGTCGCTCACCTTCACCCACCCCACCACGGGTCGGCGTCACGTAATGGACGCGACGGTTCCGGGCAACGTCGAGATCGACCTGGAGCGGGAGGGCCTGATGGGTAACCCCTTCCCACCCGACGATTTCTTCGCGACGCGTGAGTGGGAGCGCGTCGACGACTGGGTCTACGAGACCGTCTTCGACGCACCGACCCAGGCTGGGCGGACTGCGTCGGCAGCGCGCCACGGCGCGCGTGATGAAATCGATCTCCTGTTCGAAGGCATCGACACGATCGCCGACGTCTGGCTCAACGACGAGCTCGTCCTCCACACGGAGAACATGCTCGTTCCGCACTCGGTGCCGGTGACCGACCGGCTGCGCCCGCGGGCCAACACGCTGCGCGTCCGGATCTACAGCGCCGAACTCCACGCTCGGCGACACCGCTACGACGCGTTCCAGTACTCGCGCGGGCAGTTCGCCGCCCGGCAGGCACAGGCGTACCTGCGCAAGGCACGCCACATGTGGGGCTGGGACAACGCGCCGCACCTGGTCTCCGCGGGGATCTGGCGCCCGGTGAGCCTGGTGATCCGTCCGGCGACGAGGATCGCCGATGTCTACCTCAACACGCAGGTTATCCGCGATGACTCCGTCGTGCTCGGGTGCAGCTGGTCGATTGCGACGCCTGATATCGACCTCCGTGCGTACCGGGGGGTGTTCAGGTTGCGCGAACGCGGCGATGGAGCGGGGGCGGGCAGCGGAGGCGACGTGCGCGCCGGCGCCGGCCGCGTTGTCCACGAGCTCGAGTTCCCGGTCAACTTCGTCGCCGGTCGCTTCACGACGAGGGTGCCGCGTTCGGACGTGGAGCTGTGGTGGCCGCGCGGCTACGGTGAGCCGGTGCTTTACGACGCGGAAGTCGAACTCCTGGTGGGCGACGGGGTGGCAAGCCGCTGGTCGGCGCGGTTCGGCATCCGGACGGTCGAGCTCTTGCGATCCGAGCTCACCACGAAAGACGGCGATGGCGAGTTCGTATTCCGCGTGAACGGCGAGCGGATCTACGTCAATGGCGCGAACTGGAAGCCGAAGCACGCGCTCCACTCGCTTGCCGATGCGCGCGTCCGCCGCGCGCTGGACCTTGCGCTCGACCTCAACTGCAACATGATCCGGGTCTGGGGCGGCGGGATTTACGAGGAGCACGGGTTCTTCGACTACTGCGACGAGCACGGGATCCTGGTCTGGCAGGACTTCATGTTCGCGTGCGAGTTCCCGCCCAACGACGAGTGGTTTCTGGAGGTTGTGAAGCGTGAGGCCGAGTGGGTGGTGCGGGAGTTCCGCAACCATCCGTCGATCGCGCTCTGGTCGGGAGACAACGAGGTCGACCAGATGTTCTTCAAGGCAGGGCGGATGGCGCAGGATCTGCGGCCGTCGCACAATCTGGTCAATCGAAAGGTGCTCCCCGAGGCCGTCCGCGCGTGGAATCCGCACACGCCCTACCTGGAGAGCTCGCCGTACGCGAGCGACTGCATCATCGACGAAAGACTCCGTAACCCCGCCGGTCCGTGGACGCACTTCCCGCCTGAGGACCACGTCTACCCCGGCGCGATCGACTTCCAGTCGGCGTACCGGGCCTCGCCGTCGCACTTCGTCAGCGAAACAGGTCCGTTCTTCATCAACGCGATGAGCGAGTCGGAGTCGATCATCAAACTCGAACTGCCGCGGGCGAAGCGGCTGTGGGACGTGCCGTTCGACCGCAGGACCGCGAGCGTCGACATGTCGCTCGACGGCCACCAGACCGATCTCTACTTCCTGAGCTGGAAGCAGGCGGTGCAGGAGCGGATGGAGTGGCTCTTCGGCCGGACCTTCTCTCTTGACGACTGGCGCGAGCTCGCGCTCGCGGTGAACATCTACAGCGGCAACTGCTTCAAGTTCGCGATCGAGTACTCCCGGTCGCGCAAGTGGAAGAAGACCGGCGTGATCTGGTGGTCGCTCTCCGACATGTTCCCGATGATGTTCAACTACTCGGTCGTCGACTACGAGTGGAAGCCGAAGAAGCCGTACTACTGGATCCGGCAGAGCCAGCTCCCGCAGTGCCTGATGATCGTCGACGCCGACCAGGGGTCGGCCGACCCCGGATCGCTCGAGCTCTTCGCTGCGAACGACACACGACAGCAGTTCGCCGGCGACTACCGGATCACCGCGGTCGACTCGTCGGGGAAGGAGCACGAACACGCGAAGGGTCGGTTCGAGTGTCCGCCGAATGAGAGCCTGAACCTTGGGAAGGTCGCCGTTCCCGCCGGGCAGTCGATGCTGCTCGTGCGGTGGCCCGGTGGGGAGGTGGCGGGGTTCTCCGGCGTCTCCTCCGGACGGCCCGCGGTGAGAGAGCACGTGAACCACTGCGTGTCCGGCGAGCGGCCGTTCGACTTTGGCGCGTACCGCACGTGGGTCGGGATGCTCGACCGGCTGTACGGGGTCGAACCATGATCGAGTCGGTGGACATCCAGTCGCTCGTTCACCGGCACAGCGCGTTCTGGACCCGCGGCGCCGAGGAACGGCGGCTACCTGACGCGGTGGAGTATCCTCGCGCCCGGTCCGATGCACGACTACCAGGCCGACGCCTCCACGATCCTCTCGCCAGCGCTCTACGCGTCGCTCCTGCTGGAGTTCGACCGGAAGGTGGTCGCCGCGTTCGACTACTCGCTGATCCACCTGCACGCCGGGAAGGGGCTGCTCCTCTGGGGTGAGTTCACACAAGCGGAGCTCGACGAGTTCCAGACCATGCTCGACCCGGCGGGGCTCGCGTTCCAGTGCTGGCTCGTGGAGCATGGACGGCCGACGCGATTCGACAGGTAGCGTCGCGATCGACCTTCGGCCGGGTCAGAGTCGCAGGACCTCAACGTCGCACGCAACACCCGGCCGCACGAACGACGTTCGCCAGATCTCGCCGTTCGAGGCCACCGACGTGGGGTAGGAGGGTGCGGTGTTCTGGAGGCACGCACGAATCAGACGCATCGTGATCGCGTGGGACACGATCAGGACCGAGCCGTCCGACGAGTCGGACTCTGCAAGGTCCGCGAAGAATGACGCCACCCGGTCGTAGACCATGGCGTACGATTCCCCGTTCGGTGGCGTCCAGTTCCAGCGCTCGCCCATCCGCGTCTCGTACCGCGGGTCATCCCGTGCCACGTCGTGGCGGCACCCGTTGAACACCCCCAGGTCCTGCTCTGCCAACCGGTCGTCTGTCTCCAGACGCAGACCGATCCTCTCGCAGACCGCGAGAGCCGTCTGTCGCGCCCTCAGCAGAGACGACGAGATGACCCTCGAGAACGTGGCGCGCCGCGAGAGCGCGGTGGCGACATCTTGGGCGGCGAGTGTGCCCGCGTCACTCAGCGGGGCATCGAATCTACCCGCTAGAATCCCGGCGGAGTTTGCAGTACTCTCAGCGTGTCGCATCAGGTAGAGTGTCATCGGGCAGCATGATAGCCGAGCCGAGCCGGGGCGGCCAGCACCGCCGGTTTTCGCCCGGGCCGCGCGCGCTACGCCGGCGGTCCGGCAGAGTCAAGCTCCTTCCAGAGCTCACCGCTCATCTTTATCTCCGCCGCTGCCAGGTTGTCCTCTATCTGCGCGACCGATGAGGCCGAGAAGAGCGGAATCAGCGTCGCGTACGGATTGGTCCGCAGCCACCGGAGTACGAGCGCGTTCGGCGATACGCCCAACCGCCCGGCCACCTCGCGCAGCTTCGACAGCCGCCGCGTGGAGTCCTCACCCGCATAGTAGGGAGGAAGCGACTTCGCCGGGTTCGTGTAGACGCCCTTGGCGAGCGCGGAGAAGGTCATGATCGGCAGATTCTGCGCGCCGCAGTAGAGGAGCACCTCCAGGTTGACGTTGGTCGGCCGACCCGGGGTCGCAATCGACCACGCGTTGTCGCGAAGGTACGAGTAGCGCATCTGCACGACCGTGATGGGCGTGTTCCCGTCCCGGCGGGAGACGCCGACCGCCTCCGCCATCCGGTGGACGTAGTGGTTGCAGATGCCGTAGTGTCGGATCTTGCCCGCCTTCGCAATCTCGGCGAAGGTCCCCACGGTCTCCTCGATCGGCTGGTTCGGCTCGTCGTCGTGGGCCAGGTAGAGGTCGATGCAGTCGACCCGCAGCCGCTTCAGGCTCCGGTCGATCTCCCGCCGGATGACCTGCGGGTTGAGTCCCTTCGGGACGTCCAGGTAGGGCAGCCCCACCTTGGTCGACACGAACGCCTCATCCCGATCCGGCCTTCCGCGCAGCCACTCGCCGACGAGCTCTTCCGACTCGCCGCCGGTTCCCCCGGGAGCCCAGGCGGTGTACGAGT
>RECL01000082.1 GCA_007694025.1 Spirochaetaceae bacterium
AAAGATACCGAGAAAACGCTTGTGAAAGCCCCTTCCGCGCCATAGAATGGGTGCATGAAGCGGATCGCGTCGACGCTCCTGGTCCTGCTGTGCGCCGGGGTCGTCGCTGCCGAAACAATCACGGTCGTCACAATCAATGCGTGGTCGGGTCTCACCTACTCCGGAGCCTTTGCGAGCGGCGAATACGAAGACGCGGCGACGCGCCGGTTCCGTTTCGATCTGCTGACCGCAGGCCTGGTGCAGCTTCGGCCCGACGTCATCGCGATCCAGGAGGCGAATCCTCTTCCAGCCTTCGCCGATCGCGTCGGCGAAGCGCTGACTTACGACGCGGTTTCCGCCGTGCGACAGGCCGGCGTCCGGATCGGCACGGTGGGGCTGCCCGCGAATCTTCGCGAAGGAAGCGTCATCCTGGCCGACCGGTCTCGGGGTTTGTCGATGGTTGGAGTCAGCCAGCTCTCCGGCCCGGCGGCCGGTCGTGTTGCGTCGTTCCAATTCGGGCCCGGCGCGAACCTGATCGCGTCGCAGATCACTGTGGGGGACCGTCGGGTCTTCGTGCTGACGACGCGGTGGACGCCGTCTCCTCACGCGGACGCGCAGCGGCTTCGCGCGCTCGTCGACGCGTACGACCGGGGCGACCTCTCCGGTGACGAGTACACCGCGCTCGTCCGCGCGGCGGTCGAGGGAAGCGAACGGCGGTTACGAGAGGCGCGCGCGACGCTCACGTACATCAACGAACTCGCCGGCACCCAGCCGGTAATCCTGATGGGAAGCTTCTTCGCGCTTCCCGGATCGCCCGAGATAGAGCTCCTGCGCGACGCCGGTTTCACCGACGTGTGGGCCGCGGTCAACCGGACGCCCGGGTACACCTATGACGCTCGCACGAACAGCAATATCATCCTGCACGGTCTGTCGACCCTCGGTAGCGAACGCGAGCGATACGACTACGTCTTCATCCGGGGCGACGGCATCGTCGCTCGCAGCGCGTCGATCGTCTTTGACCGACCGACCTTCGGCGTTCACCCGTCGGCCCACTTTGGAATCCGAGCCGAGCTCCGCGTCGACCCCGCGCGGTAGATGCGCGTCCACAGGATCCGGACCACCAATCCGTACACGAACCTCGCTATCGAATCGATGCTCCTCGATGGTGTCGTCGAACCGACGCTTCTGATCTGGCGCAACGATCCGTGCGTCGTGATCGGTCGGCATCAGAACCCGTGGGTCGAGTGCGACCTTGACCGCATGCACGCCGACGGAATCCCGCTTTCGCGTCGGATCAGCGGTGGCGGCGCGGTCTACCACGACGCGGGCAACACGAACTTCTCCTTCATCGCTCCGTCCGACCGCTACGACCAGGAGCGCCACTTCGGCGTCGTGATCGCCGCGCTCGCCGCGCTTGGCGTAGAGGCGATCAAGACCGAGCGCAACGATCTGCGAGTCGGCGACCGGAAGATCTCGGGCAACGCGTTTCGCCACACGCGCGGCAGGTCGCTCCACCATGGGACGCTGCTGGTGGACGCTGATCTTGACCGGCTGGTCGCCTACCTTGCCGCGCCCGCCTCCGGTTCGATCGCGACCAAGGCGACTCCGAGCGTCCGGTCGGTCGTGACGAATCTGGCCGACCACGCGCCCGGGCTGACCCACGACCGGCTCGCCGACGCGCTCGAATCGGCGTTCATCAGCGAGTACGGAGGTGCCGGCGAGCCGAGCCCGCGTTCATCCGGCGCCGCGTCGCTGGGCACGCTCGCGTCACCTGCCGCCGCGGCCGATGTCGCCGATGAGCTTGCGTCGTGGGAGTGGGTCTACGGGCATACCCCACGGTTTCAGGTGACGGTGCCGGTCGCGGGTGTCGGGTCGGTCGTGCTGACCGTCGTGCACGGGGTCGTGGATTCGGTCGAGTGCGCGTCCGCGCCGCAGCTTGCGCTACGACTTCGTGACAGGGTGCGGTCGTTGCGCTACGATAGTCGAACGGTTCAGTCACGAATCGCGGAGGCGCTCTGATGGACTACAACGTACTCGGGAGAACCGGGCTCACCGTGAGCGCGATCGGGGTCGGTACCGGCGGGCCGAGCAGGGTGGGGCTGCGCGGCGGCGGGAGCCGCGATGAGTCGGTCGGCGTCGTGCGGCTCGCGCTCGACAGCGGCGTAAACTTCATCGACACCGCCGAGGCGTACGACACCGAAGACGTCGTCGCGCGCGCGATCGACGGCGTGAAGCGCGACACGCTCGTGTTGTCGACGAAGATCTCGTCGTGGGATTCGTTCGACACCTCATCGGCGCGGGCGGCCGAACGCGCGGTGACCGACGCGGTCGATAGCAGGTTGCGCGCGCTCGGGACCGACTACATCGACGTGTGTCACTTCCACGGCGTTCAGATCGACTCGTACGATACCGTCGCCGATCGGCTTCTTCCGGGGCTCCTGCGCGCGCGCGAAGCGGGCAAGGTCCGCTTCATCGGGATCACCGAGGCGTTCAACGCCGATCCCGATCACCGCGCGCTCGCGCGTGCGCTCGATGACGAACACTGGGACGTCATGATGGTCGGGTTCAACATCCTGAACCAGTCGGCGCGCGAGCGCGTCTTCCCGCGGGCGCTCGCGAACGGCGTCGGCGTGCTGGGGATGTTCGCGGTCAGGCTCGCGCTGAGCCGCGTCGAGCGGCTTCGCGACGTGATCGGTGATCTCCTGTCAGACGGGTCGATAACCCGCGACGAACTGGAAGCTGTGGGCGGCACTCCCGACGACCCGCTCGGGTGGGTCGTGCGCGAGTCCGACGCGGAGAGCCTGGTCGATGCGGCGTACCGGCTCGTCCGGCATGAGGAAGCGATGCACGTGACGCTATCGGGTACCGGGAGTGCGGAGCACCTGATGGCGAACATCGAAAGCATCCAGCGACCGCCGCTCCCGCCGCACGTGACCGACCGCCTGTCGCGCCTCTTTGCGCGCGTCGACCACGTCAGCGGCCAGTAGCCGCGCTGCCTGCTCTCAGAGCCGTCGCCAGACGTCGGTGAGGTCGACCACCGCATCGGCGAACGCGATCGATTCCTCGTGGAGATCGGGCTCGTCGTACCCGCCGTCGCTCTGCAGTCGGTACTGCGCGACGCACCGCTTTTCGGAGTCGACGATCCAGTACTCGGGAACGCGGTGTCGCGCGTAGAGCGCGAGCTTGAGCGTGCGATCGCGTTCCGCGGTCGACGGAGAGGCGATCTCGACGACCAGGTCGGGGGCGCCGCGCAGACGGCTGCGCAGGATTCTGTCGCTGTGCTCGGTCAGCACGACCGCCAGGTCGGGCTGCACGACGTCGGTCGGCGACAGTTCGACGTCGACCGGCGCGTTGAAGACCTGCGCGCGACCGCGCTCTTCGAGCTGTCGGTAGAGCGCATACTGAATGTGCCTGGATACGTTCTGATGATCGGTGCTCGGTGCCGGTGACACGTAGTGCTCTCCATCGATGATCTCGTGCCGGCGGCCGTCGTCGGGAAAGTGCAGATACTCGTCGTACGTGAGTTTGGTTGTTCCGGCTACCGTCACGCTCATGCCTCAATAGTATCCCCGCCGCGGATTCTCAGCAACCGCGGCGGGCTTCGCGTCCGCGCGTCGGCTTCGCGTCCGCGCGGCGGGCTTCGCGTCCGCGCGGCGGCTTCGCGTCGGCGCGTTGGGCTACACCGCCGCGCCGCGCAGCGGGGCGTGCGCGATGCGGTAGCGGCGCGGTGACGCTCCGTGGGCCGAACGGAAGAGCCGATAGAAGTAGCTCGCGTTGCTGAAGCCCAGGCCGTACGCTATGTCCAGGATGCTGCGGTTCGTGTGCGCGAGCAGGAGCGCCGCGCGGCGGATGCGGGCGTCGTTGATCGCCGCCGACGGGGTCGTGTCCAGGTGGTGACGGAAGGAGCGCGCGATGTGCGCGCCGCTTCGCCCCGACAGCCTGACCAGGTCCGCAACCGTGATTGGCCGTTCGACGTCGGTTTCGATAGCGCGCAGCACTTCACCCATCCACGCCGGCATCGTTGTTCGGGTCGGCGCATCGGTCGGGCCGGTCAGCTCGGAGAGCCAGCGTGCCAGGAAACCGCGGAACGCGACCGCGGCGTTCGGCTCGTGCTGGCCAAGGAGCAGCTGTTGCAGCTCCAGCAGTACCCGCGACCGCGCGGGCAACGGTACGGCAAAGACCGGTGGTGTGGCAGACTGCAGCATAGCGTCGATCCGTTCGGAGAGTCCCAGGTAGTCGCCTGCCGATGCGAGCGTCCGCGGTCTGAAGTTCAGGTTGTACAGAACGACGTGGCGACCGCGAGGCCAGTGCGTGTCGCCCGGCCGAACAAGCGTCACCGACCCTTCGCTCAACGTGCGCGACGTTCCGTTGACCTGCTGGTTGAGCTCGCCGCGGTATACGTAGGTCAGATCGCAGCAGTCGACGTGAAGGTGCGGCGGATACGACCAGGCGCCGGCTTCCTCTATCGTATGGCACGAGTAGATCCGGCCGTTGGTCAGTACCTCGCTCGCGTGGAACTCCGCCCGGTGGCTTCGACTCGTCCTGCTGGTTGGCTCCGATCCGGCCATGGCCAGACTATATCAAATAAGTTCAAAAATGGGTCATCCGGAGAGAAGATTGACGCAGATCTTCTACGTAGAATCACCGCATGGATACACTGAGTCTCAACGGCGCGTGGAGCGTCCGCCAGTGCGACGCCAAAGCCGGCACGCCGGCCACGGTACCCGGTTGCGTACACACCGATCTGCTTGCAGCCGGGAAGATCGCCGACCCGTTTTTTCGTGCGCAGGAGTTTGACGCGTACTGGGTGAGCGAAGTCGACTGGGAGTACAGCCGATCGTTCGACGTGACCGAACGCGTCCTGGGTCGCGAGCGCGTCGTGCTGCGATGCCACGGGCTTGATACGCTCGCGACGATCCGCGTGAACGGGACCGAAATCGGGCGCACCGACAATATGTTCCGGACGTGGGAGTTCGACGTCAAGGACGTCCTGCGCGCCGGGTCAAACACGATCCAGGTCAGGTTCGCGAGCGCTCTGAACTTCACGATCGAGCAGGAGAAGGCGCGTCGACTGCCGGGGTGGAACAGCGGTGAGAAGATCGGCTTCCACGGGCATATCCGTAAGGAGCAGTGCAACTTCGGGTGGGACTGGGGCATCCGCACCGTCACGTGCGGTATCTGGCGCGCTATCGAACTAGTCGCGTTCGACGTCGCCCGCCTCTGTGATGTGCGGATCGCTCAGCAGCACGCGGCGTCGCGAGCGGTATCGCTTCGCGTATCGGTCGATGCCGAACTGACCGCGAGCGCGACGCGTACGGCAGTCGGTGCGACCGTCACCGTCACGCGCGGATCAAAGACAGTCGCCGAGTCGACCGTTGCGCTGCGGCGCGGATCGGGCTCGACCGAGATCAAGATCGCGAAGCCCGAGCTGTGGTGGCCGAACGCGATGGGCGATCAGCCGCTCTACGACGTGCGCGTCGCGCTGACCGGCGCCGATGGAGAGATTCTGGATCGGGCGGAGAAGCGGGTAGGCCTGCGGACGCTCGTGCTCGACCGGCACAAGGACGAGTGGGGCGAGTCGTTCCAGTTCGTCGTAAACGGCGTGCCGTTCTTCGCGAAGGGTGCGAACTGGATCCCCGCCGACGCGTACAACAACCGCACCTCACCGGAACGCTATCGCGACCTGGTAGAGAGCGCGGCGGACGCGAATATGAACATGCTGCGCGTCTGGGGCGGCGGCCTCTACGAGGAGGACGTCTTCTACGACCTGTGCGACGAGTACGGGATCTGCGTCTGGCAGGACTTCATGTTCGGGTGCTATACCTACCCGGCCGACAACGATCTGTTCGTCGCGAACGTCGAGCAGGAGGCGGTCGACAATGTCCGGCGGTTGCGGCATCACGCGTCGCTCGCGCTCTGGTGCGGCAACAACGAGCTGGAGCAGGGGCTGGTCGGACCCGAATGGACCGACCGCACGATGAGCTGGAAGGACTACTCGCGCCTGTTTGACGATCTCCTGCCGCGCGTCGTTTCCGACCACGACGGGCAGACCGCGTACTGGCCGGGCAGCCCGCACACGCCACACGGCGACCGATCGAATCACCGCGATCCGACCTGCGGCGACGCGCACCTGTGGGACGTCTGGCACGGGATGAAACCGTTCGAGTGGTACCGCACCTGCGAGCACCGGTTCAACTCCGAGTTCGGGTTCCAGAGCTTTCCCGAGCCGAAGACGACGCACGGGTACACCGCCCCCGGGGATCGCAACGTCACCAGCTTCGTGATGGAACACCACCAGCGCAGCGGTATCGGAAACAGCACGATCATGCACTACATGCTCGACTGGTTCCGGCTGCCTACCGGGTTCGACCAGACGCTGTGGGCGAGCCAGATCCTGCAGGGCATGGCGATCAAGTACGCGGTAGAGCACTGGCGCCGATCGATGCCGCGCGGAATGGGAACGCTCTACTGGCAGCTGAACGACACGTGGCCCGTGGCGAGCTGGTCGTCGATCGACTATCACCACCGTTGGAAAGCGCTCCACTTCATGGCGCGAAAGTTCTTCGCTCCGCTGCTCCTGTCGGGTATCGAAGACCAGGAGCGCGGGACCGTGGAAATCCACCTTACCAACGACGAGCGCGCCGCCCGCGCGCTCACGCTGAAGTGGATCGTCACCGACGCGCGCGGGAAGAAGCTCGACGCCGGTGAGAAGGCGGTGAAGTCGGGGAAGAACGCGAACCGATCCGTCCATACGCTCAAGCTGCAGAATTTGGTCGACTCGAACGGTGCGCGCGACCTGATCGTCTGGCTTGAGGCGTACGACGGGCGCGTGAAGGTTGCCGACAACCTGGTGACCTTCGCCCGACCGAAGCACCTGGAGCTCGATCCCAACCCTGTGATCACCACGACCGTGAAACAGCTGGCGAACGGATCGTTCACGGTGAGCCTCAAGAGTAATGCGGTAGCGCTCTGGAGCTGGATCGAGCTTGCCGGTGCGGACTTTCGCGCGGACGATAACTTCGTTCACCTGCGCCCCGGCGCGACGGTGAAGCTCACCGTGACGCCCGCGACGAAGCTGTCGGTCGCCCAGTTCACGAAGCAGCTGCGCGTGCGCAGCCTGGCCGATCTCAGCCGGGGGTAGCCGACGGCGTGAGACGCAGGCTCGTGTC
>RECL01000133.1 GCA_007694025.1 Spirochaetaceae bacterium
GACCGCAGGGAGGTGTCCAAGGTCACGTCGCCAGGCTTTTTCTTTGTCCAAAGGACAAACAAAAAGCCCAGGAACAACGGCGCAGCCGTTGTTCAGGCTTCCTTTTCTTTGTCCCAGCAGCAATCCTGACTGGTCGTGATATCGAGGCTCGCTCGATCACGGCGGCTAACCCCTGGCGACGACCGTTGGAGTTTCGCTCCTGGCGAAACTCCAGGACTCCGACCGCAGCGAGGTGTCCAAGGTCACGTGGCCCTTCTTTGTCCAGATGCCGCATTTGGCCGGGCGCATGCGGCGCCTTTCTGCATCGGAATTGGCGAAGCGCGTTGCATACGGTATCCTGACTGTCATGAGTGCGTTGCTAGTTCTTTCCGCGTCTGGACGCGACCGGGTCGGGATTGTCGATGATCTGTCGGCGGCACTGCTCGACCTGCACGCGAATATCGAAGAGAGCCGGATGGCGCTGCTCGGTGGCGAGTTCGCTATGATTCTCCTGGTTTCATGCGCCGATGAGCAAACCGATGCGCTGGTTGACGCGTTGCCCGAGATCGCTGAGCGATGCGGACTGGACATTTCCGTGAGGCCCACTCACGCTCCCGAGGTTTCGGGCCGCGGACGACCGTACCGCGTGGAGTGCGTATCGCTCGATACGCCGGGAATCGTCCACGCGGTCACCGCGCTGCTTCGCAGGCGCAACGTGAATATCGATGATCTGGAGACCGATACGACCGGTGCTCCGTTTACCGGCGCGCCGATGTTCAGGATGCGTATCGTGTGCGAGGTACCCGAAGACCAGAATGCATCGCAGTTGCGCCGGGATCTCGACGAGATCGCGCTCGCGCACGATCTGGACATCTCGTTTCGACCGCTCGGCACCGTCGGCGAAGAGTGACAGCAACTCCGTACGTGGTCGGCGGCAGATCGTCGACCTATCGTGGACGTTTGAGCAGGACCGATAGTGGGTACCGGTCGTCGGGTTGCTCCGGGTCGGGTCGCGCGGCCCGGTCGGGAGTGTGCTCCGCGATGAAGCGGGCGTTCAGCCGATCGAGTTCTTCGTTGATCGCCGCCATGTTGATGCGTGTGTCGTCGGTGAGCCCGCCGATCGCCGCTTCTCCGTCGCGTCCGGTGAAGTTGAGGTCACACCATAGATCGACGTAGTCCGGGTCGTCCGGATGGAGCTCTCTTCCTTGTTCGTCGTACTCGTACACGCGGTATGCGAGCGGTAACCCGTGCGTGCGACAGATGAGTGGTCGCCCCCCGTAAATGGTACATTCGCCTGCGGTGCCCAGAAAGCCGCATCGTTGCGGCCGCGAGTCCGAAGAGGGGCGCGAATCAGGGTTTGGATGCACGCCGTGCGTCGAACGGTCGTGTACCAGGTGGGGCGTGTCGCCCTGGTCATCGGGCGGCCCCCCGAGCCGTGCCGGGTCGGGCAGACCGTTTCGCTCGATCCACTGTCGCACCGCCTCGATCTCGATCGGTAGTACGGTAATCGCGTCGCAGCAGTAGTAGCAACCGCGAGCGCACTTCAGGTGTGGCCGGTGGAATGCGAACAACCGCTCTGCCTCACGCGTGATCCGGTCGCGGAGCGCGCGGTAGTCGTCGATCGCCGACCTCATACCGCGATCGCGGCGAACAGGAGGACAGCCGCTTCCAGAAGCGCGATGAGCGACATCAAAGGGGCTCGCGCGCGCAGGTAGAGCGGGGAGGCGATCGCGACAAGAAGCATCGTCCCCGCAGGAAAAAGAACGAGCGAGAGATAGACCAGATACCGACCGTCTGCGACCTGCGTGATCCACTGCCAGCCGATGGTCCTGTTCGTCGCAGCCGCGCAGTCGGCCGCGCTCAGGTGCCAGAGTCCCGGAATCGTCTCCACCGGTAGAGATGACGGCAGGAGTCCAGAGACGTAGAGTACGAACGCCGCGACGAGCGTCGACAGCGATATCGTTACGAGCCAGCCGATCATCCGCGCGTACGTCCTGGACACGAATCCTATTTTGACCTCGATCGTTTCGTCGGGAGTCAGGGCGTCTTTCGATTCGTTCATCCTATCACCCCGATCAGCCCCGCCACCAGGGAACGAAGCCCGGCACCGACGAGCAGTATTGTGACGATTCTTCGGATCACCCTCGGTCGAACGCGCGGCAGCAGACGTGCGCCGATTTTCGTGCCGACCATCATCCCGGCGATCGACGGGACCGTTATCAACGCGAGCACCGCGCCGCCGTTGAGGTACACCCATGCGGCCGCGCTGCTGTTGAGGGTCATGATATAGCCGCTCGTTGCGACGGCGACCTTGATCGGCGCGCCCATCAGCAGCGTGAGCGTCGGTACGTTCGCCCATCCGGCCCCAAGGCCGAACATGCCCCCGATGATCCCGATGCCGATGTACGCAACGAGCGCCCAACCGGTGCGGTGCACCGTCCATTCAACGCGGTGGCCGACGCTCGTGTCGTAGTAGCTTCCGCGAATTCCGAGCGCGATCGCGATCGGGTCCGAGCGAAGCTGCACGCGGCTCCCGCCTGGTGCGACGATCATCAGCGTCGCGATTCCGACGATTGAAATGCCCAGGAGCAGCTCGACTACGCTTGTCGGCAGCAGGAGGCCGAGCGATGCCCCGCCGATCGACGCGGCCGACCCGATGAGCGCGAGCGGCAACCCAAGCCGAATGCTCGCCATCCCGCCGCGCAGGAGCCGGGGTGCGGCCGACAGCGCCCCGCACAGCGCGACCATCAGTCCCGCGCCACGGACGAAGTCAAAGTGAAACGGAAAGAGCGCGCTGACAATCGGGACAAAGAGCACCCCGCCGCCAACCCCTCCTATCACCGCTATGACACCGAGCAGAGTGGTGAACCCGAACAGCAGCAGCGCCCATCCCCACCACGGGAGCGGCGACGCGATCGTTGTTGCAGTCGGCGCCGGGTTCACTGAGTTCCGGTCGTTCTGATCCGTGCCGGGGGCAAGCTCAGCCCGAGCGTCGGTCGGCGCTGTCGTCACCGGTTCGGCTACCATCGCTGACGCAAGGCAGACAATCAGAAGCAGAGTGAGGAGCGAGGTTTTCATGTGCGCGGGACCATACCTGACGATACCGGTCTGCAGGATCGCTGTCAAACGCGGCACTTGCACGAACCGGGCAGCTGAACTATGGTTAGCGCATGTCGGACTCATCGAGCGCGCTCCAGTTGGTGACCTTTCACCTGGGAAAGGAGCTGTACGGCATTGATATCATGGACGTCGAGGGCATCGTCACGATCGAAGAGATCAGGTCGATTCCGAGCGCGCCCGATTACGTTGAAGGGATCTTCAACCTGCGCGGAGAGATCATCCCGGTGATAAGTCTTCATAAGCGGTTTCGGATCGCTCCGGCCGCGCTGTCGGAGGAGGATCAGCTGCTCAGCGGTTTCGTGATCATCAACATAGACGATCGGCACCTTGCGATCGTGATCGACAAGGTCTCGCGGGTTGTGACGATCGAGGCCGACGATGTTCACAAGCCTCCTGAGATCATCTCCGGCATCGGCAGCGAGTACATCCAGGGCGTCGTCAGTCAGGACGGCGGGTATCTCATACTCCTCGATGTCTTTCGGCTCTTCGATTCCGAAGAGCTTCGACAACTCGAACGGATACAACGGTAGCACGTGATCACACCATCTCGACCGAGTATTCGGCGTCGCGACATGGACGCCGTGTTGACCTGTATGGTATCGGATAGCCTCGGCCCGGGGGCGCTCACCGAACGGCTCGTCGCCGCGGTCAGCGAGCACCTTGGTCTTGCCGGAGGCATTGCACTGCGGGAGCGGGGACGCGCGCTCGGCATCGCGATCGAAGAGCTCGGGCTCGCACCCGGCGATCGGGTCGTGCTCGATCCGCTCGTACCGCATTCGTACCACCAGACGCTCCTTCGGCTCGGCATCACGCCGGTATACGTCGACGTGGCGCCCGGGTCGGTCGTGATCGATCCGGCAGCGGTCGAGCGCGAGGCGCCGAACGCCTCGGCGGTGATCACCGCCGGACATCTCGGGTTCGTTCCCGATATGGAGCGAATCGCCGCAACCGGACTGGCCGTGATCGAGGACATCTCCGATGCGTTCGGCGCGAACACCGGAACGAGCCGGGCAGGCACCTGTGGCCGCTACACGATCCTTGCGATGGAACCCGACGGGATCATCACCGCAGGAGGCGGCACGCTGCTGTTGACCGGTGGCCGGCGTGAACGCGCGTCGCTGCGAAGGCTATCCGAGTTGCTGCCGCCCGACGCGTTGCTTCCCGACATGAACGCGGCGCTCGGAACAACCCAGATCCGCGAGATCGAACGGTTTGTCACGCGACGCGCAGAGATCGCCGCCGTCTTCACGAAGGCGCTGATGAGGGGCAGACATCGGGCATTAGTCCAGTCGGGGGATAGCGAGCCGGTCGCGTTCACCTTTCCGGTCCTGGTCGAGGGCAGCGTCGGCGACGTGATCGCGTACGCGCGCAAGAAGGGCGTCGAGGCGATCGGGACGTTCGCCGACTCGGTTCTAGCCCGCTACGCGGAGAATGCTCGCTCCGCGGAGAATGCGCACGAGGATGACGGCGATACGCTCGAGCGCCCGGACCCGCTCGATACGCACCGGATCGTGGAGGACGACTACCCCGTCGCGCGGTCCATGGTGCTGCGGTGCCTGCGGTTTCCGCTCTATCCGTCGCTGACGTCTAAGGAAGTCGAGCTTATCGAGCGTACGATCGTGTCGCTGCCGTAGTTTCCTGTACCATTCTTGAAGCTTTACAGCGGTTTCGGGCGTAGATATAGTAGCGGTAACCAGCGCAAGGAGTCTTCAAGGTTGGGACGAACCGTCCACAAAGTCCTTATCATCGCAAATCTTCTCAAACCTCGCGCCGGAGATCTGGCTCTGGTCATCGAGCGTCGCCTGAAGGACGAGGGTGTCGATGCCACTGTTTTTACGTTCTCGGGCGAGCCGGTCGGTCCCCCGACCGATGGCTGCGACCTCGCCTTCTCGCTCGGAGGCGATGGGACGGTTCTCTTTGCGTCGCGGATCCTGTCGCCGCGCGGCATCCCGATCATCGGTGTGAACATGGGCGATTTCGGGTTCCTGACCGAGATCACCGAAACCGAGTGGTACGACGCGTTCGCCGAATACCGGTCGGGCCGGCTCGATATAGCCGAGCGAATCCTGATCGATGTTTCCGTGGAGCGTCGAGGTGAGGTCGTCGATCGCTTCGTCGGTCTCAACGACACGGTGATCACCGCGGCCGGAATCTCCAAGATAGTCCGCTTGACCGTTGAGCTCGACGAGATGAGCCTCGGCAACTATCGCGCCGACGGCGTGATCATAGCGACCCCAACCGGTTCGACAGCGCACAGCGCGGCTGCCGGCGGGCCGATCCTCGATCCAAGGATGGACGCGCTGATCGTGAACCCGATCTGTCCGTTCACGCTGTCGCACCGTCCGATCGTCGTGCCGGGCAGCGAGGTTATTCGCATCGTCGTGGACCGGCAGCAGCGAACCGATGTGCTGCTGACCGTCGACGGGCAACTCGTGCTGCCGCTCGAGGCCGGTGACGTCGTGACCGTCCGGCGTAGCGAGCACCGCGCTCGGATCGTCCGCGCGCGGTACCGGAACTTCTACGACGTGCTGCGCAGCAAGCTCAAGTGGTCGGGTGAGCCGGGTTCTCCGACCGAAGAGGACGGTTGATGCTCGAAGAGCTGTCGATCCAGAACTACGCGCTCATCGACCGGCTGACCGTGCGGTTCACGCCGGGGATGAACGTGCTGACCGGCGAGACCGGCGCCGGTAAGTCGATCCTCGTCGGATCGTTGTCGTTGCTCCACGGCGCGCGCGGCGATACCGGTGCAATTCGCACCGGAACCGAAGAGGCTCGGGTTGCCGCGACGTTTTCCATTGAAGGGAACGCGGACGCGAACGACTGGCTCTCCTCTCACGGTATCGATGCCGAAGACGATACGGTCATCGTGCGGCGCACCGTGAAGGCGAGCGGCCGCGGTGCGATCTATGTCCAGTCGACCCCGGTGACCAGAAAGGACCTGGCCGAGTTCGCGACCTGCATCTTTGACATTCACGGACAGCACGAGCACCAGTCGCTGCTCTCCGAAGAGAGCCACCGCAGGATGCTCGACCGGTTCGCCGGACTCGAGTCCGACGCTGCGCGGCTGCACGACGCGTTCACCGAGCTTACGGCGCTCAAGAAGCGCTTTGAGACGATGGAAGCGAACGAGCGGCGGCGTGCGCGTGAGATGGATATTCTCCAGTTCGCCGTCGAAGAGATCGCCGACGCCTCTCTCACTGCCGATGAGGAGGATGCGCTCGAGAACGAACGTCGAGTCCTCAGCCAGCATGAGAGGCTGTTTTCCGCGCTCGACGAGCTGTACGACTCGATCTCTGAAAACCGCGGAGGCGCGCTGACCCAGATCCGCTCGGCCCGGGCCGCGATGGACACGGTCGTCGGTATAGACGATGGATTGCGGGACACCGCGCGCAGACTCGAGGATCTCTTCTTCGAGCTCGAAGACGTATCGGAGGTGGTTCGAGATTACCGCGGTGGGGTCCTGTTCAGTCCCGACCGGCTCGAACAGGTCGAAACCAGGCTCGCGCTCATTCATCGCCTGGAGAAGAAGTACGGTTCGTCGATCCCCGAAATCCTCGCGTACTACGAGGAGGCGAAGGCCCAACTGGAGGGGTTCGAGACGTGGGAAGAGGACAAAGAGCGGCTGCGCGCTGACATCAAGACCAGGGAGCGCGACGTGCTCGCGCTTGCCAACGACCTCTCCGCGCGGCGCAAGGGCGCGGCCGGGACCCTGTCGCAGCGCGTCCTGTCGAGTCTTCACCAGCTCGGGATGGAGAAGTCCAGGTTCGAGGTGAGCGTCGATGCTCGACGCGGGGAGAACGGTCGTCCAAGCTGCGGACCGCACGGACTCGACACGATCTCCTTCGTGATCTCACCGAACCCGGGAGAGCCGCTGAAGCCGCTGTCCGACGTCGCATCGGGAGGGGAGTTGTCACGGGTGATGCTCGCGCTCAAACGCGCGCTCGCGGAGAACGACCAGGTCGCGTGCATGGTATTCGACGAGATCGATTCCGGGATCGGTGGCGAGGTCGCGGTGTCGGTTGGCGAGCATCTCTACGAACTGAGTCGCAGCAAGCAGGTGCTGTGCATCACGCACCTGGCGTCGATCGCAGCGCGCGCCGACACGCACATCGTGGTTCAGAAGGTTGTCAGAGGCGACCGGACCGTGACTCAGATCGCGACGGCCGAAGCCGACTCACGGGTCGACGAAATCGCGCGCATGCTTGCGGGTGACCGCACCGGAAGCGCATCGCGAAACCACGCGCTCAACCTGCTCGAGAAGTACCGGAGGTAGTATGGGTAAGATCTCCGACGAGGCGAAGTCACGGTATTCGGAGCGAGTCAAGGAGTACCGAAACGTCGTGGAGGCGGCGCTCAAGCGGGAGCAGGCTGTTCTGGCGACGATCGAGCAGAATCCCTCCGGAGCCGGATACAAGCGGATCGCGCTCGCCGACGAGCGACTGAACCTGGCCTCGATCTACCTTGTGCTCAACCGGATCTCGTTGAGCATGCTCAATATCAAGAACGAGAGCTTCCTGAACGACGCCCGGCGTTCGTGCTACTCGAGCGTGATCTTCATCGAGGAAGTTGTCAGCAATCTAATTGATGCTCCGTTCTCCGATTACTCAGATCGGTTGTCGGAGATCGAAAGCCTGCCCGATCCGAAGCGCTACGCGCTGATCCGCAAGCTCGGCTTCACGATCCAGTCGGTCGTGGACGACTACGGCGAGAACAACAAGTGGCGCTGGTCGTTCGTCGAGCTCGAGGGAAGGTTCGCGACCGTAGCAAAGAACGTAGTCGACCTGAAGACGCTGATTGCCGGACTCGACCCGCGCGTGCCTGGATACGAGATGCGTCTGGCGCACCTGCGACTGGTCAAGGGGCTCCTGCAGCGGTCGGCCGACCGTTACCGGGAACGATACGAGCTGGCGACGTCGCGAATCGATGACTTCAAGCAGGCGGTGAACTTCCTGCTCGCGTTGAAGCGGCTCCATACGCTCCTGGGCGAGACGCAGCAGGCCGACGCGACCAAGCGGAAGGCAGATGTCTGGAAGGCGAAAATGGAAGACGACGAGAAGCGGGCCGAGGCGAAAAGAGGCTAGGGCTGCCGCAGATGGTGCAGCGAATCGAACGGGATGATCTGCCGTACCGTCGCGTGCTCCCAATGACCGTCGGCATCGGAAAAGTGGACGATCGCGTCGTGATCCATGAACTCGCTGATGACCTGCCGACACGCGCCGCACGGGGGCAGCGGCACCGGAGCATCGGGTGAGTGGACCGCGATCGCGGTGAACTCGCGGTAACCCGCCGATATCGCAGTCGCTATCGCCGAACGCTCGGCGCAGATCGTCAGTCCGTACGAGCGGTTTTCCACGTTCGTGCCGGTGACTATCGTCCCGTCGGCGCACAGTAGCGCGGCCCCAACGCGGAATCTTGAGTACGGCGAATAGCTGTTTGAGGCCGCAGCAACGGCCGCCGCTCTCAGTGACTCGTGATCCATCCGCTCCTCCCGTGGTTTGACACCGATAGTGCGATAGTATACGATCCGACCGTCCCTGAGAACGACATCGCCTATCATGCGAACACGCAACTTCTACGTACTGATCCTGGTTTTCGTCCTCCTCTACCTCGTATTCTTCCCGTTGCAGCTCGCTCCGGAACTCACCGTGGAAGCCCGGTGGGCGGTGGTTCCTGCGATCGACCCTGTCGTGGCAACCGACGCGCAGAATGCTGCCGCTGTCCGCCCGGATACCGACGAACAGCGATCGTTGCACGCCGACGCGTGGATCCCGTTCACCGGCGAGTCGTTCGGATGGGTAGACCCCGACGGGCGCGTGCGCGCTCGATGGCGAACCTCGTCGCCGGTCGCGATCGGGCCGGATCTGTTCGTTTCGTATCCACGACACCCCGACCAGCTTGTAGTCCGCGACGTCCGCGGGGTTCCCGTCGCTTCGCTTGCGGTTCCTGGGTATCCGTTCTTCGTCGGAGGAGCGCTGTTCGTCTCGGGTCCCGACGCGCTCGCGCTGACTCGAATCGATCACCGCGGTGAGCCGCTCTGGACGCTGCGCCACGCGTCGCCGGTGACGTCGGTGGCGGTGGCGGATGAGTACACGGTGATCGGCACGCTTGGCGGCAGAGTGACTGTTGTAGGTAGCGCCGGCGCTGTCGTCGCCGACAGCGTACCTGCCGACGGATCGGGCGCCGTGACAGTCAGCGTTGCGACCGACCGCGCGGCGGCGCTCGTCGCGGTTGCCCGGCAACGGCTCGACGCGATCGACCGCACGCTCGTGACCGACGTCGAACTGTTCGCGCGTACCGATGATCGGCTGGTGAGTGCTTCACGGGAGGTGGTCGCGCGCGCGGCCGCCGGGTTCCCGGTGGTCGATGTCTCCTCTGACGGCGGCGTTGTCGCGTTTGCCCGGTTTCCCGAACAGGAGGGCCACCTGGTCGATCTCATCGATGTCGAAGCCGGTACGGCTGCGTCGGTCGCCGGATCTCTACCCGTCCGGCAGGTGCTCGCCGATCGACACGGGACGCTGGTGGTCCTGTTCGGTCGATCCGAAGATAGAGATCCTGCCGAGGGGTTCCGGTTTGCGTCCGAGCTCGCATTTGCGGATACCGATGGGATGGTCCCGATCCGCGTGCCTTTCCACAGCGACAGTTTTGCGTTGTCCGGTCGTCGGCAGCTGGTAATACTGCACGTGGATGACCGCATTCTGGCGGTTCGAGTCGAGGCTCGCTGATGCGTCGGGTGCTGTTGGTAGCGTTGGTTGCCGCTGCTGGGGCGGCTGCGGCCGCTGGCGAGTGGGCGTGGCCGGTCGAGAACGTCGTCGTTGCCCGGACGTTTGGTCAGTACGTCGACGGAGAGCCGCTGCGTGCGATGGATCTTGGTGGCACCGATCGGGAGGTCTTCGCCATCGCCGATGGGACGGTCGTTGCGGTGTTCGGGCCGGCGGGTCACCCGACCGATCCTCTGGGCTACAGCGTCGTCATCGTTCACGATAGCGGTCTGCGGTCGATGTACGCGCACCTGGAGCGCCTTCCACTCGTTCGCCTCGGTGACCGCGTGTCGATCCGGACTCCGATCGGCCACCACTCCGGGGCGGCCGGCCGAACTGGCCTGTCCGACCAGGATGCGCTGCGGTTCTCTGTGTACGATCCGGCGACCGAGGCGTACATAAACCCGCTGACACTCCTGCCACCGCTTGCGGACACGATTCGCCCCGCCGTCCGCGCCGTGTACGCGGTTGGTGAGGGGAGAACCTTCGATCTGCTCGCGTCCAACGTGCTACCGCCGGGAGCGTACGACCTGCTTGTCGACGCGGTTGACCGCGTCGGTGGTGCTCGCGCGCCGCTTGTCGGCGTTTACTCGCTGTCGGCGGCGATTCCTGGCTCCGATCCTCGCCGGATCAGGTTCGACGCACTGCGCCATGGCGATCCCCCCCTTCTGCTTCCCGATCGGGCACCACTGCCGATCCACGGTCGCGACGGACTGCTTCGAGTCGCGCGACTTCAGGTTTCCGACGCACCGATCACCCTCGCGATCACCGCGCGTGACTACTCGGGCAATGAGACCGTCCGCACCGTCCGGATCGAGCCTCGCCCGACAGAGTAGCCGGACGCGGCACGCGTAAGCGGCACGCGTCCGCGACGCGCGTCGGGGTCGGGAGCAGGAACCTTGACACGATTCACGGCGGCTCCTATTGTCGGACGCAGATGTACCTTCCGTCCCTGTCAGACGCATCGTATGAAGCGCTCCTGAGACTGGCCGACACGTACGGCGTCGACGTGCCTGAGAGCGCTACCCGCGCCGAGCTCGAGGAGATGGTCGAGGACGCGCTCGAGGAGTGGCGACAGGAGCAGGGCGACCGCGCGAGTAGCACTGTCCGCGTCGAGGAGAGCAAGTTCGGGTCGCCCGCGCAGGCGCAACCGAGCGACGCACAGGTGAGCACCGAGCTCCCCGATCGGTATAACGAGACGCGCGTTGTTCTGATGCTGCGCGACCCCAGCTGGGCGTTCGCGTACTGGGATCTCAGCGATGGCGACCGGAGCGCGCTCGGCGGAGCCGATGGCTTTGAGGCGCTGCTTCTTCAGGTGCACAGCATGGACGACGATTCCGAGGATGTCTCGGGGAGTAGCGACCACTACGAGATTCCGATCAGCCTGCTCGACAACCGTTGGTACCTGAACCTGCCCGATCAGGACCGTCTCTACCGGCTCGCGCTCGTCGCAAGGGTCGACTCGGTCGACTCGGTGCTGGCCGTATCGAACCTCATCGCGGTGCCGCGCGGCACGGTCGCGGACGACCCAGCGGACGACGGCACGGCTGTGTCGTCGCAGTCGGTCGATGAGATCATCGCACAGACCGGGATCCGGGACTTCGACGTCATGGTCACGGGGAAGCCGGTGCCGCAACGGATCCTCGACCTTGTCGACGAAGAGCTCCTGTTTCACTAAGCTGTGACCGGATCTACCCGATGAAGCGCGGCCACGTCATTCTTCTGCTTCATGCTCACCTCCCATTTGTCAGGCATCCCGAGGAGGGTTCGTTCCTGGAGGAGACCTGGCTGTTTGAAGCGATCTCCGAGACCTATCTTCCGCTGCTTCGGATGCTCGATCGTCTGGACTCCGACGATGTGCCGTTCAGACTCGCCGTGTCGTTGTCTCCGACGCTCGTAGCGATGCTGCAGGATCAACTGTTGCAGGGGCGCTACAGGGCCTACTGCGCGCGAATGGTCGATCTTGCGCAGCGTGAAGTCGAGCGGACTCGTTCGCAGCCTGATTTCAACCGGGTGGCCCGGCTCTACCTTGATCTCCACGAGCAGAACCTGCGCGACTTCGCGAACGCGTTCGATGGCGATCTGACGCGCTGGTTCGATCTCTACTACAAGCGCGGGCGTCTTGAGATCGTCGCGACCGCAGCCACGCACGCGTACCTGCCGCTCTACACCCAGCATCCGGCGGCCGTTCGCGCGCAGATCAGCGTCGGCGTCCAGGAGCACGCTCGTGCGTTCGGGAAGGCTCCTCGTGGATTCTGGCTTCCGGAGTGCGGGTATGCCCCCGGTATCGAGTCGTACCTGGCGGAGCACGGCATCCGGTACTTCTTCGTTGCATCGCACGGCGTCGTATTCGGTGAGCATCGTCCGAACTCCGGTGTCTACGCGCCGACAAAGTGTCACAATGGGGTCGCGACGTTCGCCCGTGACTATGCGTCGACGAACGCCGTGTGGTCCTCCGATGAGGGATACCCCGCCGATGTGGCGTACCGGGATTTCTACCGCGACATCGGGCACGACCTGCCGCTCGACTACATCGGCGACTTCCTGCCCGATCGATCGATCCGCATGAGCACCGGGTTCAAGTACTACGCGGTGACGGGTCGCACCGACCAGAAGCTGCCCTACGATCCGCAGCGCGCTTCGCGCAAAGCGGTTGAGCACGCCGAGAACTTCGTGTACAACCAGCAACGACGGATCGAACGCCTCGCAACGCTGATGGACCGTACGCCCGTCGTTTCGTGTCCGTTCGATGCCGAGCTGTTTGGACACTGGTGGTTCGAAGGGCCTCAGTGGCTCGAGGCGACGATCCGGCGAATAGCCGAGTCCGATGATCTTGAGCTCACGACGCCTTCGGAGTACCTGAAGCAGTCGCCGGACCTTCAGGCCAGCGCGCCGGCGTTTTCCAGCTGGGGAAGCAAGGGATACTCCGAAGTCTGGCTTGACGGCAGCAACGACTGGGTCTACCGGCACACGCACAAGGCCGTGGAGCGTATGGCCGAGCTCGTCCACCGCTTTCCCGACGAATCCGGGTTGCGCCGGCGCGCGCTGAACCAGTGCGCGCGGGAAGTCCTGCTGAGCCAGGCGTCGGATTGGCCATTTATCATGCATGCCGGAACGGCGGTCCCGTACGCGGTTCGCCGACTGAAGGATCACGTCGCAAACGTCGCCCACGTCTACGAAGCGCTCGGGCGGGGAACCGTCGGTACCGAGTGGCTGACTCGGGTCGAGCGCCAGCACAACCTCTTTCCCGACATCGACTATCGAGTGTTTGCGTCGGATAGCCCGTCGCCTGGTTCGCCCTCTACCCCTCCCGTTCCCGGTCGACAGCCGTAATCCTGCCGAGTACTTAACAGACATGTAGTTACTTCTCTGGTTCGGGATAAATTCTCCGGGATTATTCTGTCTACCGCGTTGACAAGTCACGCGATTGGCGTAGACTTGATCTTGGTGGGAAAAAGTGGGAGAAAAGGTGATTTCGTGGTGAATCAGTGATGAACACTGGCGAGTTCCACATCACCCTTGACGACAAGGGGCGGCTGCTCGTGCCGGCGCGAATCAGGAGTCAGATTCGTGGCAACAGCCTTGTCGTTACCCGGGGTATCGATCGCTGCCTCTGGTTGTTTTCTCCCGACGAGTGGGACTCCTTTTCCTCGCGGCTGTTGAGCGCATCGTCCCCGTTTTCCCGGCGAGGCAGGCTGATGCAGCGGAGGATCGTGGCTCCGGCCCAGGAGATCGAGCTCGACAAGTCGGGACGGCTGAACATTCCGAAGTCCCTGCAGGAGTCCGCCGACCTTGCAGGAGATACTACGCTCCTGGTGATGGAGCGATACATGGAGATCTGGGATGCGAACGCATACCGGACCTACGAGGCGGAGAGTGAAGCAGAGCTGCAGGAAGCAGCCGAGGAACTGGGAGGACTCGTCTCCTTCTCAGAGGAGTGATGATGGAGCCCGTACATCGGTCGGTGCTATTGGACGAGGTGCTCGAAGCACTCGCGCTCGATGGTCCGGAAGGCGTTCTGGTAGACGGCACTCTGGGAGAAGGCGGGCACTCGGTGAGCTTCCTGCAGCGGTTTCCTCTTGCGCGTATCATCGGCGTGGATGCCGATCGACAGATGCTCGATCGAGCTAGACAGCGGATTGGCGAGGGAGCGCCGGTGACGTTCGTGAACTCATGGTTTGACGACTATTTTGCCGACGCTACCGTCCGATTCGATCGCATCCTGCTCGACCTGGGCGTGTCGATGTACCATTTCTCGCTGTCGGGTCGCGGCTTCTCATTCCGATCGGACGAACCGCTCGATATGCGCCTGAGCCTCGATGCCGAGACGTCCGCTGCCGATCTGGTGAACAACCAGCGCGAGTCCGATCTCGCCGATCTGATCTACCAGTTTGGAGAGGAACGCTACAGCCGGAGAATCGCATCGTCCATCGTTCGGGCACGCGCCGCGCGCCCGCTTCGAACGACCAAGGAACTCGCCGAGGTCGTGTGGGCAGCCGTCCCGCCGGCGTACCGGCATGGACGCATCCATCCGGCGACCAGGACCTTCCAGGCGCTGCGGATCGCCGTTAATGGGGAGCTCGACCGTATCTCCCGGGGGCTTCCTGCGGCGCTCGACCGGTTACAGTCGTCAGGCCGATGCGCGGTCATATCGTTTCATTCGCTCGAAGACCGCATCGTGAAGCACCTGTTTCGCGACTACGCGCAGACTCGCGGGTATACCGTTCTGACCAGGAAACCCATCGTACCCAGCGACGATGAGATCCGCTCGAACCCGGCTGCCCGCAGCGCGAAGCTGCGTGTGATCGAGCGAACCGGAGGCGATGCGTGAGGCGGTCGGCCATCGTTGCGCTCGTTGTCATTGTCCCGGCGCTGCTGTTCATGAACGTCCTGCAGGCGTACCGCTTCAGCAGGCTCGAGCGGGAGATCGTACGGCTGGAACGGCGGCAGGCGGCGTTGATCGAAGAGAACAAGCGCGCAATCCTGGCGATTTCGGTCCTGACGAGTCCTTCGCGGGTGGGCGAACTCGCGTCGGAGGAGCTCGGCCTTGTCCGGGTCAATCCGCGAGACATCACCACGATCGACCCGCCTGGCTACGGCGGTGGCCGATGAGTGGTATCCCGCTGCGGCTGATCGAGCAATGGCTCGGGGAGGCCGGACACCTTGTCGAACCGCCCATCGCTATCGGCGCACCGGTGGCCCAGTCTGTCCGCGAAGCGTGCGTCGACTCGCGCGTGGCGCGCGCCGGCTGCCTGTTTGTTGCGCTTCCTGGGGCGCGAACCGACGGCCATGAGTTTGTCGATCAGGCGTGCAGGGGAGGGGCCGTGGCCGCGCTTGTCTCGCAGGTCAAGCTCGCGGCCGTGCGGCCGCGGCTGTACGGAAGCGTCCGCCTGTTTCCGGTCGACGATCCGCTCGCCGCGCTTCAGTCGCTGTCGTTTCGCTGGCGGCGCCGGCACCAATCACTTCATCGAGTCGGAGTCACCGGGAGCAATGGCAAGACAACCGTCAAGGAGCTGATCGGTTCGATCCTTGCGCGCAGCGCGCCGACCGTTATCTCCAGAGGTAACCTGAACTCCGACATCGGCCTGCCGATGGAGCTGCTGCGAATCCGTCCCGACCATCGGTACGGCGTGTTCGAGATGGGGATGAACCGGATCGGGGAAATCGGGCTCCTGGCGCAGCTTACCGAGCCCGATACCGCAGTGATCACGAACATTGGCACCGCGCATATCGGCATGGTCGGCAGCCAGGACGCGATCGCGCAGGAGAAGCGCGCCGTGTTCTCTGCGTTCACCGGGCGTCAGACCGCAGTGATCCCCGACGCCGATCAGTACGCCGACTATCTGGCCGACGGCGTGGCGGGGAGCGTCGTGCGCTACGGAATGCACAGCGCGCGGGTGCAATCGGTCGACGACTTGGGCCTCGATGGTTTTGAACTGCACGCCGATGAGGGACCGATCCGGCTGTCGATCCCGGGCCGACCGATGATCTCAAACGCACTTGCGGCGATAACCGTCGCGCGGTCGCTCGATGTGCGCTTCCAGGACATCCGGGACGGGCTGGAGTCGGTGCGAGCGTCGTTCGGTCGCAGCGAAGTGATCCGCTCGCGCGTGACCATCATCCAGGACTGTTACAACGCAAACCCCGAGTCGATGCGCGCAGCGCTCGACGTTCTCGCTGCGACCACTTCCGGTGGGCGCCGGGTCGCAGTGCTCGGATCCATGAAGGAGCTCGGTGCTGAATCGGGACGCCGGCACGCTGAGATCGCGTCGTACGCATCATCGCTCGGGATAGACCGAGTAATCCTGTACGGCGATGAGTTTGCCGATGCGGTTGATGCGTCCGTGGTGCGGGTGTTTCCCGACGACCAGTGGGAGTCGGTCGTCGATGAACTCGGTTTCGTCCGCGAGGGCGACACGATCCTCCTGAAAGGATCTCGCGCGGTCGAGCTTGAGCGGCTCACGCCGCTGTTGACGGAGGCCCGATGAGCGAGCGATTCGAGGTTGAGCGGATTCCCGGGCGCACCGACGCCGTGCTCCTGGTGCTCCTTGTGCTCCTGGTTGGACTGGGGTTCTCTGCGCTGTTTTCGGCGTCGCACAATTGGGCCGAACAGCTGTACGGCGATCCGTTCCGCCTCGCACGCCGGCAGGCGATCTGGATCGTGACCGGAGCGCTGTGCGCCGCCATTGTCGCTCGGATACCGTTGCGGCTGCTTCGACGCACGGTGCCTGCACTGCTATGCGCCTCGGCGGTCATGATGCTCTTGACCTTTGTCCCGGGAGTCAGCGAAGAGTATCTGGGCGCACGGCGGTGGATCTACGTCTTTGGCATGAGCTTCCAGCCGTCCGAGTTTGTGAAGGTCAGCCTGGTCTTCTACCTTGCACACATTCTCAGCAAGAAGCACGACCGGCTCGACGACACGTTAAACAGCGTTGTGCCGCCGTTCATCGTTGTACTGGTGTTCGGGGGTCTGATCTACGTTCAGAACGACTTTTCGACCGCTGTGTTCGTGATCTTCGTTTCGCTTCTGATATTCTTCGTTGCCAGGGTCAGGCTCAGGTTCTTCATCGGGCTTGCGTTGGCCAGCGTTCCGCTTGCCGTTATTCTGCTCCTCACCCGCGAGCATCGTGTGCTTCGGATCCTTGCGTTCATCGACCCGAACCTCGACCGGTTTGGCTCCGGGTACCAGGTCCTCGCGGCGCAGCGCGCGCTCGTCAACGGAGGACTCTGGGGCAGGGGGATCGGTCAGAGCCTGCAGAAGTTCGGCGCGCTTCCCGAGCCCCACTCCGATTTCGTGTTCGCGGTGCTCGGGGAGGAGTTTGGTCTCGCCGGCGTGGTTGGGGTCGTCGGGCTCTTTCTGGTCGTCGCCGTGCGCGGCTACCAGCTCGCGTTCGAGTCGAGCGATCCATTCAGGTCGCTGCTCGCGTTCGGAGTGACAAGCATGCTGCTCCTTCAGGCGCTCCTCAACATGGCCGTTGTCGCCGGGCTCGTGCCGGCTACCGGGATTCCGCTTCCTTTCTTCTCGCACGGGGGATCGGCGATCCTGATGACGCTGGTGATGATGGGGCTGTTGCTGAACGTGTCGCGCGAGGAACGGCTGGGCATCGCGGCCGGCGAGTACGAGGTTGCGTATGGCTGATATCGTTGCCGGCGAGACGTACGTGAGCCGCGCGCCCGCCGACCATCCGAAGACCACGCAACGCGTACTGATCGTTGCGATCATCGTGCTGTCGGCTGTCATCGTCGGGCAGCTTGCGTACTATCTGATCCTTGCGCCCCGGTTGGCGATCTCCACGGTGACGCTTACGAACGAGACGCGCCTTGGCGACGAGCAGTTGCTGTCGCTCGCGGGTGTCCGGATCGGAATGCCGTTCTTCCACGCCAATCCTGCCGCGATCGCCGAAGCGATCTCACGCCATCCGGAGGTGCGCGATGCCGCCGTGTCGCGCAGGTTTCCAGGGTCGCTCGATATCGCGGTCACTCGTCGGGTCGCGCTCGCTGGAGGGCTTGTTCAGACCGATTCGGGAACCAGGACGCTGATCTTTGACGAAGATGGGGTCGTGTTCCAGATCGGGTCAGCCGACTCCGCGCACACGCTGCCGGTGGTCTCGGGCCTGCGATTCCCGGAGGCGTCGATCGGACTCCAGCTTCCCGACCTGGTCGTTGCGTTCCTGCAAGAGCTGCGCGCGTTCAAGTTGAACAACCCGGAGCTGTACGAGCTGTTCAGCGAGTACAGAATCGTGCGCAAGAACGACTACGCGTACGACATCGTGCTCTATCCGATGCACTTCCCGGTGCCTGTCAGAATGGGTGCCAGCATCAGCGCAGACATGGTACAGTACGTGCTCATGATGCTCGACATGCTCCGCAGCGAAGGGGTTCTTCATACGGTAGCCGAACTCGATGTGCGCACGGGCGACGGAATCGTGAGGTACCGGGAGGCGCGCGATGGCCGATGACCGCGTGATTGCCGCTCTCGACATAGGAACGTCGACCGTCGTCGTGGCGATCGCTGATCGCGACGACGACGGCAAGCTCGAAGTCGTCGGCCTTGGAACCGCGCCGTCGCACGGGCTACGGCGTGGGGTCGTCATAAACATCGAGGCGACTCTCAGGAGCGTTGCCGCTGCGGTCGAAGCGGCCGAGCAGATGGCCGGGCGCGAGATCTCCGGAGTCATCACCGGGATCGCCGGAGGTCACATCGAAGGGCTGAACTCGCGCGGCGTCGTTGCGGTCACCGGCAAGGGCCGCGAGATCACCGAAGACGACATCGATCGGGTGATCGATGCGGCGAAGGCCGTGGTGATTCCGATGGACCGCGAAGTGATACACGTGATTCCTCAGGAGTTCGTCGTCGACGAGCAGGGTGGGATCAAGAACCCGCTCGACATGATCGGCGTTCGCCTTGAAGCAGAGGTTCACATCATCACCGGTTCGGTGACGTCGGCTCAGAACCTGGTGAAGTGCGTCAATCGCGCCGGCTTCAAGGTCAACGACATCGTGCTGCAATCGCTCGCCGCCGCGCGCGCGGTGCTCACCGATGACGAAAAAGAGCTCGGGGTGCTGCTGATCGACCTTGGTGGCGGTACGACCGACATTCTGATGTACCGCGAAGGGGCCCCGTTCTACACGAGCGTTCTGCCGGTTGGCGGCGCCCAGGTCACCGGTGACCTGTCGATCATGCTGAAGACCCCGACCGAAAGCGCGGAGATGATCAAGCACGAAGCTGGGTGCTGCTACATGCCGCTCGTTGAGCCGGGTGAACCGGTGATCATCCCGGGTGTTGGCGGACGGCCGCCGGCTTCGATCGCGCGCGACGAGCTGTGTCGGATCATAGAGCCGCGGATGGCCGAGATCTACACGATGGTTCGCGAGAAGATCGAGCCGAAGGGCTATCTGCGCCACCTTGGTGCCGGGGTCGTACTGACCGGTGGTGGCGCGCTTCTTCCCGGCGCGGTTGAGCTCGCGCAGGATGTCTTTGAGACGAGCGTGCGAATCGGGCAGCCGGGGAATCTGGGCGGGATCGGATCGGTGTACCAAAGTCCGGAGTACTCGACGGTAATTGGTCTCGCGCTTCACGCCGCGGCGGGAGCAGATGCAGAGCCGACCGTAGCGGTCGACAAGAGCGGCGCGGGCATACTGCCCGGTCTGATGAGGTGGTTTCGAAACTTCTTCGAATAGCGATCAAGCCGGAGTATCTACTGGGAGGGGATATGAGGATAGAGATAGAAGACGATGGACGCGTCCTGGGTGAGGCGTATGGCAGCCCGACCGTCATCAAGGTAATCGGCGTCGGTGGCGGCGGTAGCAATGCGGTGAATCGGATGATCGCCGCGGGGCTTCAGAACGTGGAGTTCTGCGCGGTGAACACCGATCTGCAGGCGCTTCAGCGGTCGAACGCCGAGGTTCGCCTGCCGCTCGGGTCGGAACTCACCGGAGGACTCGGCGCCGGCGGCAAGCCCGAGGTCGGCGAGAAGGCGGCGCTCGAGGACAAGAATGAGATCCAGCGCGTCGTCCAGGGCGCGGATATGGTCTTCATTACAGCCGGTATGGGTGGAGGCACCGGGACCGGTGCGGCTCCGATCATCGCACAGACCGCGCGCGATATGGGAATTCTCACCGTCGGTGTGGTCACCAAACCGTTCGACTTCGAGCGCAGCTACAAGATGCAGCTCGCGGAGTCGGGGATCGCGCGCCTTCGCGAGTCGGTCGATACGCTCATCGTGATCCCCAACCAGCACCTGCTGAAGATCGTCGACAAGAAGACGCCGATCACGCAGGCGTTCCAGATCGCCGATGACGTCCTGCGCCAGGCGGTCCAGGGGCTCAGCGACCTGATAACCAAGCCGGGCGAGATCAACATCGACTTCGCCGACGTCCGGACGATCATGAGCGGTCAGGGCGACGCGTTGATGGGGATCGGCGTCGGTGATGGTGAAAATCGCGCGGTTGACGCCGCGACGGCGGCGATCAACAACCCGCTGCTCGAGGACGCAAGCATCGAAGGCGCGAAGGGGATCCTTGTCAACGTCTGCGGAGGTCTCGACTTCACGCTCAGCGAGTACGAGGAGATCCTCAACATCATCACTGCGAACGCGGATCCTGACGCGCTGATCATCGCGGGCACCGCGGTCGACGAGCTGATGGAGAACGAGGTGAAGGTGAGCGTGATCGCGACCGGCTTCGACCGGGAGCCGTCCCGCCCCAAGCCCGCGGCAGCCAGAGAGGAGAAGAATGAGGAGTTCATCTCGCTCAGCCAGTGGTCGGAGATGACCCGGTCCCGGCTCTACCGCAGCCGTGAACAGATCATGCGGCCCGAAGGCGGGCACAGCGAGGAACTCGGAATACCGGCGGTACTCCGGTATCAGCAAGTAGGCGGCAATGAGCAGGGGACCTGACGAACTGCTGCGCGACTTCGAGGACTACCTGGCGGCTGGCCTGCGCCTGTCGCGCCAGACGGTGTCGACGTATCTGCGCGACTGCCGGTCGTTCGTCCAGTGGGTGTCGTTGCAGGACGTATCGGTCGACACGATCACGACGGCGGAGATCATCGACTTCCTGATCATGCGCCAGCAGCACGAGGGGATCGACCAGCGCACGGTTGCGAAGGTGATCAGCGCGCTGCGGTCGCTGTTCCAGTTCGTCGTCCTTGAAGGTGAGCGCGCAGATAATCCAGCGTCTCTTGTTGAGCTGCCCCGCGCTGCGCACAGAATACCGGGCGTGCTCGACATCGACGAAGTCGAGACGCTGCTTGAGATCATCGACGCGCGTACTCCGCTCGGTTTGCGCGATCGGGCGCTGTTCGAGCTCATCTACTCGTGCGGGCTGCGGATATCCGAAGCGGTCGAACTGACGACCGATCGCGTGTTCCTGAGCGAACGACTGCTTCGCGTGCGCGGAAAGGGCGAGAAGGAGCGACTCGTTCCGATGGGCGAGCACGCGCGGCACTGGATCGAGCGCTATATCGATGAGGCGCGGCCTCACCTGGCGCGGCGGCCCGTCGACGCGCTGTTCCTGAACAACCGCGGTCAGAAGCTCTCCCGGAAGGGCATGTGGAAGCGGTTCCGGGAGATCGCGTCGCAGGCGGGGGTGGAGGCCAAGGTTCATACGCTTCGCCACTCGTTCGCGACGCACCTGCTCGAGGGAGGAGCCGATCTGCGCGCGGTTCAGGAACTCCTTGGCCACGCCGATATCTCGACGACGCAGATCTACACGCACGTCGACAAGGAGTCGCTGTCCGACTTTCACGCGGAATTTCACCCCAGGGGACGCTCATCGTGAAGCACAACGCGATTCTTCGACGTTATCTATGGCGAGCCGCCCGCATATTCACGCTGTCCGTGTGTATCGCTGGCGCTTCGTTGGTGGTGGCGTCGTGTGATCGCGGGCCGGATGTCTCGGGTATCGCACACCTCGATGGCGGTGGTCCACCGTCGAGGGAGAGAGTCGAGGAGCTTCGCAGGTTGGTCGAGGAGTATGGTCGCAGCGTGAACGAGAAGGTCCAGGCGGTAGGTCGTCAGGCCGACTATCTGAAGCTCCTCTCTCAGGCGTACCTTCAGCAGGGGCTGTTCGGCCCCGCGTACGACGCGCTTGCGGAGGCGCTCGTACTGCAGCCCGATAATCCCGTGCTTCATCAGCTCGCCGGGGTATCGGCCGCGCGGATCGGCAAGGCACAGGGACGCCCGACCGTTCGGGCCGAGTACTACGCCATCGCCGAACACCACTACCTGCGCAGCATCGACATCGATCCTGGCTACATCGACGCGCTCTACGGGCTGTCGATCCTCTACGTATTCGAGGTCAACCGCCCGATCGATGCGATACCGTACCTGGAGCGCATCCTCGATCGTTCGGCCGGGCACACGGCGGCGCTGTTCGTGCTTGCGCGCGCGCACGTGGAACTCGGCAATCGGGAAGCTGCCATAAACGCGTACGATCGGATCGTCGCTCGATCGACCGACGCTGACAGCCGCGCCCGCGCCGACCGCAATCGCCGGCTCCTTGCGGGGTCTCCATGATGTCTACGGTGCTGCTACGCCTTGCGATAAACCGACTGCCGATGCTGCGACCGCACGAAAAGGCGCTGCTCGAAGAAATTGTCGACAGCGAGACCTTCTTTCATGCGCTCACGGTGGGGCTTCTGTCGCAGATAGTCGGACGGTCGATCCGCGACGTCCCGTTCGATGCGCGATCAGTGCTCGACCTCGCCCGGCGCGACGCAGAGTTCCTGCGCGCGCGAACGATCGCGGCGATCCCGGTCGGTGACACCCGATACCCCGCGCTCCTTCGCGAGATATTCGATCCTCCGTACCTGATCTACGTGCGCGGAACGCTGCCCGATGGCGCGATCCCGTCGGTCGCGGTCGTCGGCACGCGCGAGCCGACGGCGGCGGCCGTGGCCGCCGCGCGCGAGCTCGGAGCAGGGATCGCCCGCAGCGGAATGCCGGTTATCTCCGGGCTCGCGCGCGGCATCGATATCGCCGCGCACCGCGGTGCCCTGTCGGCCGGTACGACCGGGGCGGTGCTCGCGTGCGGAATCGACCAGGTGTGCCCCTCGTCGCACCGGTCGGTAGCCGCGATGATCCTCGCGCGTGGTGGGTTTCTGATCAGCGAGTACGCGCCCGGAGTTGCGCCGCAGAAGTACCATTTCCCCGCAAGAAACCGGATCATCAGCGGGATGGCGCGTGGCGTCGTCGTCGTGCAGGCTCCGTCGCGAAGCGGCGCTCTGATAACCGCCGACTACGCGCTCGACCACGGCAGAGATCTATTTGTCCACGCCGCGGGGATCGACGGCGTATCCGGGGCCGGTACCCGCGACCTTGCCACCGACGGTGCGATGATCGTCGGGTCGGCGGACGACATCTGTGCCGAGTGGGGGATCGCCCCGTCGGTCACGTCGCAGACCGGCCGACCCGGGACGATAGCGGAGGTGGTCAACGCCGATGACGTCGCGCGATCGATCGCCGCGCGTACCCGAGCCGAGCTCGAGTCCGAGTTACGGAGGACCGTGTGAGCAACTCAGCAATCGATGAACGTCCGCTGGTGCTCGCGCACTGCGACGAGTACATCGAGTATCTGCGCAGCGTTCGCAATCTCACCGATGCGAGCGTGCGTGCGTACGCGAGTGACCTTGCAGCGTTCTCCGCGTGGCTCGCCGGGACCGACGGCGACACGGTCCATGCTGAGGTCGACGCCGCGCTCGTCCGCCGCTATGTCGGCCACCTGTCGCGGCAGAACGCAGCGGTGAGCACGATCAACCGCAGCATAAGTTCACTCAAGGGCTACTACCGTTATCTGATGCGGACCGGCCGCGCTACCGGCACCCCGATGGAGGGGATCCGCGGGCTCAGGCGACCGCAGTCGCTGCCGTCCTTCATGTTCGAGGAGGAGATCGCGCATCTGCTCGACCTTCAGGGCGACGACTTTCCGACGACCCGAGATCGCCTGATTCTTGAGCTGCTCTACTCGACCGGTTGTCGGATCAGCGAACTGGTGACCATCAACCTGGACGACATCGACTTCAAGCGTGGCCGGGTCGTCGTGCACGGGAAGGGGCGCAAGGATCGAGTCGTGTTCATCGGCGCACCGGCGCGTGCCGCGCTCGACGATTATCTTCCGCTGCGGGCCGCCCGCCTGCGTCGGATCGGCCTGCGCGATGAGAAGGCGCTCGTCGTGAACGCGAACGGCGGGCGGATTACGCAGCGCGGAGTGGCGACGATCATCCAGAAGCGGATCGTCGAAAAGGGCATCGCCAAGCACATCAGCCCCCACACATTCCGGCACACCTTCGCGACGCATATCCTTGACCGCGGAGCCGACATCCGCATCGTCCAGGAGATGCTCGGGCACAGTTCGCTGTCGACGACGCAGGTGTACACGCACCTCGGGCTCTGCGCGCTGAAACGAATCTACGACCAGGCCCATCCCCGAGCCGCAATCGATCGCGGCGGTAGCACAGGAGTATCGCATGAGTGAGATGCACGCAACGACGATCGTATGCGTCCGAAAGGGCGACGTGGTCGCGATGGCCGGAGACGGTCAGGTGACGATGGGCAACACCATCATGAAGAGCAATGCGAAAAAGGTGCGGCGGATCTACAACGACCGGATATTGCTCGGGTTCGCCGGTGCGACCGCCGATGCGTTTACGCTGTTCGAGCGGTTCGAGGGCAAGCTCAACGAGTACTCCGGCGATCTGACCCGATCGGCGGTAGAGCTCGCCAAGGAGTGGCGAACCGACCGGATGCTCCGGCGGCTTGAGGCGCTCCTGCTCGTCGCCGATCGATCGCGCTCGTATCTGATTTCGGGGACCGGCGATGTCGTCGAACCCGAGTCGGGTGCGATCGCGATCGGTAGCGGTGGCAACTACGCGCTTGCCGCCGCGCTCGCGTACCTCGACTCGGCTGACCTGTCGCCGCGCGAGATCGCCGAGCGAAGCCTGCGGATCGCCGGGTCGATCTGCATCTATACCAACAGCGAACTGACCGTGGAGGAGCTCCTATGAAACCCGACTTCAGCAATCTGACGCCAAAGGAGATCGTCGCGGAGCTCGACCGGTACATCATCGGCCAGAATCAGGCGAAGCGCGCGGTCGCGATCGCGCTCCGTAATCGGATGCGTCGTCAGCAGCTGCCCGAAGAGCTGCGCGAAGAGGTCGCACCGAAGAACATCATCATGATCGGACCGACCGGGGTCGGCAAGACCGAGATTGCCCGCCGCCTGAGCAAGCTTGCATCCGCGCCCTTTGTGAAAGTTGAGGCGACCAAGTACACCGAGGTCGGGTACGTCGGCCGTGACGTAGAGAGCATGGTTCGCGACCTGGTCGCGGTGGCCGTGTCGATCGTCAAGGAGGAGCTTCAGGCCGGTGTTCGCGAAGAGGCCGAGCGGCGGACCGAAGATCAGCTTCTTGACCTGCTGCTGCCGGGTATCGACGCATCGCGTCCGAAGCAATCGGCCGATGACGCTGCGGCCTCAACCGCAGCCGCGACCGCACTGCCCGCCGGCGCTGCCGGGCTACCGGCTGAGACCGACGCATCATCGTCCACGCGGGAGAAGTTCCGGCAGCGGCTGCGCGACGGCAAGCTCGAAGACAAGGAAGTGGAGATTCAGGTCAGCAAGAGCCAGTTCCCGTCGATCGAGATCTTCTCTGGAACGAGCTTCGAGGAGATGGACCTCAACCTGGGGAACCTGAGCGGGCTGCTTGGCGGGAAGAAGAAGCGAAAGCGCACCACGATTCGCCAGGCGCGCGAAGTGCTGATGCAGGAGGAGATGGACCGCCTGGTTGACCAGGATCGCGTGAACGAGCTCGCGCGCGAGCGTGCGCAGCAGACAGGAATCATCTTCATCGATGAAATCGACAAGATCGCCGCGAAGGAGAACCGCTCCGGTGTCGACGTCAGTCGCGAGGGCGTTCAGCGCGACATCCTGCCGATCGTCGAAGGTTGTACCGTCAATACCAAGTATGGGATGGTCGATACGTCGCACATTCTGTTCATCGCGGCCGGTGCGTTCCACATGAGCAAGCCGAGCGACCTGATTCCCGAGCTTCAGGGGCGCTTCCCGCTGCGCGTGGAGCTGACATCGCTCGACGCAGGCGACTTCAAGCGAATCCTGACGCAACCGCAGAACGCGCTGATCACGCAGTACCGCGAGCTTCTGAAGACCGAGGGAGTCACGCTCGACTTCACCGACGACGCGATCGACGAGCTCAGCCGGATCGCTGCCGACGTGAACAGCCGAACCGAGAACATCGGTGCGCGCAGACTCCACACGATCCTTGAGCTGCTGCTCGAAGAGGTCAGTTTTACCGCACCGGATCTGTCGGGCCAGACGATTCCGATCACGCGCGAGTACGTCACCGAGCGCCTTGCCGACGTGGTCCAGGATCAGGACCTCAGCAGGTACATCCTGTGACGGCCGTAGACGGCCCGACGCGCGTGCGCTCGCGTGCGACCGGTAAAGGATCGGCCACTCGCGCCGATCTTAGGAGAGAGGGTAGCAGATGTTTCTGAACAGCTCGTTTGGCAGAACGCTCGACATAATGCACCGCAGCATGGACGTGACGATGCTGCGCCAAGGCGTGATCGCCGACAACATCGCAAACGTCGACACGCCGAACTTCAAGCGCAGTTTCGTGAACTTCGAAAGCCAGCTCAAGGCGGCACTTCAGAGCGAGAACGCGCCACGGCCGCTCGAAGCCGCGCGCACGCGCCCCGGGCACATCCGGTTCACGCAGCCGGTAGACTACCGGACCGTACGCCCGCAGCGACAGCTCGACTATCTGACGACCTCGAAGAACAACGGGAACAACGTCGATATCGAGGTTGAAAGCATGGAGTTCCTGAACAGCCAGCTGCTCTACACGCTGATGACCGACTCGGTCCAGCAGCAGTTTCAGCGCGTGAACCTGGTCGTGAGAGGGTAGATGAATGGGAATGTTCGGTAGCATCAACATCGCATCGAGCGGGCTCACCGCGCAGCGGCTTCGCCAGGACGTGATCGCGAACAACATCGCGAATGCGACCACGACCCGGACCCCCGACGGCGGTCCGTTTCGCCGCAGCCGGGTGATCCTGAGGCCCCGAGTCGACCAGCCCTACTGGCGCAGCCCGTTCACGCCGGCCCGGCTCGACAACGGAGTCGGCAACGGTGTTCGGGTCGTCGAGGTCCAGGAGGACTACGACAGCGATCTGCGCCTGGTCTGGGATCCCGAGCATCCAGACGCGATCAAGAGCGGCCCTCGGGCCGGGTACGTCGAGATGCCGAACGTCGACATCGTCAAGGAGATGGTCGACATGATCGCAGCGTCACGCAGCTACGAGGCGAACATAGCCGTCATCAACGGTGCGAAGGCGATGTTTCAGCAAGCCGTGAACATCGCACGGTAAGGGGAGGGGAGATGTTTATCAGGGCACAACAGATTGGCACGCTCGAGTTTGCGCTCGCGCGCACGAATCAGCGTCACTTCGCCGGCACGCTCGACCCAGCCGCATCGGCCGCACGCGGGGCGACCGCAGGCGCCGTGCAGCGTGGAGCGATTGCCGACGGTGGCGCGTCGGGCACCGACTTCGGACGGCTGCTGATCGATAGCCTGAGCACCGTGAACGCGCAGCAGCAGACCGCTGACGCGCTCGCCGTGCAGGCGGTGATCGATCCCGACAGCGTCAACGTTCACGACGTGAGCATCGCCGCTGCGAAGGCGAATATGAGCCTCAGCATCACGAAGAGCATCGTCGACCGTGTGGTCCAGGCGTATCGGGAGATTCAGAATGTTCGTTGACGCGCGCGGAGGGCCGCAGGGCGCGGCCCGCGGCCTGCGGTAACGCGCTGAATGCGCAGCCGATGCTGTTCGTCCGTTAGCGGACGGCGTCGGCGTATCGGGAGGGGATATGGAGTGGTTTCGTAAACTTGTCGGCCAGGTAAAGGGTCTCTGGGGTCAATGGAAGCCCGCGCAGAAGGTGATCCTGCTGTCGATCGTCGGCGTGGCCGTGATCGGCCTTATCGTGCTGATCGCGGTGAGCGCGGCTCCGTCGCGCGTCGAGCTGTTCGGGCGTCCGATCACCGATCCGGAGGACCGTGACCGGATCCTGCGCAGGCTCGATCAGGAAGGCATCGCGTATGCGGTCACCGCGGACTTCCGGGTCACGATGAGCGACGATCAGACCGCGCGGCGTGCCCGGAGCATCCTCGTCAGAGAAAACCTGGTCCCGCCGTCGACCGATCCGTGGGAGATCTTCGACATCGAACGGTGGACGCTCACCGACTTCGAACGCAACGTGAACCTCCGCCGGGCGATCACCCAGCAGCTGGTGCTCCACATCGAAGCGTTGACCGACGTCGACCGTGCGAATGTCACGATCGCGTTCCCGCAGGATCGGCTGTTCCTGGAAGAGCAGAACCCGGTGACCGCGAGCGTGATCATCACGCCGCGTCCGGGTAGCGATATCCGCGAGAACCGGGCCAAGGTCGAAGGGATAGAGCGGCTCATCCGCTACGCGATCGAAGGGTTGGCCGCCGAAAACATCACGATCACCGACCCGTCCGGGGTCGTGCTCAACGACTTCGCGAACCTCACCGCGTTCGACCGGATTCAGCAGACCCGGCTCGAGCTGCAGCTGAAGGCGACCGAAGAACGCCGGATCCGCGCAGAGGTGCTCGAAGGGATCGCCGGAATCCTCACGCCCGACAGGGTGCGTATCCCGCGCCTGGAGGTCGAAATCGACATGAGCGCTCAGGAGCGATCGACCCGCGAGATCCTCCCGACGGTGATCCGCCCGAACAACCCGCTGACCCCGTTTGACGACTCGCAGATCGAACTCTACATCCCGCTGTCGGTCGAAAGCATCGAAGAACAGTTCAGAGGCACCGGCTTCAACCCGCAGGGCCCCCCGGGGCAGGAGGGCCAGACGCCGCCGGCCTACCGCGATCTCCAGGATCAGGTCGGTGGCGGTATTGTCGTTTTTGTTAGGGAGAACAACGAGATCTACACGCGCGAAACGCAGGAGACTCGAAGCCCGCAGCTCGGACGACGGACGATCGG
>RECL01000196.1 GCA_007694025.1 Spirochaetaceae bacterium
CCCGATCGCGTCGTCCAACGCGCGTCGAAACCGATCTGCGATACGACCGGAAAGTAGACGAGTTGCGCGATCCATTCGTTCCTGCCGGTGTAATCGGCGCCGCCGCTCTGAGCTCCAATGCCCAGGTAGTCGAAGTCGGCAACGCCGCCGCTGAGTGCGACGGTCGGCAGCCAGTACGCCGGCGGCGCCGCGTGGTCGTACCGCGTTGCAGTCGCCGATGGGCCGGCTGCCGCTGCTGTGGCAGCGGCGCGCTGTGGCACCGGCTCTTCGTGGACCGCGACCGGATCTCCCGGGCCATAGGAGGCGCTACGCAGCGCGTAGCCGTGCTCGGTGTAAACGCCGACAACAAGCCGGTCGCCGTCGCGACGCGCACCGATCGCGCCGACCGGGTCGGTTGCGATCCGCCTGACCTCGTTGCTCGACAGCCGGTGCTCGTAGACCGAAAGCGTGCCGCCGCCGTCGTGTGCGTAGAGAAGTGTGTCGGCGTCGGCAAACCAGGGCCCATACGGTTTCCCACCGTGTGGTGTCCCACCGTGCGGTGTTCCACCGACGGCGAGCGGGGGCAGCAGCGTGATCTGCCCGTCGATCAGGTCGAGGATGGCGATCCGCTGGTCACCGCGGTCGTTGTGCGCAAAAGCGATGCGGGTAGCGTCCGGGGCGATCGATGGCGTGTAGGTCCGTACCGATGGGCTTTGGTAGAGGATCGTCGGGTCGGAATCGGATCCTGCGATGTACCAACGGACGATGCGGTGCGCGTCCCGCGACCGGGCGACCGCGATCAGGAATGATCCATCGGGGGAGAGCAGTGGCTGATAGTACCCGCCGTCGGTAGTGAGCCTGCGAACGGAGCCGCTGTCGACGTCCAGAAGGTAGATGTCGGAGGTGGGTGCCGCCAACGGTTGCGTGCGATCGATCCCGGGTGACGCGAACGCGACCATCGATCCGTCGTGGGTCGCGCTGAACGACGCGTGATCGGTGAGCGGGACGGCGATAACCGTGGATTCAGCCCCGGAGTCCGGGGAGAAGCGAACGATCGCCGGGACGGCGTCGGGCCGCGTACGGTACAGGTACCATCCGCGATCGGTGATAGACGGAAGATGATAGTCGGACCGCTCGGAAGGGGTGAGCAGGGTACTTCGCTCGATGCAGCGATCGTCGCGGTATCGCTCCGACAGGTCGGCGACAGTCCGGCGGTAGTGCGTTCGCATCGGCGCGCCGGTCTGCCGCCGAATCGGGCCCCAGATACCGAAGAACGGAAATCGCGCGAAGTCGGCCATGACGGCCGTGACGATCGACTCTCCATGGCGTTCGATCAGCGCGTCGATCAGGAATCCGCCGGCGGTGTAGTAGCGGCCGCGCGGTGCAAGGTGGCTGTCGTAGCCCGCTTGCGCGAATGAAAACATCGATCCCGCGATGATCGGGGCCTTGTACTCCATTTCGAAGAATGGATCGCTGCCCCGGCCTCCCGACGTGAACTCGGTTTCAGCGTAGATCGCAAGCCCTTCGGTGAACCACAGCGGAGCAAAACCGATATCGAGCGCACCGATCGACGATCCGAACATCCGGCCAAGAGCACCGAAAACGCCGGGTCGGAAGTTGGCCTGAACGTAGTGGGTGAGCTCGTGCGTCAGGAGCAATCGCAGCCAGCTATCGGTTCGTGCACCCATCCACGGCAACGATGGAGTTACCGTGTAGAGTGCGACGTGCTGCGGCGGGGCGGGGGTGTAGTACCCGTTCGCCAGGTCCGATCGTCCGTACAGCACGACGGGTACCCGTCCGATGCTCGTGCCGAACAGACCGGTGACCGAATCGTGTATCTCATCCGCGAAGAGCAGGAGCTCGTCGACAGCCCATTGCTGGTCGTCGGTGTAGATGAATCGGAAGCGGTCGGTATCCGCGCGCAGCCAGACCGGTTCGGCAGAGGCTGCCGAAGCGAGCCAGGCGACCAGAAACAGAGCGACGATCGGGCGCGAGCAGATGAGACTGAATCTGAACACGCGTCGGTCCTTCACGTTGTGGACAGGAGTTCTTCAGCCATCGGAAGCGGCGCCGGCTTGGAGATGACGAAGCCCTGCGCGTAGTCGACGCCGATCCCTGATATCATCTCCCTGATCCGTTCGTTGTGCACGTATTCGGCGATCGTGCGCATACCCATCGTATGACCGATAGCGTTGACCGCTTCGACCATCGCCAGGTCGATGCGGTCCTTTTCGATGTCCTTCACGAACGATCCGTCGATCTTCAGGAAGTCGACCGGAAGCCGCTTCAAGTAGCTGAACGACGAAAACCCGTTGCCGAAGTCGTCGAGCGCGAACGTTGCTCCGGTCGCCTTGATGCGACTGATGAAGTCGACGGCGTGAGAGAAGTTCTGGATCGCGCTCGTTTCGGTCACTTCGAAGCAGAAGCGCGCGCCGTTCACCTCGTACGCGTCGATGTTCTCCAGGATGAAGTCGAGCATCGTCGGGTCGGCGAGCGATGCGCCGCTCAGGTTCACGCAGATGACCGGCAGTGGGATACCGCGGTCTTCCGCGTGTCTGACGTAACGAAACGATCTGGCGATGACCCAGCGGTCAATCGACGGCATCAGCTTGTACCGCTCGGCGGCGACGATGAACTCTCCGGGCGACACGAGCCCTCCGTCGGAATCGCGAAGGCGAAGCAGGATCTCGTGCTTGATGTCGAGTGGATCGCGCAGTGACTGCACAATTTGATGGTAGAAGACGAACCGGTCTTCCTCGATCGCCTGCGTGAGTCTGCCGATCCATTGCATCTCTCCGCGTCGCTTGAGGAACACGAAGTCGGAGGTTCCGTACAGTCGGAACGTGTTGCCTCCGTGCTCCTTGGCGAGCACGCACGCGTCGTCGGCCGCGGCAAGGACATCGCTGACGTCGCCGGTAGCTGCCGATATCGGTGATGCGCCGACGCTGACGGTCACGTTGAACGCCGATTCGTTCCAGACGAACCGCTGGTTCAGAAGCGCGACGATGTCGCGGCCTATACGCTCCCCGCCGGAGTGATCGGCCCCCATCGCCACCATGCCGAACTGATCGCCGCCAAGCCGTCCGACGATCGCATCGCCGTCGATTGCGGTCGTGATGCGGTCGGCAACCTGGCGCAGGAGTTCGTCGCCCGCCTGGTGCCCGCACACATCGTTGACTACCTTGAACTGGTCGATGTCGATGAACAGGAAGACGTGTGACGATCCGCTCTGCTTGGCTTCGTCGACCAGCTTCTGGAGCCTCGATGCGAACTCATCACGGTTGGCCAATCCGGTGAGCGCGTCGTGGCTCGCCTGATAGGAGACCGTTTCGTGCAGCCGGCGGTAGTCGGTCACGTCGCGAAACGCGAGCGTCAATCCTTCGAAGTCACCGCGCTCGCTGCGTATATCGGACGCGGTCCCTTCAATCAGTACGCGCGCGCCGTAGCGGTTGTGAAGCGCCACCGACTCGAACAGACGCGTGCCGCGGATCCGTTCTGGAGAGCTGCGGGACAGGAGCACCGGCTCGTTCGTCCGTTCGTTCGACAGTCGTACGACGTCATCGACGATCGTCCCGCGCGCTTCATCCACGTGCCAGCCGGTCAGGGTCGCCGCGACCGGGTTGATGTATTGGATGATACCGGTCGCATCGGTTGCGATGATTCCGTCTCCGGCGCTGTGCAGGATCGCGGAGAACAGGCGCTGCTGGCGGACGATCTCACGTTCGACCCTGCTCTTGTAGAGCCCGATGTCGATCGTCGTGTGTAACTCCTGCTCCTTGAACGGTTTGAGGATGTAGCCTGCCGGTTCGGCGATCTTTGCGCGCTGGAGCGTCGACTCATCGGCGTACGCCGTGAGAAACACGACGGGTATCCGGAAACGTTCGCGGATGCGGGTCGCTGCTACGATGCCGTCGGCGTTGCCGGGAAGCATGATGTCCATGAGAACCAGGTCGGGAAGCTCGCGCTCGACGAACTCGAGCGCCTGATCGGCGTCGACTGCCAGACCGGCCACGGTGTATCCGAGTCGCTCAAGGCGCCTCTGGAGATCGAGCGCGATGATCTTTTCGTCCTCAACGATGAGGATTCGTTCCCGGTCCATCGCGTCGAGTATAGCTCAACCGGAAGAATCGATCAATATTAAGGTAATGGAGTTTGGAGAAATTCTACGAGCGGATCGAGCGGGTCGCGATCTGTCACGATGCGACCGCTCGTCCGGGACGTCAGTTCGCCTTTTTGCCGGCGGGGTAGAGCACGGCCTTGAGCCGCTCGGGCTCGATCCGAAACGATGAGCCCTTGCCCTGCAGAAAGTGGTACTTCTCCATAAGGTGAAGGCTGAGCTCGGAAAACAGGATCTGCGGTGCGTCGCTGCCTTCCGTCTTCACCGTCACCTGCGCATTCACCTTCCGGTAGATCCCGTCTTCGAACGGAGAAGCCAGGAAGCCGCGCGCCTCGTAGACCTGAACGATCCAGGCGTCGTCGACGGTAACCGGTTCGCCGAGTCCGCCGCGTCCCTGCTGCATCAGGTAGCGCATTCGTTCGATTGCGTCGTCGAAATCGATGCCGAAACGGCCCATCGTTTCTTCGTCCGCAGCGATGATCTCGACGATTGGACGCGTATCGTCCCCGAGGAACCCGTCAGAGGTGATCACTCCAGGCTGCATGTTCGCCTGGGCCTTCGCAAACTCGGGGGACATTTTCATCGTGACGCTCCTATGCGAACTTGTCGAAGTAGATCCTGTCTTCGGTCATGTCGTTTTTTCGCATGACCGCCATGCAGGCGTCAAGCATACCTGGGCTGCCGCAGAGGTATCCCTCCAGGGGCTGGCTTCTGTCGATCTTCTCTTTGAGGTATCCGTCCAGCACCTCGGTGATCAGACCAGTGGGGCCCGTCCACTCGTCGTCCTCCTGCGGCTCGCTCAGCGCAGGAACGAAGTGGAACTTGTCGTACTTCTTGTCGAGCTCGTAGAGCCAGTCAAGGTAGAACATGTCCTTCTTCGTTCTTGCGCCGAAGAAGTACCAGACCTCCCTCGATTCGATCTCACCAGTCTCGATCATGTGGTTGAAGATGCTCTTGAACGGAGCCATTCCCGAACCGCCTGCGACGCAGATCATCGGCGCGCCGGTGTCCTTGACGTTGAAATCCCCGAACGGGCCGATCACGTTGATCTTCTGGCCCTCCGCGAGGTGTTCGTGCACGTACGTGGTAACGATCCCACCGGGTACGAGCCTGACCAGAAACTCCAGATGGTTCTTGTCGCTCGGAGCCGAGCTCATCGAGTAGGCGCGCTGGGTTGGCGTCTTGACCTTATCGTACGGCGGAACCTCGAGCTGTCCGTACTGGCCGCACACGAAGCTCGTCTCTGCGCCGTCGGGAAGCTTCACGTACACTTCCTTGATGTCGTGCGTGACGTCGGTTATCCGTTCTATGACGCCTGCGTATTGCTTGACGTTGAACAGCGACTCGGGGATCTCGAGTTCGAGGTTCTCCTTGCACTTTATCTGGCACGACAGACGAACGTTCTGCTCGATCTCGTCGGGCTCCAGGTACGGAGTCTCGGTCGGAAGATGCGGACCGATGTCGGTGATGACTTTGACCTTGCACGCACCGCAGCTACCGCGTCCGCCGCACGCGCTCGGCACGAAGATACCGCTTTCGGCGAGCGTCTGCAGGAGTGGGGCGCCTCCCTTGATATCTATTTTCTTCTTCCCGCTGTTGATGTCGAGCACCAGATCGCCGTAGTTGTTGACGATCTTGTCGGTGATCGAGATCAACGCTCCGAGTACCGCGCTGATTCCCGCGACGGACAGGGGCGCGACGAGCGCCTGGACGATCATGGGTGTTTCCTGCATTGTGTCTCCCTGCTACCGGCTGTCTACTGGACCTGCAGCATACCGCTGAAGCCTATGAATGCCATCGCCATGAAGCCGATCGTGATCATCGTTATACCGGCCCCCTTGAGACCCGCGGGTACCGGTGCCTTATCGACCTTCTTTCTGATCGCGCTGAGCGCCATGATCGCGAGCCACCACCCCAGGCCACTCCCGAATCCGAACACGATCGACTGGATGAAGCTGTAGTCGCGGATCTCCATGAACAGCGATACGCCCAGGATCGCGCAGTTCACCGTGATGAGCGGCAGGAATATGCCAAGGTTCATGTAGAGCGTCTGGCTTACCCGGTCAATGATCATCTCGAGCATCTGCACGACGGCGGCGATCACGATGATGAACACGATGAACCTGAGGTAGACCAGGCCGAGCGCCTGGAGCAGCTGCAGCACCGCCCAGTTCACGCCGGTGGTGACCGTGAGTACGACCACGACGGCGAGCCCGAGTCCGTTGGAACTGGTCATGTCCTTCGAGATCGAAACGAAGGAGCACATCCCCAGGAAGTTTGCCAGAAGGATGTTGCTTGTGAAGATCGACGCGAAAAACAGTGCGAATGGGCTGATCGCTGGACTCATGCGGGTGCTCCTTGTCTGTTCATTGCCGACTTGCCGGCCCAGATCACGAAGCCGAGCAGGAAGAACGCGCTCGGCGGGACTACCATGATTGTCCACGGGATGAAGCTCTCCGGCAGGATCTGGAAGCCGAAGAGGGTTCCGAACCCCAGTAGCTCGCGAACAAACGCGATCAGCATCAGGACTCCCATATAGCCAAGACCGCTGGTGACGCCATCCCAGAAGCTGATCACCGGGCCGTTGCTCTGCGCGAACGCCTCTGCCCGGCCCATGATGATGCAGTTCGTGATGATCAGCCCGACGTATGGACCAAGGTTCCGGCTGATCTCCGGCAGGTATGCCTTCAGCACGATATCGACGATGATCACGTAGAACGCGATGATGAGCGTCTGGACCATCATCCGCACCTTGCGCGGCATGAAACCCTTCAGGAGGGAGACGGTCATGCTCGAAAAGCCAGTGACCAGCGTAACTCCGATCGTCATTATCGCGGTGTTCGTCAGCAGGTTCGTCACGGCAAGCGCCGAGCATATTCCGAGCACCTGCATGAAGATCGGGTTGTTCGTCCAGAGGTTGTTCTTAAGGATCGCGCCGGGGCGCGTGTCTACGTCGCTCATGCATCGCCTCCACTTTCCAGCAGGTTACGGAACTGTTCGCGGGTTTCATCGGATCTGATGACCGCAAGCTTGGCGTTGACGATAGACTCGATTGCGTCGCTCGTACGGGTTGCGCCCGTGACGCCATCGACACGGCCCGCGGAAGCGTCGGCGGGCTCCATGACGCTGACCCTGATCCGACCTCCAGAGATGTTGACCCCCTGGAACTGCTCCTTGAACCATGGTTCGTTGATTCGGCCGCCGAGCCCAGGAGTTTCGTTGTCCTCAACGAACTCTATACCCACCATCGTATCGAAGTCGTCGGCGACCGCGATGAACCCGGCGATCGGGCCCCAGAGCCCGGCCCCGACGAACTCCATCGCGAAGATGACGCGATCGTCGCCCCGACGCGCGAACAGACCGGCGTCCTCGTCGGCGAAGACGCGGTCGAACTCCTCCTGAATCCTGCCAGGGTCGCTGACGTCGACACCCATCGACGCGAGCACCGCGCGCTGCCGAGCTATGATCTGATTGAGCTCGACGCGCTCGATCGTGACCTGGTTCGTCATCGACAGGAGAAAGACGAACGAGAAGCTTACGATGAAGATGAAGACGATAGTGTAGAGCGTGCTCTGCTTGTTCATCTACTGATTCCCTCCTGTGGTAACCGGCTCCGCTCCGGTTCCTTGTCCGGCCGTACCCGCGCTCTTCACGGCGGGTTGCTTCGATGTCGGCTTCTTTGGCTTCGCCTTCGGCTTTGGCATCAACTCGTCGATCAGGCTCGCGAAGGTGTTCCCGATCAGCACGCCGAAGCTTGTTCCTTCAGGGAAGCCGGCGAACACTCTGACCAGGACCGTCACGCTGCCGATCAACACTCCGTACAGCCACTGACTGGCGGGCTTGTTCGGCGCGCTTACCGGATCGGTCGACATGAAGACCGACACGTACAGGATGCTTCCGCTGATCATCGCGAAGTGCGGTACCAGATCGGACAACCCGGCGAAGTAGAGCCCGGCGTGCAGCGCGAGCGCGCTGAAGAACGTCGACACGATGAGCCGCCACTGCGCGGTCTTCGTCACGATCAGGTACACAGCCGCGGCGATGATCAACCAGCTCGCGGTCTCACCCATGCTCCCGAGTCTGAAGCCAAAGAACATCTGCCAGAAATCGAGCGCGCCGGCACCGTCGCGTACCATCACTACAAGCGGCGTCGCGCTGCCCGTGACATCCATGCCAAAAAAACCCTGCAGGAAGCCGGGCACGTTTGGCGTGGCCCAGGTCTGCTGAAGCTGCAGCGGGAAGCTTATATAGACGAACAGACGGCCGGCGATGGCCGGGTTGAAGATGTTCCGGCCGAACCCGCCGAACATTTCCTTCGCAACGGCGACCGCGAACACGATTCCAATAGCCGCTATCCACAGCGGGACCATCGGCGGGAGCGACAGTCCGTAGAGCAGACACGTAACCAGCACCGCTTCGCTGACCTTCTTCCCGCGGGCGCGCTCAAAGACCCATTCGGTCGCAATCCCGAGCGCGAGCACCAGCGCGTTGATGATCAGCACGCGCCAGCCGAACAGGTAGGTCGAGAAGACCAGCAGCACCATGAGCGAGCCTACGACCCTCCGCATGATCAGCTGCTTCTGGAAGAGCTTATCCCACATCTCCGCCTCCGTTGCGCTACACGTCGAATGGATACCGAAGAATCGATACCCTGATATCCATTAGCAATATAATCAAGAACTTTTTTCGTGCATAGCGATACCGCATATTAATACGCATCCTGTGACCGTGGAAAGCCGCATCGCTGCTTGCAAATGGAGATCGAATCAGTACATTAGACGAAATCGAGCGCCGAATCGTCGCGACGGGCTACTCGAGAGCTCCAGGTCGCAACCGACCGCGCGGCAGGCAAGCATAGAGGAGGAGAGATGGACTCCAGATCGATTCTTGGGACTCTCGAGCGCCTGGTCGAGAGCTCGAAGATCGCAATACTCGCGACGTCCGACCCTGATGGACAGCCGCACATGCGATGGATGACGCCGACCGTCCTGAAGGGGCGGCTGGGAGCTATCTACGCGGTCACGTCGCCCGCCTTTGAGAAGGCGACCCAGCTGGCTGCCAATCCGCGCGTAGAGTGGATGGTCCAGAGCCGCAGCATGGACGAGATACTCTGCGCGCGCGGAGCCATGAGCGTTCTGGACAACCCCGCGGTCAAAGCGCTCGTGCTCGAGTCGCTCGGAGCGCACCTGTCGACGTTCTGGAAGATGAACAGCGATGAGGGGAGCCTCGTCGTGCTGGAAACTGCGCTCGACTACGTACGGTACGTGAAACCGGCGTCAGGCGAGCGCCACGAAGTCAACTTGGGAGACGAGTATGGCCAAGCGTGAAACCAAAGTCGACGTGTTCACCGTGGATGGAGTCGGCGACCACAAGAAGGAATTTCTTGTCGAGCTTCTCCGCCAGATGACGCTGATTCGGCGGTTCGAAGAGAAGGCGGCCCAGATGTACGGGCTGCGCAAGATCGGCGGCTTTTGCCACCTCTACAACGGTCAGGAAGCGGTAGCCGTCGGCGCGATCAGCGCGCTCGACCTGAAGCACGACTACGTGCTGACCGCGTACCGCGATCACGGACACGCGCTTGCCGTCGGAATGGAGCCGAACGCGATCATGGCCGAGCTCTACGGCAAAATCACCGGGTGCTCGCGTGGAAAGGGTGGATCGATGCACATGTTCGACGCTGAGAAGCACTTCCTTGGCGGGAACGGCATCGTCGGCGCGCAGATCCCGATGGCCACCGGCACTGCGTTCGCGCAAATGTACTGGAAGAAGGTCATGGGCGAAAAAAAGACCGGAGTCACGCTCTGTTTCTTCGGAGACGGGGCGATTCACCAGGGTGCGTTCCACGAGTCGCTCAACCTGGCGGCGGTCTGGAAACTGCCGGCGATCTACATCGTTGAGAACAACCAGTTTGGGATGGGAACCGCGGTCCACCGCGTGTCGTCGGTCGAGGACTTCGAGATCAAGGCGACCGGATTCGATATGCCTGGCATGACGATCGACGGCATGAACGTGATCGCCGTGCACGACGGGATCAAGAAGGCTCGCGAGCAGGCTCAGGCCGACGAGACGCCGATCCTTATCGACATCAAGACCTACCGGTACAAGGGCCACTCGATGAGCGATCCGGCGAAGTACCGCACGCGCGAACAGCTCGAACAGTTCCAGCAGCAGGATCCGATCCTGGTGCTCAAGGCGATGATGATCGACGCGAAGATGATCAACGACGACGAGTACAAGAAGATCGACGACGATGTGAAGAAAGTGGTCAACGAATCGATCGAGTTCGCGGAGAACAGCGACGAGCCACCCGTCGATACGATGTACGAAGACATCTACGCCTAAGGAGCCGGAAATGGCAGAGATAAGCATCCGTGACGCGCTGAACCAGGCGCTCGATGAAGAGATGGCCCGCGACGAACGAGTGTTCCTGCTCGGCGAGGAAGTGGGAGAGTACAACGGCGCGTACAAGGTCAGCCGCGGGCTGCTCGACAAGTACGGTGCTCCGCGTGTGCTCGACACGCCAATCGCCGAGCTCGGGTTCACCGGCCTCGCGGTGGGCGCTGCGACCGTTGGGCTGCGTCCCGTCGTCGAGTGGATGACCTTCAACTTTGCGCTCCTCGCGCTCGACCAGGTTATCAACAACGCGGCCAAGATGCGCCACATGTCTGGCGGACAGCTGAACGTGCCGATCGTCTTCCGTGGCCCGAACGGTCCGGCCGAGTATCTGTCGTCGCAGCACTCGCAGGCGTTACAGAGTCTGTTCGTCCACATTCCTGGCCTCAAGGTCGCGTCGTACGCGACCCCCTACGACGCGAAGGGAATCCTCAAGAGCGCGATCCGCGACGATAACCCGGTTGTGCTGATCGAAAGCGAAATGGCGTACGCGTGGACCGGCGAGGTACCCGACGAGGAGTACACGATTCCGCTCGGCAAGGCCGACGTGAAGCGCGAGGGCTCCGACATCACGCTGATCACGTACTCGAAACCGCTTCGGATGGTGCTCGAAGCAGCCTCCGAGCTCGAATCGATGGGAGTGAGCGCGGAGGTGATCGACCTGAGGTCGCTGCGACCGCTCGATGAAGAGGCGATCTACGCGTCGGTTCGCAAGACCAACCGTGCCGTCGTCGTCGATGAGAGCTGGCCGATGGCGAGCGTCGGCAGCCACGTCGCGTGGCTGATCAGCCGCAACTGCTTCGACGTCCTGGACGCACAGGTGGAACTCGTCTGCAGCGAAGACGTTCCGATGCCGTACAATCACCGGATGGAGCTCGCGGTGCAGCCGAGTGTCGAAAAGATCATCGACGCGTCCAAGCGCGTCCTCTACATGGAGTAACCAATGGCAGAGAAGGTCCTGATGACAGCGCTCTCTCCGACGATGGAAGAGGGCACGATCGTGGCGTGGCGGAAGAAGGAAGGCGATAGCGTCTCTTCCGGCGACGTCCTGTGCGAAGTCGAAACCGACAAGGCCACGATGGACTACGAGGCGACCCAGGAAGGCGTGCTGCTGAAGATCATCCGGGGCGAAGGGTCTAGTTCCTCCGTTGGACAGACGATCGCCATCCTCGGCGACAAGGGTGAGGACGTATCGTCGATCGTCGAAGAGGCGAAGGCCGAGGGGAGCTCCTCCGCCGATGGGTCTGAAGCCGAAGAGACGGCCGCAGCCCCGGAGGCCAAGGAGGCCGGTGCCGGCAAATCCGCCGACGACCGTGAGGCCGGTCAGTCCGGGCACGACGTGTCTTCGGGCGGACCGGTCAAGTCGTCTCCCCTCGCGCGCAAGATCGCCGCCGACCGCGGGATCGACATCGCTCAGGTGTCGGGGTCGGGGCCCGGCGGACGGGTCGTCAAGGCCGATGTCGAGTCGTTCTCTCCACGATCGGCAGGCACAGCGGCGTCGTCGGCGCCACGAACCGTGGCGGCCGGTGAGGACCAGAAGATCCCCGTCAGCGGCAAGCGCGCGGTGATCGCCCGGCGCCTGGCTGAAAGCAAGTTCAGCGCGCCGCACTACTACCTGAAGAGCAGCGTCAAGATGGACGGCGCGATGGCCGCGCGCACGCAGCTCAACAAGGAGCTTGCCGACAAGGCGGGATTCAACGCGTTCCTGATGAAGTTCGTCGCGGAGGCGCTCAAGAGGCATCCCGATGTGAACGCAGGCTGGCAGGGCGACCACATCATGCAGTACGGTTCGATCGATATCGGGCTCGCGGTCGATCTTGGCAACGGCTTGATCACGCCTATCGTCCGCAACTGCGGCAACAAGGGGGTCGTCGCGATCGACGACGAGCTTAAGGTGCTGATCAAGAAGGCGGGCGATGGTAAACTCTCACCCGAAGAGTACACAGGCGCGACGTTTACGATCAGCAACCTCGGGAGCTTCGGCATCGAGGAGTTCACCGCGATCATCAACCCGCCCGGCGCGGCTATTCTTGCGGTCGGTTCGATCGCAAAGAGCGTCGTTGTCAACGATCAGGATGAAATCGACGTCGCGCAGGTCATGAAGATGACGCTGTCGTGCGATCATCGCGTTATCGACGGTGCAGCCGGCGGGCGGTTCCTGTTCGAGCTGAAGCAGATCATCGAGAACCCGGTTCGGGTTCTCTTCTGAGGGGAGTATGGCACAGCATAACTATGACCTGGTAGTCATCGGTTCAGGGCCTGGCGGATACGTCGCGGCGATCCGTGCGCAGCAGCTGGGCATGAAAGCGGCGATCGTGGAGAAGGAGAAGCCGGGCGGCGTGTGTCTCAACGTCGGGTGCATCCCGAGCAAGGCGCTGATTCATCAGGCGGCGATCTACTCGAGCCGCAAGGATCTTGAAGACCTCGGGATCAAGCTCGACGAGTCTGGCTTCGACTACGCGCACGTGTTCAAGAAGAGCCGACAGGCGGCCGACCGGCTGAGCAAAGGCGTGAGCGCGTTGATCAAGAAGAACAAGATCGACTACATCGAAGGAACCGCGAAGCTGACGTCTGCGCACGAGGTGTCGATCGACGGCAAGAAGAAGATCACCGGAAAGTTCATCCTGATCGCGTCCGGCAGTCGTCCGCGCGAGATCCCTGGTTTCGAGTTCGATGAGAAACAGGTGCTTTCGTCGACCGGTGCGCTCTACCTGGAACAGTTGCCCAAGACGCTCATTATCCTTGGTGGAGGCTACATCGGGATGGAGTTCGCGCACGTGATGAGCGCGTTCGGCGTCGAGGTGACAGTCGTGGAGATGCTCGACCGGATTCTTCCGCTGAGCGATCCTGAAGTCGTATCGGTGCTCGAAAAAGACATCAAGCGGCGTGGGGTCCATATCATGACGGGCACCAAGGCAGAAAAGCTCACGAAGGCGAAGGGCGGCGTTACGCTGGAAGTAAGCAGCGCCGACGGTACGGGCGGCAAGCAGAAACTCGAAGCGCAGATGCTGCTCGTCAGCATCGGTCGTGCAGCGAACACCGAGGATCTCGGGCTCGACGCGGTCGGCGTCAAGACCGAGAAGGGTTTCATCAAGGTCGGAGACTACTACCAGACCGACGTAGAGAGTATCTACGCGATCGGAGACGTCGTCGCAACGCCCGCGCTCGCGCACGTTGCTTCCAAGGAGGGCGAGATCGCGGTCGAACGAATGGCTGGGCACAGCCCTGAGAAAAAAGTCGACCCCGATCTGATTCCCGCTGCGATCTACACCGAACCGCAGATCGCGAGCTTTGGCCCGACCGAGGAGCAGGCCGCCGAGCGCAAGCTCTCATTCGCGAAAGCTGTCTTCCCGTACCGTGGCGCCGGGAAGTCGGTCGCGATCGGCCACCCGGATGGGCTTGTCAAGATTCTCTACGACAAGGAGACGCACGAATTTATCGCTGCACACGTCGTCGGTCACGACGCGACCGAACTGATCCATGAGCTCTTGCTCGGCAAGCGCAGCGAACTGCTGCCCGAAGACCTCGCGACGATGATCCACGCGCACCCGACGCTGTCGGAGGCGGTCATGGAGGCTGCGCGCGCTGTCGAAGGCTGGGCGATTCACGCGTAGAGAGTCGCATGTTCTCCGAATCGAGTCAGGATCATAGTCGAACAAGCGCGGGTCTGTTGCTCGTGCTCGTGATCATCGCGCTCGGCGCGGTGTTTCAGCTCGCGGCGGGTATCCTGCAGCCGCTGGTGGTGGCGCTGCTGTTGAGCTTCGTGCTGAGCCCGCTGGTCGACTTCCTTCATCGGTTGCGGGTTCCGCGCCTGATCGCGATTCTCCTTGTCATCTTGTTGCTTCTGGGCGTCGGTACGTTTGCCGCGTTCATCCTGTACGCGACTATCCAGAGTCTGGTCAGGACGTTCCCGTTCTACCTCCAGCGGATGATGGACCTCTATCGCCTTGTGAGCGAAGAGTTCGAGCTGCCTCCGTCGTTGATGACCGATCTTCAGGTGACCAGGCAGATCGGGACGTTCGTCGTGACGCTGTCGAGCGGGTTTCTGTCGATCCTCGGCGGGCTCACGATGGTTGTGATTTTTCTGCTGTTCATCCTGCTTGAGAAGCCGTATCTGCGGCCGAAGGTCATGGACGCGCTGCAGGGACCGCGGACCGAAAAGATCTGGCGGATCGTCGGGCACACGAACGCGCAGATTGGACGCTATCTGACCGTCAAGCTGATCATCAGCACCGTGACCGGGTTGCTCGTCTGGCTTTCGTTCGGTCTGATCGGCGTCGACTTTGCGTTTCTGTGGGGGGTGTTGAGCTTCCTGTTCAACTTCATCCCGTCGATCGGATCGATCACGATCGGGATCATCAGTGTTGCATTCGCGGTGATCCAGTTCTTCCCCGACCTGAACCCGATCGTTGGCGCGGCGGCTTCGATGCTGGCGATTCAGCTGATCCTGGGCAACGTGATCGACCCGAAGATGCAGGGCGACAGCTTGAAGATCAGCCCCGTCGTGATCCTCTTTTCGCTGCTCCTGTGGGGATGGCTGTGGGGAGTGATGGGACTCTTCCTTGCGGTTCCGCTGACTGTCGCTTTGAAGATAGTGTTCGAGAATATTCCCGGATTCGAGTTCGTCGGCGTGCTGATGGGCCGATCCGAAATGCATGAGGAGCAGTTGGGTGAGCGACAGAAAGCGGATACTGACGGGTGATCGACCGACCGGCAGACTCCATCTGGGGCACTACGTCGGGTCGCTGGAGAACCGTGTTCGGCTCCAGGACGAGTACGAGTGCTACTTCCTGGTGGCTGATCTGCATATGCTCACCACAAAGCCGCAGAAGGAGCATGTGGAGGCGATCAGCGAAAACGCGCGGCAGATGGTTTACGACTCGCTCGCGTGCGGAATCGACCCCGCAAAAAGCGTGATCTACCTCCAGAGCGCGGTAGTCGAGACCTACGAGCTGAACCTTCTGCTTGAGATGCTCGTCACCGTGCCGCGTCTCCAGCGGCTGCCAAGCCTCAAGGACATGGCGCGCGACGCAGAGCTGTCTGAAATGCCATTCGGGCTGCTCGGGTATCCGGTGCTCCAGTCGGCCGATATCCTCCTGCCTCGCGCGCACCTGGTTCCGGTCGGAAAGGACAACGAGGCACACGTAGAGCTCACGCGGGAACTCGCTCGTCGCTTCAACTCCTACTACGACGAGGTTTTCCCCGTGCCCGATGTGATGATCGGCAACGTTCCGACGCTCGTCGGTACCGACGGAAACGGGAAGATGAGCAAGAGCCTGGGAAACGCGATCATGCTCAGCGACGACGCGCGCACGGTGGAGAAGAAGGTCAACGGCATGTATACCGACCCCAAACGCGTGCGTGCAGATATCCCCGGAACCGTCGAGGGCAACCCAGTCTTCGTCTACCACGACGTGTTCAACCCGAACCGGGCTGAGGTGGAAGATCTGAAGGAGCGGTACCGGACCGGCCGGGTCGGCGACGTCGAGGTCAAAGAGAAGCTTGCCGCCGCGATCAACGGCTTCCTTGAGCCGCTTCGCGAGCGACGGGCGCAGTTCGAAAGCAGAACGGGCTTTGTGGACGAAGTGCTCTACGACGGGACGCTCAAGATGCGCGAACAGGCGCGCGAGACGATCGTCGCGGTGCGAAAGGCGATGGGACTCGCTGGGGTATGGAACCGGATCAGCCGGTCGGCTGAGAAGGCTCGTAAGCGCCGCGACGACCATGGAGCGACCACGGTCTGAGCGTCGCCGATCATCCCGCGGTCGAAGCCGTGGTGTTCGACCTTGACGGTACGCTTGTCGACAGTGAACCCCTCTACCGGGTCGTAGATGAAGAGTTTCTACGCGCGAAGGGGATACAGCTTTCGCAGACTGACTGGCACGATGCGGTCGGCCTTGGCGGTCCCGCATTCGTCGACCTTCTTCGCGAACGGTACGGGCTGCGCACCACCGTCGATGAGTTTGTAGCGGAGAAGGACCGTCTCTACCTTGACTACGCGCGCGGTCGCACGCGGGCGTTCCCCCGCGTTGTCGCGCTCCTGCGCTACCTCTACGTCGCCGGCTATCCGCTCGCTGTCGCGACGAACTCACGGCGCGACGTGATGGAAGCCGTTCTTGCGGATGCCGGGATCGAATGCTTCTTCACCGCGACAGTCGCTGCAGACGACGTCGATCGCCCCAAACCGGCTCCCGATCTTTTTGCCGAGGCAGCCAGACGCCTCGGTGTCGATCAGCAGAGCTGCCTGGTGTTCGATGACTCGCTCTACGGGGTCCGCGGAGCGCGCGAAGCCGGGATGCGAGTGATCGGTCTGCCCGACGCGACGTATGCCTCCGGGCGCGCCGAAGGATTCGACGCGGCGACGCTCGTCATCGACGGTGGCCCGCGCGCGATCGATCCAGCTGCGATCATCGGCATGTTCGAGCTGTACGGCCCCGGCCGGTCGAAGGCGACGACGGGTATCGTGAGCCTCGACGACCGATGCATTTCGTGGTTTCGGTCGGTCGTCTACGAAGGAGCCCGCGGCCGCGACGCTGCGATGCCGTGGCGGCATACCGATGACGCGTACCGGATACTGGTGTCGGAGTTCATGCTCCAGCAGACGCAGGTGGCGCGTGTCATCCCGAAGTACGACCGGTTCGTCGATCGTTTTCCCGATGTGCGGTCGCTCGCGGACGCCGATCTTCAGAGCGTGCTCGACCTGTGGCAGGGGCTCGGGTACAACCGCCGCGGGAAGTACCTGCGCGACGCCGCCGTCGCGCTTCGCGACTGGTACGACTGCAGGGTGCCCGAATCGCCTCAAGCGCTGCAGACGCTTCCCGGGGTAGGGGAGTACACCGCGGCGGCCATTGCCGCGTTCGCATTCAGGAAGCCGGTCGTCGTGCTCGAGACGAACATCCGTCGCGCGATTCTCTATCACTTCTTCCCGACCGCGTCGAACGTGCACGACCACGACGTTCGTGGCATCATCGAGTACACCATCGATCGCGACGATCCAAGGCGCTGGTACTATGCGCTGATGGACTACGGCAGCCTGCTATCGGCCGGCGTCACCAACCCGAATCGCAACAGCCGGCACTATACGCGCCAGCGGTCGTTCGCGGGATCGGTGCGTCAGGTGCGGGGCCAGATCGTCGCCGCGCTCGTCGGTCACGGCACGATGTCGGTCGAATCGCTTGAGCGTGCGATCGGTCCGACCGACTCACGATTTGCCCCGGCGCTCGAAGGACTCGAACGCGACGGCATCATCGGGAGGTCGGGCGGCCGGGTATCTATGAAGGAGTGAGCGCGCCTACGACGCAGCTGCGGTTACCATCGCGCGCAGTCGGTCAAGCAGGTACTCCTCCAACGCGGGACGGTCGCCTTCGACGTCGACCATTATCCTGAACACCGGTTCGGTTCCGCTGCCGCGCATCCAGAGGAAGCCGCGCGCCGAATCGTGCGAGTCGAGCAGCGTCACTTTCAGTCCGCCGGTCTCATCGCCGGTTCGGTGGCCGGGTCCGGGTCGTTCGCGCGTTCCTTCGTAGTTGGTGATCGCATAGGTCTCCACGCCGAGCTCGTCGTGAAGTCGTGGACGCAGCAAAGCGAACTCGGCCGGCAGAGCCGCCTCGAACGTCCGCTTCAGTCGCGCGTGCGATGCGTTACCGATCGACATGATCGCGCGGCTTTCGAAGGAACTCGTTGTTGTGAACCTCGGCATCGACCGGATGATCCCCGACAGAGACAACGGGTCAGGGATGGTCGCTCCGATCGCGCTGAACCAGACGGTTGCCGGCGCGGGGGTCGAGTCGGTCGCACTCCCGTGCAGGAGTTTCAGCGCGCTGAGCACGGTCTGGAGCGGATCCCTGACCGCCGCCGGGTGCGTGATGTTGCCACCGTTGGATCCTTCGCCAAGGATCCGCACAAGAGCTCCGCGGCTGCGTAGCTCGCGCGCCCGGTTTACGACGTTGGCTTCGCCGACCTCGGCGCGGTGAACCTCCACGCCGAACGCGTCGGCGATCCGGTCGATGCGCAGCGAGGTCGGTCCGTTTGCGACAATCGCCGCACGCACGCGATCGTCGCTCCCGGGTACCGGCAGCGCGCCGGTGGTGACGAGCCAGCTCAGTTCGGCGACGCACACGAGCGCGAACACCGTCTGCGCGTCGATTGCCACCGCCTCGCGTGCCACTGCGTCGTACACGACCAGGTTGCCGCGGTCTCCGTCGTTGTCGGGAGTGTAGCCGATCTCGTAGCCGTCGTGGACGCCGGCGATTCGCGTGAGCTCACTCCGGCACGGTTCGAGACCGGCGCCCTCAGGGACGATCTGGTGAGCGATCAGGCCCGGTGTATCGTTGAACGCGTGCACCCGCAGGCCGCAGCTACGCAGAAAATCCACGTCGATCGAAGACGCGCGGGCGCTACCGTTCATGTCGACTACAACGCCGGCTGTGACCGAGCGCAGCGCATGCGTCAACGCGGCGAACGCGTCGGACGCGCGCGGGCCGGGCCCGACCGCGGTCTCGCGCGCCGACCGGGTATACTCTTCGATCGCGGCACGCTTGGCCCGGCCATGCGCGTCGTAGATGAGTCGCTCTGCGTCGCCCGGGCCGGCGCGAAGCGCATCGGACGCCCAGTCGAGCATCACCGGATCGTCGACAAGTTCGGTCAGACGAGCGATCATCGCGGCGATGCGCGTCTGATCGTAGACACCACCGTCTTCACCTCCCATCTTGAGTCCGTTGTGGCCGATCGGGTTGTGGCTTGCTGTGACGTAGAAGAAGCCGGCGATTTCCGCGCTCGACGCCGCGTACGCCATGATCTCAGGCGATGCGCAGACACCGCACAGTCGCGCGCTGACCGACATCGATGCGAGCGCGCGGACCGCAGCGCCAACGATGAGCGGACCGGTCGGGCGCGTATCGCACCCGACGGCGACAACCGGCGTGCCGATCGACTCAGTAGGCAGGCTCTCTGCGTAGCAGCGCGCGGCAAGCGCGACGATGACCAGGAGTTCTCCCGATACCGCCTGCGTCCGGCTCTGCTCGTCACCGTCGGCGGCAAATACCGCGCGCCATCCCGATGCCGAAAGGATCATCGACTCGAATGCGCTTCGAACACCGTTGGTCTCGGGCGTGCCGATCGCGAAGGGTCCGGGCAGGTGCATCAGAAGTGAAATCCGAAGCCGACCGCGAATGGTACCCAGCGCTCGCCGGTGTTCCCGGGTTCGGTCCAGAGGTAGCTGGTATAGAACACCAGCACGGCGGCGTCGAAAAGGTCGATCGACGCGCCGACTCCGCTTGACAGCAGAAACCCATCGTTCTCCTCCGGGACCGGCGAGAGCGCGGCGCCGTCGGCGTAGTAGCCCGCGTCCGTGTAGATCACCAGGCCGGGCACGATCGCGGGCAGGACGATCGCCGGTAGCCCCACGCGAAGCTCGGCGTTGGCGACCGACTTGAACGTTGCGTCGAAGCGTCCGCCACCGTAGCCTCGCACCGATCCGCCGGTCGCCGAGCGTACCTGACGCCCGCCGATCGACGCGCGAATCGTCTCGGGAATGGCGGGACCGGTTGCCCAGTCGACCGCCGCGAACCCCGCCGCGTACACCGATAGCCGATTCCGGTCTTCAAGCGGCGCGAGTTCGTAGAGCGGCAGGAACCCGGCGGCACGCGCGTTCCAGCGCCCGTAGTCTGCCGTGCCGACGATCTGGTTGTGAAGGAAGGACGGCCCCCATTCGATCGAGACCTCAGCCTGGACACCGTCACGAACCCGCGTGGTTCGATTCTGCGTGACACGGTTGTAGGCGACCCCCGAAACGAACGATCCTCGCAGGCTCCCCGCGGTCTCCGGCAGGTTGCTCTGAAAGAAGAGTGCATCGTCATCCGCGAACGGATACTGGTAGTGTCCGCGGTAAAAGAGGAACACCGACGCGGCGTCGGCGAGTACATCGCCCCGCGGGACGATTCCCTGGAGGACTCCGAGTTCCCACGTGAAGTCGGCCCGGTTGTAGCTGATTATACCCGTGTTTGCCAGAACGTCGGCCGGCAGCGCGTAGCTTCCGTCGGGCGCACGGTAGTAGCCCGACGCCTGATAGGCTCCGCTGAGCAGCCCCGTGATCGACGTTTCCACGCCGTCCGCGGTCGGCACCTGCAGCGTGTAGCGGGGGGCTACCGTGGCACCGATGATGCGCGGCCCGAAGCCAAACTCCCACTGCGACGGTTGTGCGCCGAGCGCAACCACGACTCCAACAAAGACCAGCACCGTAAGCGCGCGTTTCATGCGCAGACTCTACCGTGCAAGGGCGATCGAGTAAACAGAGCGTTCCGCAAAGAGAACAGTCTTGCTGAATGCCGACTGGTCGACTATAACTGGAGCGACGGAGTACGTTCTTGAAGAAGATACTCGTAATCGACGAATCGAATCTCTTCCGCGACTTTCTCAAGAGCAAGCTCTCCGAGTTCGGGTTCGAGGTCATTCTGGGCGTGAACGGGCTCGACGGCGCGTCGAAGCTGCGCAGAGAGATTCCCGATCTGGTGATTATGGACTACTACCTGAGTCGGATGTCGTCGATAGAAGTGCTCCAGCAGAAGAAGGCAGACCCGAACGCAGCGGCCATTCCCGTCATCATGGCGTCGGCGAAGGTGGAGAAGGACAAGCTTCTGCAGGTCGCGCCGTACAACGTGAAGAAGTTCTTCACCAAGCCGATCCGGATGGATGCGCTCGTCGACGCGATATCATCGATCCTCGGCGTCGAACTGGAGATCGACAACACTCCATCGATCATCGACGCGCACGTCAACGACGAGATCATGTTCATTGAGATCGCGCAGGGTCTCAACAAGGAAAAGATAGAGCTGCTGCGTTTCAAGCTCACCGAACTGATCGACCTGTACGAGCTGAAGAACCCGAAGGTCCTGGTGATCATGTCGAGCATCGACGTGGGCCCTGAGGAGTCAATCAAGCTCGGGGCGCTTTTCTCTACGATCATGTCGACGACCCGGGCCAAGCCCAACCACGTCAAGATCCTCACCGCCTGCGACTATGTGCGCCAGTTTCTGGACGACCGCGACAACTACACCGGCGTTGAAGTCGTCGGGACGCTCGAACACGCGATGGACGGGCTGCTCGGCCGAAGGGCGGGCAGCTTCATCGACCGTGAGAGCCGGACTGTGCAGCAGGAGTTCCTTCAAACCTCGGCGCCGAAGAGTGGCCGGGAGGAAACGATCGAGACCCGTTTCCACAGCGAGCGAGTGCAGGACTACGATCTGGCGACCGGGGGCGATGCGGTCAAGGTTGCCGTGGTCGACGACGACTTCGTGATCCGCGAAATGGTCAAGGCGATTCTCTCAGAGACGGGCTTTCAGATCACCGAGTTCGAGAATGGCAAGCGGTTTGTCGACTCCGGCATGGTCGACGACTTTGATCTGGTGCTCCTGGATCTGATGATGCCGGAGATGGACGGCTTTCAGGTGCTCGAACGGCTATCCGGCGACGGTCCGATGCGACCGGTGATCATCCTGTCGGCTCTCTCCCAGCGCGAGACCGTCGTCAAGGCGCTCAATCACGGCGTCAAGAGCTACCTGATCAAACCGCTGAAACCCGAGTCGCTTCTGAACAAGGCCCGGGAGATTCTCAAGACGAGCTTCTGATGAACGCGAGCCTCTTCGAGTCCGTATTCCGCTCTTCGACGATCGGTATGGCGCTGATAGGCGACGACGGTTCGATCCTGGAGATGAACCCGGCGTTTCGCGACCTCTACCGCACTGCAGCCGACGCAGCTCCCCCCCAGTCGCTATGGGACCTCATACACGTCTCTGATCACGGCGCGAGCAGGGATCGTCTGGCCAGGCTGCGCGAATCTGGGGAGCGGTACAGCTGGCTCGTGCGGTCCGCCGACCGGTCGCGGGCGTCGCTGTGGCAGCTCGATGTCTCAGTGATCGGCCGCCATGGGGATGCCACGCTGATGGTCGTCAACGCGCGCGACGTGACGCTCCAGAAGCACACGGAACTGAGGCTCAAGCGCGCGAAGGAAGCGGCTGAACGCGCGACCGAGACGAAGTCTGCATTTCTTGCGAACATGAGCCACGAGATTCGCACTCCGATCCACACGATCACCGGTATGAACGATCTGTTACTCGAAACGGGGCTCGACGAGGAGCAGCGCGAGTACGCAGAACAGGTGCGAACGTCGGCGGAGGTACTCCTCTACCTGATAAACGACATCCTCGACTTCTCGAAGATCGAGGCAGGCAAGCTGTCGCTCGAGATCATCGAGTTCGATCTGGTCGGCCTGGTCCAGGAGTCGGTCGATATGGTCAGCGTCCAGGCTCACCGGAAGGGGCTCGAGGTGATCGTGGCGCTATCGCCCGGGCTTCCGCGGACTGTCAACGGCGATCCGGGCCGGCTGAGGCAGATCATCGTGAACCTGGTGAACAACGCTGTGAAGTTCACCGAACGCGGAGAGATCGAGATCAGCGTGACGGTCGCGGACGCGCCCGACCGGACGGTACGAGTCGACGTACGCGATACGGGCATCGGCATTCCGCAGGAGAAGATAGCGAGCCTGTTCACCGCGTTCCGGCAGGTCGATTCGTCGACAACCCGACGATTCGGCGGCACCGGCCTGGGCTTGTCGATCAGCAGAAGCCTGGTGGAGATGATGAACGGGACGATCGGCGTCTCGAGCGTGGAGGGCGAGGGAAGCATCTTCTGGTTCGAGATTCCGTTCGAGACAGTTTCTGCGGGGTCCTCCGATGTGCCCGATCTGTGCGGTCGCCGAATCCTGCTGATCGATGACAACGACACCGCAAGCCGCGTCATCGAGTCGTACGTGACGTCGACCGGCGCCACGGTAACGCGGGCACGGTCGGGTCAGGACGGGCTCGCGCTGCTTCGCGACGCGGTAGCCACGCAGCCGTTTGACCTTGCGCTCATCGACCTGGAGTTGCCGGGGATGGATGGCTGGCAGCTCGCGAGCGAGATCAACGCCGACGCGACCGTTTCGCATACGGCTCTGATTCTGCTCAGCCCGAACGGTCTGACGGCGGGCGAAGCGAAGATGAAGCGTCTGCGCTGGTTCAACGGCTACCTGAGTAAGCCGCTCAGTAGACGCGCGCTGCTCGCAGAACTCGAGGCAGCTCTGTCGTCCGACATGGAGCTGCAGCCGGCCGACGAACTTGACGACGACGCGGAGCCGGTAGAAGAGGTGGCTCCTGCATCGGCGCGGATCCTGGTCGCCGAAGACCATCCGGTAAACCAGCAGTTGTTCCGAACGATTCTGACCAAGCTGGGGCACGAGGTGGTGCTCGCCGCCGACGGGAGGCAGGCGGTCGCCGCGGTGCACAGCGGCCCGATCGACCTGGTGTTCATGGACGTGCAGATGCCCGAGATGAACGGCTACGAGGCGACCGAGGAGCTTCGCAAGCGCGGTTTCCTGAAGCCGATCGTCGCAGTGACCGCAAACGCGGTCCGTGGAGAACGGGAGCGGTGCCTTCGCGCGGGCATGACCGACTTTCTGACCAAGCCGTTCCGTAAGGAGGAGATCGTCGCGCTCATCGACCGATGGGTGGCCGACGATCTGCCGGGCTCTGATGCGGCTGAGAAGGCTGATCGGGTCGACGCGATCTACGGCGATCCTGGATTCGGGGTTCCTGAAGAGGCGCTCGGACGCCCAATCTCGTCTGCTGACGCACCGGTTCTTCACCTGGAAGCCGCTGTTGACCGCTTCATGGGGCAGCGTGACGTCGTGATGAGAGTATTGTCCGACTTTGCGATCAAACAGCGTGAGCAGATACGCGCGCTGTGCGAACTCACCGATTCTGGTGACTTCGACGCGATCCGCGCCGCCGCTCACGCGATCAAAGGGGGGGCGTGGAGCCTGGAGGCTATGAGACTGGGCAACGCCGCGGCGCTTCTTGAGGCGTCGGCGAAGATGGCGAATGAACCGAACTGCCGTCACTACGCGACGACGGTAGAGGAAGAGTTCGAGCGGTTGGCTGTCACGGTCGCCGATCTCGCGGGTGCGGTCGATCCGGTAAGGATTGGCGAGGAATGAGTGCGACCGTCGCACCGCTGCGCGTGGCCCCCGGGCTGCGTCAGCTGAGCGCGGCCTTGATCCGTTCGAGCGCTTCTTCCACCTTGTCCGCGTGGTTGAACGCGGAGATTCGCACGTACCCTTCGCCCATCGTGCCGAACCCCGCGCCCGGGGTGATCACGACCGCGGCGCGGTGGAGCACGTCGTCGAAGAACGCCCAACTGTCCGATCCGGTCCTGACCCAGACGTACGGGCTGTTGTCGCCACCAACGCAGTCGTAGCCGAGCCGCTGCATTGTGGCTCTGATCTTCGCAGCGTTTGCCAGGTAGTAATCGGACATCGTCCTGACCGCCTGCTGTCCGGCGTCGGTGAACACCGCCGCGGCGGCGCGTTGAACCGGGTACGACACGCCGTTGAACTTGGTCGACTGGCGACGGTTCCAGAGGTCCCAGAGCCGATGTCGGGCGCCGGTGTCGTCGGCCACCGTGATCCGCTGCGGAACAACCGTGAACGCGCACCGCGTGCCGGTGAAGCCGGCCGTCTTGGAGAGACTGCGGAACTCCACGGCGACGTCGGCCGCGCCGTCGATCTCGTAGATCGAGTGCGGGATCGAGTCGTCGCGGATATACGCTTCGTAGGCCGCGTCGAACAGGATCAGAGCGCCGCGCTCCTTCGCGTACGCGACCCACTCGCCGAGCTGCTCTCTGGTCGCGACCGCGCCGGTTGGATTGTTCGGATAGCAGAGATAGACCAGGTCGACCGCGTGCGACGGAGGCGGGGGCACGAAGCCGTTGCCCGGGTTCGCTTCCAGGTACGTCAGACCGCCGTAGCGTCCGTTGTTCCAGGCGCCGGTTCGCCCCGCCATCACGTTCGTGTCGACGTAGACCGGGTAGACCGGGTCGGGCAGCGCGATCGACAGGTCGGCAGCGAACAGCTCCTGGAAGTTGCCGGTGTCGCACTTCGCACCGTCGCTGACGAAGACCTCATCCGCCGTGATCGGGCATCCCCGTGACGCGTAGTCGGTCGCCGCGATCGCCTCTCGCAGGAAGGGGTACCCCTGTTCGGGGCCGTAGCCTCGGAATGTCGCGTCGTCGGCCTGTTCGTCAACTCCGGCGTGAAACGCATCGACGACCACCTTGGGCAGGGAGCGCGTGACGTCCCCGATGCCGAGCTTGATCACCTGCCTGTCGGGATGCTCACTCTGGAACGCGGACACGCGTCGGCCGATCTCGACGAACAGATAAGAGGCTTTCAGCTTGCCGTAGTTCGCGTTTGCCCGTACCATTTGGTCTCCTGAAAATCCGGTGATTGCAGAGAGTATAGTGGCGGTGGTGGTGCATGGACAATGTTGACAGGATCATTGCGTCGGTCTCGCGGATATGCGGCGACGAACGGGCGGATCCCGGTACCGCGCTTGCGCGAGTGTGCGCCCTGCTGCGCGCTGAAGTCGCGCACTACGACTGGGTGGGGTACTACATCGCGCTCCCCGCACAACGGCTGCTCGTCCTCGGACCCTTCGAAGGCGCACCGACCGATCATATCCGTATACCGTACGGGCGCGGTATCTGCGGGCAGGCCGCTGCGACGGGGAAGCCGTTCGTCGTCCAGGACGTGATGGCAGAGGCGAACTACCTTGCGTGCAGCCTGAGCACGAAGTCGGAGGTGGTTCTTCCGATCTACGAAGGTAGCAACCTGGTCGGCGAACTCGACATCGACTCGCATACGACGCGGCCGTTCACCGACGCCGACGACGTACTGCTTGGGAAGGTGGTCGAACTGACCGCGCGGCACGTAGCTGCGCTTGCGCGCGACCTGACGGTCGACGATCAGGCCGAACCAGTCAACCAGAGGAACGCCCCCAGGTAGAACGGCATCAGCATCAGATAGAGTACGTGCGTGATCAGCAGTGTGACCGCCGCGTGCTCGGTGTTGACCCCCGACTCGTTGGCCATCAGCGCCAGATTTGTCGCCGGCGGCGTATGCATCTCCAGGAACAGCACGTAGAGCGCGACCGGGCCGAACGCCGTGAGCGCGCCGAATCGCAGCAGCGCGAAGAAGGCTCCGGGGATCAGCACGTAGCGAACCGTCGACACCAGCGTCGCCATCCCCAGGTAGTGCGATAGAGCCGATCGCGAGACCCTCAAACCCCCGATCAGCGCTCCCATGCATATGAGCGCGAGCGGAAGCGTGAGCGTCCCGAGTCGGTCGAACGCATCAAAGACGTGATAGAACGGCAGCAGGGGATTCGCGACGATCGGCTGCAATCCCGACAGTGCGATCACCAGTCCTATCAGCGTTCCGACAAGCGGAGGAGAAACCAGGTGACGCAGATCGATGCGGCTCGCGTCGTCGTGGCGTCGCGACATGACGTATCTGCCGACCGACCAGAGGAGCGGGCTGAAGCCGAAGACGAACGCCGCGATCATCACCGTCGGTAGCTCGTCCCCGTAGCGCGCAGCGATAGCCGGCACCGACGCCGGAAGCACCGCGGCGAGCGTCAGCGGAATGTAGGCCGCGTTGCCGAACGTCGATAGCGCGATGCCTGCACGCCGATCGCTCCCGGCGTAACGCGTCAGCGAAAAAACGCCCAGGCTCAGAATCAGACCGAGCCCGATCACCGCGAGCGCGAGTACCGGCATCACGATGACTTCGGCGATTGCCGAAAGATCGGCGCGTCCGACCCGAACAACGAAGTAGAGCGGAAGCGCGATCTTCACGACGAAGCCGCTGAGGCTGCGGAAGAAGTCGGTTCCCCACAGTCGCGACCGCCGCGCGAGGAACCCGACGAGCATCAGAAGCATCAGCTGCAGGACAGCGTAGAAGACCGGTAGCAGGTACGAGAGCATCGCACCGAGCGTATAGGTAACTCGGTGAGTTGACAATACGTTCGGCGGACGCCTACTATCGGTTGCGGAGGTTCCATGCGTAGCCGAATGCTTCTTTTTCTGTCTCTTCTTGCGATTGCGGCCACGGTTTTCTCGCTTGACGAACAAGCGGTCGCCCGGGCGGATGACGCCTACGAAGACGACCTGATCGATGAGGCGTACGCGACGCTTCAGGGCCTTCTGCCGACCGCCCGGACCGGCGCCGAACGCGCCGAGGTGCTATGGCGCCTGTCGCGCGTTGCGCTCGCGCTTGGCGAACGGCTCGAAGATCAGTCGGCTGCGCGTGATCAGATCCTCGCAAGGTTCGAAGAGGGCGAACGGTACGGAATCCGTGCCGTCGAGGAGGATCCGTCAAACCACCTCGGCTACTACTGGCAGAGCGCGAATATCGGGAAGTGGGGTCAGACGCGCGGTATTCTCAGTTCGCTGTTCAAGGCGGCCCCGATGCGTGATCTGCTACGCGCGACGATCGCGGCCGATCCGACGCATGCGCCGAGCTACTACGTCCTTGGCCGGCTCTACTCGGATGTGCCTGGTGGGATCAGCTTCGGAAACGTAGACTATGCCGTCGGGCTCGGCCGGCGTTCGGTCGCGCTCCACGAAGCCGAACGCGCCGCCGGGATCACCGAAGACATCGAGCACGACTTCTACATCCGGCTCGCCGGACACCTGATCAAACGCAACTGGAACGCTGCGCGCCGTACCCGCGAGCAGGAGCGCAAGGCGTCGCGCTACCAGTCGGCGAGGGACGAACTCGAGCGTGGCTGGCACTTTGAAGGAACCGTGTCGATTCCTGCGGTTGACGACCGGCAGGAAGCGCGAACGCTGCTGAGCGACATGATCGCGATCCTTGAGCGGATCCCTGCGCGCTCGGCGGCTGAGAATCGACGACTCGCTACCGCCCGGGAGTTGCTGGCCGGACTCTAGGCGCTGCCGCGATGCGACTTCGCTTCAGGGTCGGTCGGCGGGCCGGGACGGATCAGACGCGCCGTGGTGACCGGCTTCCCTTCGCCGGCGAGGCGGTGCACGACTTCCTCCACCCGCCGGCGGCGTTCGAGTGCAGGGTCGAAAAGATCGCTCTGTACCGCCGTCGCCCGGGGCGACACGTTCGCAAGCCCGCAACCGATGAGACGAATCGGCGTTCGGCCGTCCCATTTGCGGTAGACGAGTTCGCGCGCCGTCGTCAACAGTTCGGTGGTAGTCGCTACGTCGTGGTCGATCGTAGACCGGAGCGTGTTCGTGGTGAAGTCGCTGAGTCTGATCTTGGCTGTAACCGTTCGGGAGCTGCCACCCTCGTCGATGAGCCGATGCACGCACGACTCGGCGATCTCGGCGAGCGTCGTGTCGAGCGCGTCGCGGTCGGTCGTGTCGCGCTCGAAGGTGCGTTCGCCGCTGATCGAATGCGATTGGCCCTGGCCGTAGAGACCGGGGTCGATGCCTCGGCAGATCGACCACAGGTACTCAGCCGCGCTGTGGCCGACCTCGCGACC
>RECL01000175.1 GCA_007694025.1 Spirochaetaceae bacterium
ACGAGCCGTCGTCGGTTACGATGACAAGGTCGTCGGCGATCCGGGTGAACTCGTCTTCCAGGATCACGAGTTCCTTCGACCGTGCGCCGATGATGACCGACAGCCGATTGCCCGCGTTCTTGAGCGCCTGCGCGATCGGGTAGAGCGGCGCAGCGCCGATACCACCTCCGACGCAGACCGCGTGCCCGAAGTTCTCGATGTGCGTCGGGTTGCCGAGCGGGCCGAGCACCGCCGCGACCGCTTCGCCCTGCTGCAGCTGAGCGAGTCGCATCGTCGTGCCTCCGACCGCCTGGAAAATGATCGTAATCCACCCCGCCTCCGCATCCGCATTCGCGATCGTCAGCGGGATCCGCTCGCCGTAGTCGGTATCTACCTGCAGGATGATGAACTGCCCCGGTGACCGTGCCTCTGCGATGAGCGGCGCGGTGATCCGCATCAGGTAGACCTGCTCGGACAGTTGGCGCTTTTCGATGATTGTGTGCACAGTCTCCCTCCGTGAGCCCGGGGGCGACCCGGGGGCCGCTGTCGCGTCGATCGAGGCGGCGATTATTTCCTGTAGAGCCCGATTGTATACCAGCTGCGCTCAGCCGTAAAGCGAAGCGAGCCGGTCGTAGGTCGACGCGAGCGCGTCGTCGGCGTCGCGGTAGATGCCGTGCATCTTTCGGTGGATCGCGGCCGTTGTCGCGTCGGGGCGTATCGTACGCTCAGCGGTGAGCATCCGATCCACGCAGCCGAAGTCGGTGAACGTCCCGACCCCGACGCCGCCGCACGCGATCGCTCCGACGCTCGTCGCGTCCTCCACGGCTTTTGGGATCCGGATCTCGCGCTCGTAGACGTCGGCCAGGATCTGTGCCCATGCGTCGTTGCGCGCGGCGCCGCCGATCAGCGTCAGGTGCCCGATGTCGCTGCGTTCGTCGAAGACGTCCAGGACCGACCGGAACGCGTGTGCGACCCCCTCCAGAACCGCCCGAGCCAGATCGCCGATCCCGTGGCGCGCGCTGAGACCGATGAATGCGCCGCGCGCGCTCGCGTTCCATCCGGGGCTGCGTTCGCCGAGCAGGTGAGGCAGAAAAACGAGCGCGCGCGCACCGGGTTCGCTGTCCATCGCAAGGCGGTTGAGCGTCTCGTACGCCGAATCGGATACCGTGTCGGCGAGCCACGCGTACGAAAGACCCGCGGCCTGGATCGTGCCGCACGGGATGTAGAGCGACGGGTCGGGGTGGACCCACGTGAAGGTCCGCTGCCCGGGGTCGAGCATCGGATCGCGCGACGCAGTCGCGATCCAGCCCGACGATCCAATCACGTTATACGCGTCTCCGTCGCGGACAGCGCCCGCTCCGATCGTCGCGCACGCGCCGTCGCCGCCGCCGATCACGACGGGGGTTCCCGAGCGAAGCCCGGTTTGTCGCGACGCAGTATCGGTAACGGCGCCGACGACCGTCGTCGACGGAACGGCTTCGGGGAAGATCGATCGGGCGATTCCCGCTGCGTCGAGAAGTTCCGGCGACCAACGCAAGCCGCGCAGATCGAACGCACCGGTTCCTCCGGCATCCGAGTAGTCGGTTACCATCACGCCGGCGAGCAGCCACACTGCGTACTCCTTGGCGTTGAGCACCATCGCGGTCTTCCTGAACAGATCCGGCTCGTGGTCTCTCACCCACATGAGCTTCGGCAGACCGTACGACGCGCTGATCCGATGGCCGGTGATGCGATACGCGACCTCAGGCGGTATGGTTCGCGCGAGTTCGGCCGCCTGGTCGGTTGCGCGCAGATCGGCCCAGATGATCGAATCGCGTAGCGGCTCTCCATCGCCCCCGACCGGAAGGCACCCCATCATCTGGCCGCTGAACGATACGACCGCGATTCGCCCCGCGTCTATCCCCGACCGATCGATCAGGCGCTGCCCGGCGGTGACCACCGCGTTCCACCAGTTGTGCGCAGACTGTTCGGCGAATCCGGGTGCGGGGTACGCCGTCGGGTAGGGACAGAACTCCCGGGCTACCGGCGACCCATCGGTCGTGAACAGGACCGCCTTGTTTCCGGTCGTGCCCAGGTCGTGCGCCAGGAGGTAGTCCACCGCCGGCTACTCCACCGGCTCGAAGAGGAGCGACTGGTACGATTCAAGCGGGCCGACGCTGACGTCGCCTTTGGACAGGTCCAACGTCTGCCCGGTCCACACTTCGCGGTAGCGTCGAGCGGCGGGAACTGCAGTTCCCCAGATACGGGCGACCTCCTGCGCCTGCGCGAGCAGGTAATCGGCCTCCACGACGATGGACGTCTTCTTGCGGTGCATGTTGAACACGCCCAGATATCCCGACGTGTTGTAGATCACCGACGGGAGTTCGCGTGCCATCATATCGAGCGGGATCAGCCGCCCGTTGAAGCACTCGTCGGTGATGCGTTGGATCAGCCCGATCTCTCGGATCAGCTCCTCATCGAGAGCCGAAAAGTCGTCGGAGTAGAGGAGAAGCCCTCCGGTGAGCGCGATCGCGTTGATCTGCGTACGTCGCTGATGCGCGGAGAGCGACGTGCCTTCGGTTCGAAGCATCAGGCAGTCGGGGTCGTTCAGCCACAGTGCGCGGTGCATGCCGCCGCGAACGACGCTGTTACGCACGCTGTTGCGCACGCCCACCATCGCGCCGGTGCGAAGCAGTTTACCCTTGCGCTCGATCCAGTAGCCTCCGGTGTCGGGGCCGATGCGCATCGCGTCGACGGTGCCGATCCCCGCGATGAGCGGCATTCCGCACCCGACCAGGAAGACCTCCTCGTCGGTGTTGGCCTCCGCGACCTCGCGGATGATCTGCATCCCCCGCTTGAGGACCTCGGTGCGCGACAGGTGGAGCGCGTGGTGCGTTCCGCCGCGCAGGCACCCACCGAAGAGGAAGTCGCACTTCAGGTAGGGGAAGCCCCAGTCGCCGACCACGGTCTTGATCACGCGGCGCAGATACTCTTCGAATCGCGGGTTCGTGATATCGAGTCCGTAGTAGTAGCGTCCAGGCCAGAAGAAGTTGAACCCCGCGACGATGCGCTTCCCGTTCTCATCGCGTAACGCGTACTCGGGATGAACCGTCAGGAGATCGCTCTTGGCGGCTGCAACGAACGGTGCGATCCAGAGCCCCGGAGAGAAACCCGCTGCGCGGATCTCGTCGGAGAGCCTGCGCATCGACCCGTCAAAGTGTGGCTGAAGCTTCAGCCAGTCGCCGACCGCGCGCTGGTACCCGTCGTCGATCTGGACGAAGTCGATCTTCGCGCCGTGGTCATCGCGCGCCCTCTTGAGCGCGTCGATGTTGTCCCGAATGATCTGCGGGCTGATCTTCGTATAGTAGTAGTACCAGCTGCACCATCCCTGGACGTTGCGCTCGGGCAGCCGCGGCTCGGCGGTATCGGCGATCTCCTTGAAGTATCGGTGGAGCAGCTGGTGCGTCGCACCGCGCTCGATCAGAATACCGCTGAGTTCGATCGTCTCTCCCGGCATGATCATCTTCCGGCCGAAGTCGTACGTGAGCTCGAAGTAGCTCTTGCGATCGGCCTTGCTGTGCAGGTTGAGTTGGATGTAGAAGAAGTGGTCGAAGGGTGGGCACTGGCCGATCAGGAATGCGTCGTCGCTCGCCCGGTTCGTGATGATCGTGTACATCTCGCTGCTGAACACGCCGGGCACGTTCGACGGCAGATTCGCCAGGTTGCTCGACGCAAGGCTGACGAGCTGCAGCCACGGTCGCAGCGGCTTGTCCTTCGGGCGGTAGCTGCGCGCGGTCGACCACCCCTGATAGCCGTTACGGAAGAAGCAGACGTCGCCGTGATGAAAGCCCGCGACGTAGCTCGATATACCCGCCTCCGCCGGGAACATCAGACGTGTGATCCGGATCGACTCTTCGGCAATGTTCGTCAGCCGAAGTGATAGCTTGCTTGCCATCGATCCGACGTCTTCCCACGATCCGCCAAGGCGGACCAGTTCGTTTGCGTACTCCAAGCGTTGTCGGGTTCCGGTTTCGATCCGTTCGAGCGTATGCGTCTGACGCGTGACGCCCACCTTGAGCTGCAGTACCGGCTTGAGGTCGATCTGGTCCCACGAAACCCGATGCGGATCGGCGCTGGAAAGAAGGTGAGTACCGGACACGGCTCCTCCTGCGGCGCGGGGCGCCGCACTTCTATTGTCGACGGATGCGCGGCAGCGCGCAACAGCAATCTCGTCGCCCGGCGGCTGGAACTAAGAGCGCCGGCCGATCGTGCGCCCCCGCACTCCGGCGTTGATCCTGCCCGCCGCTACCGGGTGCGGGGAGCTCGCTGCAGCGCCTGCAGTCGCGCGCGCAGCGTCGCGACGACCTCCGGGTGGTCGGAAGCGACGTTTCGACGCTGGCCGACGTCGGCCGAAAGGTCGTAGAGCTGATCCCAGTGGCTGAGTCCGGTCTCATTGCCCGTGGTTCCGCTGTAGCGCGGCCCGTCGATCGCCGGCAGAAACGCCCACCGACCGCTACGAAGCAGCGTCCTTGCCTGCGTGCCCTCGGTCACGAGCTCTTCGCGCCCGGTCTTCGATGTACCGAACAGCGCGTCGATCGTGTTCACGCTGTCGACCGCGGCGTTGTCGGGCATTGCTGCACCGGTGAGCGCCGCGAACGACGCGGTGAAGTCGAGCTGACTGACAAGCGCGTCCGATTCGCCGGTGCGCGCGCCGCGCGGGTAGCGCAGGATAAACGGCAGACGCGTGCCGCCGTCGTAGCGGCTGTACTTGCCACCGCGGAGGGGCCCTGCGGGAGTGTGATCACCGACGAGCTCGGCCGCGCCGTCCTCGTATCCGTCGTCCAGGACCGGTCCGTTATCGCTCGTGAACACGACGATCGTGTCATCGGTAAGGCCGAGCCGGTCGAGCGCGTTGAGCATCTGTCCGACGCACCAGTCCATCTCCACGATCACGTCGCCACGCGGCCCGAGTTGCGTCGCGCCGACGAAGCGAGGGTGGGGGAGGCGCGGCACGTGAGGCTGGTGGAACGCGTAGTAGAGGAAGAACGGCTCGTCGGCGTGCTGCTCAACAAACTCGACTGCCTTCGCCGCGAACACATCGCCCATCTCTTCGTCGATCCAGAGCGCCGACTTTCCGCCGCGCATGTAGCCGATCCGGCTCACGCCGTTGACGATGCTGCAGTCGTGGCCGTGGCTGTAGCGCATCTTCAGCAGTTCGGGGTTGTCGCGGCCGGTCGGCTCGCCGGGGAACGCCTTGTCGTGGTCGTACGTCACCTCGATCGGGTCTGCGGGGTCGAGCCCGACGACGTCTCGGTTCTCAACGTAGACGCACGGCACGCGATCGTTCGTCGCGCCCATGATGTACGAGTAGTCGAAGCCGATGTCGTTCGGCGTATTGCGGATAGGTTTGTTCCAGTCGGTATCCCCGTCGCCAATCCCCAGGTGCCACTTGCCGACGACGCCGGTCGCGTACCCCGCGTTGCGCAGCAGCGACGGGAGCGTCGCGCGCTTCGTGTCGATGATCAGCGGGGCGTCTCCGGGGAGGATCGCGGCCTGCGGGTTGCGCCACGGGTAGTCGCCGGTGAGCAGGCTGTAACGCGACGGCGTACACGTCGCGGCGGTCGCGTATCCGTTCGTGAAGCGAAGCCCGGCCGCGGCGAGCCGGTCGATGTTCGGGGTTGGTATCGCGGTGCCGCCGTAGCAGCCGACGTCGCCGAATCCCAGGTCGTCGGCGTACATGATCACGATGTTTGGTTTGCGAGCGGGCATGGAGTCTCCAGTTCTTTTTTCCGCGAGTATAGCGTGTTCGCCGCGCGCTGTCGCGCATGACTTCGCGACCGTGCGGGTGACTTCGCGACCGCGCGGGTGACTTCGCGGGCGTCGCGCGCTACACTCGATTGCGATGAGAACTCCACTACCGCGACCACCACACCCGACCCCGAACGCGACGGTCGTCTGCGCCGCGCTCGGTCTTGCGCTCCTGGCGATCGTGTCGCCGCTGGCCGCCTCGACGTTCTACGTGAGCGCGACCGGCAACGACTCCGCCGCCGGAACGAGCGAGGCGACCGCGTGGCGCACGATCGAGCGCGTCCAGGCGCACGCGTGGACACCGGGCTTCCGCCCGGGTGACCGGATCCTGTTCGAGGGCGGCAGGCGCTTCTCTGGCGACCTCTACCTGCAGCTCGACCGGTCGTTCGGTAGCCCGGAGCGCCCGCTCGTGGTCGGGTCGTACGGGCAGGGCAGGGCGACGTTGGTCGCGCCGAACGGGAAGTCGGCGATCCTCGCGTGGGCGCCGCCCGACGGTCGTTCGCAGCTTGGACTCCAGATCCGCGATCTCAACGTGGTAGCCGCAGCCGGTGACTCGCACGGAATCATCGTCTGGAACGGCGGGCGCAGCCCGCTCGACCACCTGCGGATCGAACGCGTCGACGTGACCGGAGCCGGCCGCGACGGTATCTCCACCGGTCGCGACAGCCCCTCTCACGGCTTCATCCGCGACGTCGTGATCCGCCACGTCCGCGCGTACGAGAATCCGGGAACAGCGGGATGGCACGGCCCGTCGGGGAGCGGCATCGTCGTCGGCGGTACGCAGAATGGGCTGGTCGAATACAGCGTCGCGCACCACAACGGAGCGAACAACACGAACTCCGCGGGCCCCGTTGGAATCTGGACGTGGGACTCGCATCGCGTCGTGATTCAGTTTTCCGAGTCGTTTGAGAACCGAACGCGCGCCGGCGACGGCGGCGGCTTCGATATCGACGGCGGCACGACCGAGTGCGTGATCCAGTTCTGCTACTCGCACAACAACGCGGGGCCAGGGTATCTGTTCGCGCAGTTCGACGACGCCGCCGAGATGTCCGGGAATCACATCCGCTACAACATCAGCGTGAACGACGGCCGCAAGGGCGACACCGGCGCGATCCATGTCTGGGGGCATCGCGGGAATTCCGGGTTCCGCAGCGGGTACGTCTACAACAACGTCGTCTTCATGGACGACGCGCCGACCGGCGTCAACTTCGGCATCCGTGCGTGGGACCGGTTCACCGGGCTCATCGTCGCGAGCAACGTCTTCTACCTGCGCGGTGAGCGCGTGCACGCGGTCTCCTCATCGCGCACCG
>RECL01000414.1 GCA_007694025.1 Spirochaetaceae bacterium
CAGGCCCGGCTCTTCCGGCGCGACCGGACCAATCAGTTCCTGATCCTGATCCTGCAGCCCGATGTCCAGCGTGGACAGGGGTACCTGCAGATCGACGACAACGTGTGGTTCTACGACCCCGATAGCCGTCGCTTCGAGCGCACGACGATTCGGGACAACATCCAGGGTTCCGACGCGCAGAATGCCGACCTTTCGCAGAGAAACCTGAGCGCGAACTACGACGTGGTGGCGTGGGAGGAGGGTCGGCTCGGTAGCTTTGACGTGTATATTCTCGACCTCCAGGCGAGAACCACCGACGTCGCATACGACCGGTTGCGAATCTGGGTCCGACGCGATCAGACGATCGTTCTGAAACAGGAAGACTACAGCGTCAGCGGGCGTCTGATGCGCACGAGTCTCTTTCCGCGGTACACCAGGGTCGGAGACCGGCTGTTGCCGCAGCAGATCCTGATAATCGATGAGCTCAACCAGGGGCAACGGACGCAGCTGACGATGAGCGACGCGACCATCCGCGCGATACCCGACTCGGTGTTCACGAAGTCGTACCTGGAACGGGTCAGCAATTGAGACGGCATCGCACACCCGGGCCGATCCGCATGCGCGTCGCTGTTACCGCGCTGCTGCTGGCCGTTGCGGTCGGCGTTGTTGCGACCGAAGACGACGACTTCTTTGCGGACCCGTTTGCAGTGTCAGGAGAGACTGGCGATGAGGCCGCCGACGGTGGCAGGGCCAACGACTGGGAGTCGCTGTTCGGCGATCCCGACATGATCGACGACGTCGATGAGGATTCGATGGCCGATGCGCCGCAGGATGATCTTCTGCGCCGCGAAGGTGTCCGGTGGGGCGGACGGATCGGTGGATCGCTGGTTGCCGACTGGAACTGGGACACGGTCTGGACCTCCGATTTCGATCCGCGCGAGCCGACCTCTGATTCGTTCTCACCGCGGTTGGACGCCGGGCTCTTCTTCGACGCGCGACCCGATGCCCGGTTTCGCGTCTTTGGCCGGTTCGGGTTCGCGTTGACCACCGACGGCCAGATCGACCTGGCCGGACTCGACCTGGACGATCTGCTCGGGGGCATTCCGGGTTTTGAGGATGTCGATATCGACGACCTGCTTCAGCCGGCAGACGACCCGACCGGGACCGCGCCGGGGCTCGAGCTCGCTATTCGCGAGCTGTTCGTCGACTACGCGTGGCAGGACCGGCTCTTCTTCCGCTACGGAAAGCACACGATCCGCTGGGGGACCGGGTACTTCTTCAGCCCTGCCGACGTGCTCAACCTCACCGCGGTCGACGCCGAAGACCCGACCGCCGACCGTGAGGGTCCGTTGTCGCTGCGCACCGTCTACCCGTTCGGGGTCGGCAACACCGCGTACCTCTACCTGATCACGAATAGCGGCGCCGGCATCGCCGACGTCGCGGTCGCACCACGGATCGAGTTTGCGTCGGGTAGTGGCGAGTACTCGATAGCCGTGTACTACCAGCGGTCGCTCGCGCCGCGGCTGATCGGGCTTGCGAGCATGAGCGTTCGCGACGTCGATCTGTTCGCGGAGGGCGTATTGCTGTGGGGATCGGATCGGGTATTCGTCCGCCGGGTGACCGATCAGCCCGCTGCGCTTGAGACCTACCGTGTAGACGACCGGCTCTTCGCGCTCGCTACCGCCGGCGCTCGCTACATGAAGAGCTTCGAAAACGATCTGTCGTTACTGATCGCGGCTCAGTACTTCCACAACGGCGAAGGGTACGCGCGCGACGAAGGACTCCTTACGGCCGCATCCGCGCTCCTGTTCGCTCCGACCACCGATCCTGCGCTGTCGTTCGCGGATCTGTCAAACTTCGGCCGCCACTACGCCGCGGCGACGGCGTCGCTGTCCAACCTGCTGATAGACAGGCTGTCGCTTACCGCGTTCGCTCTGGTCAACCTCACCGATCTGTCGGGAATCGCATCGCCGACGATCTCGTACCGCTTCTTCGATCGCTTCTCCCTGTCGCTGTCGTCGCGGTTCACCTTTGGCCCGGAAGACGGCGAGTTCACGAACCCCGCGGCGCTGTTCACCGGCGGTCCGGCGAAGCCGACCTTCGGGCTCAGCCTGTCGCTCGGCCTGCCCGGCGGCTCGTTCTAGCCCGGCCTCTTTGGCCGCGTCGGCCTACTTGGCCGCGTCGGCCTATTTGGCCGCGTCGGCCTATTTGGCCGACAGCTCGAGGATCAGTTCGACCTCTCCGCGCGAAAGGCTTGTCGCGCGCGCGATTTCGTCGACGTTCCAGCTCTGGCGCGCAAGCTTGATCACGGTGTCGCGCGTGTTGACCGGCGGCGCGCTGTCGCGTCCCTTCGGTGACTTGCCCTCCTGCTTGAGGATCGCACCGAGCAGTTTCACCTGCTCTTCGGCTTCGCGCTGCACCTCTTCGAGTCGCGTCTCTGTCCGTGCGAGCCATTCGCGCGCCTGGTTCAGATTCTCCATGCGCTCCTCGATCTGTTCGAGCGTCTGGTCGAGCAGCGCAAGCTGCTTGACCGCGGCGTCGGCGTCGCGCCGGTTCGCAGCGAGCGTGGCGATACGCCCGGACAACTCTTCCACCTGGCCGGGTACCGCGTCTATCTGCGCGGACACGTCGGAAAGCCTCGATTCGATCTCTTGAAGCATCTGGAAGCTCTTGTCGACGCCATCGGTCGTCAGGTCGAGGATCGACCGTTTCTTCTCCAGCCGCTGGAAACGGCCCTCCACGTCCTTCTGAAGCTCTTCTAACCCGCGCAGCGCGGCCTGGACCTGCTGGAGCGAGTCGTTGCTCGACGTCACATGGTCGAGTTTCAGTTCGACCGCCTGGCTCATCGACAGCAGCTTCTTGTAGTCGTCTTCGAGCGCGTCGATCCGTCGCTTTTCAGCGACGAAGCGGGTCATCTTTTCGTTCACGTCGTCGGCCGATTTGCGAAGCCGCGTGAACTGAGCCTCTATTTCCCGGACGTCCTTGCGCTGTTCGTCGACGCGCGCAAGGTCTTCCTTCAGCGATCCGATCTCTCTGGAGAGCTCCTCCTTCAGCGAGTCTGCACGCTCAAAGATGCGCGTCTGGTCGATGAACGAGCGTTGGCGCCGGTCGATCTCCTGGAGATTCGAGCCAAGAGAGTTCGCTTCGTCGTTGAGCTTCGCCATGAGTTTTTCCTGACTGGCCGCGAACTGCTCGCGGCTGTCCTGGACTACCGAACGGAACTCCTTGATCCGCGCGTCGACGTCCGAGCTCATCGACTTTACCTGCCGCTCGGTGTCGGTTCGCAGCGCCGAATAACGCTCTCCGAACTCGCTGAGAGCCTCCGCGCTTCGGCTGCGGATGTCGTCGGTGATCCGCACGACCTGGTCGGACAGGTCGTCAAGGTCGCGTCGCGCACGCTCCTGCTCGACGCGCTGATCGGCGATCGCGTCGTCGCGGTCGCTTGCGAACTGCTCGCGAAGCTCGCTGATCGTCTCCCCGACCGCGACGCGCGCGTCGGCGATCTGCTGGTTGACGTCCGCGATCGTCGCCGACAGCAGCTGGTCGACCTGAGCCTTCCAGGCGCGCGCGTCGTCGCGTCCGGTCGCAAGCTCGGCCTCGAGCTCGGTGCGCCGGGTCACGAAGCTCTTTTCGAGCTCTTCGAGCTGTGCCCGGACGGTACGGTCGAGCTGCTTGAGTTCGGTCGCCATCTGTTCGCGGTGCTCGGCGAACCTGGCGCGAAGCCCGCTCTTGGCGTCGGTACTCAGCTGCTGGATCTCTTCCTCGATCTGTCGCTCGAGCACCGCGATCAGTTCACGCGAGTCGGACACTCTTAGCTCGATGCCGCGCTGGAACTCGACGACGCTCTCTTCAATCTTTTCGTAGGTTCCGTACGCGTTGGACTGGAGCGCTTCGAGGCGCCGCTTCAGTTCTTCGGAGTATCCCGCTTCGATTCTGGCGCGATCGGACTTGCCATCGGCAGCGACCGTTTCGATTTCGTCCTGGAACGCGGCCTGCCAGTCAACGAGCCGCTGCTCCATCGATACCTGCCGTTCGCGCAGATCGGAGAAGAAGTCGTCCTCAAAGACCTGCAGCTTGGCCGCGACGTTCTCGTACGCGGCGTTCTTGAGGTCGGTCAGACCCGATTCGAGCGTTCCCATCGCGTCGCGCAGCTCGCTCATCTCGCTGTCAAAGGAACCGCGCTGTCGGTCGCGACTCTCACGGAACTCGGCCACGAACTGGGCGAACTCTTCGCGCACGCTCGCCTTGACCTGATTCATCGCGTCCTGCAACCGTGCCTCGAGCTGTTCTATGTCGTGCCCGACGTCGCCGAGCTGCTCTATGCGGTAGGACATCTGCGACTCATAGTCGGCAAGACGTCCTTCGATTCCGGCAAGCGTTGCGCGTTGCGCCTCTTCGGCCGCCGCGTCGATCCGGGCCGACAGCTCCTGCCGGAACGATCCGACCTTGGCGTCGAGCTCCTCACGCGTGGCGGTGATGCGCTTTTCGTGCTCGATCAGCGCCTCTTCGGCGCGCTTGATCTCGGTCAGCCCGCTCTGGACGTGCTCGAGGAAGGCCCGCTTGTTCGAGTCGAGGCGCGATGAAAGCTCGCGCGAGGTCTGCTGCGCCGATTCGTCGATGCGTTCGCGGAGTTTGGACAGCGCCTCGGTCTCCATCGCTTCTCCGCGCTCGGCGAGCGATAACAGGCGTTTGTGGTAATCGCTCTCCATCGTGTCGAGCTGCTCGCGCAGGTCCGTGATCTGTTCCGAGCTCTGGATCGTCGCTTCCTGCGCGCGGCTGATCACGGTCTGCAGGATCTCTTCGAGCTCTTCCTTCGCACTATCGGTGGCGTGCTCGGCGCGCTCTTCGGCACCACGGACGTACTCGCCAAACTGGTCGATTCGTTCCTGGAAGCCCGAGACCTCGTCGCGCAGTTCAGCGAGGCTCGACTTCGTATGCGCGAGTGCGTTTGCTTCGACGTCGGACAGGCGGGCGGCGTTTTCGGCTGCGAACTGATCGGCGATCCCGGACAGCTGTTTCTCAACCTGCGTGAGTCGGTCCTGGCTCTGCCGGATCCGCTTACCCACCGAATCGACGTAACTCGACTCCTCTTTGATCCGCTGAATGTTCTCTTCTGCGCGCTCGGTCATCTTCACCAGTTCATCGAGCGCGCGGTCGTATTCGCCAATCCGCGTGCCAATCCGTTCGATGTCGTCGGACCGGTTGTTCAACCCCTGTTCGATCGCCTGCACGCGACGAAGCACTTCCTTCGCAGCGGTCTGATGGACTTCGAGCTCGATGCCCATGTCCTTGATCGCGACGACTTTCTGCTGAACGTGCGCGTCGAGCTCGTCGTGTACGCGGTCAGCAAACCGTTTCAGTTTTTCAAGCGATCGATTGTTGCGGTCAAGATGCCGGTAGATAAGCAGGATCGCGACAACGACCGCGATCACGATGAGATCCGCACCGGAGAATTGCATGGTCCCCCCCCCGAAGGCCTGTGGTTTCCATTATAACCCGACTTTGCAGCGTGTGACTATCCAAACGGGCGAATCGCCCGCTCTCCACAGCGGAAGCAGAATCACCCGATTCGGTCGAGGATCCATGCGCAGAGGTCATCGAAGGAGCGAGTCGTGTAGTCGGCGGTCCCCCCCGCGACCGGGCGGCGCGCAAGGTGTACCGCGGTCATCCCGACGTTCTTCGCGCCGACGATGTCGTAGTCGTAGCTGTTGCCGACGTAGACGACCTGCGACGGTTCGGCCTGAAGGCACTCTGAGAGCGCGATGAACGGTTCGGGGTTGGGCTTCAGGTAACCCGACTCTTCGCTCCACAGCGCGCAATCGAAAAGTCCGTCAAACCCCAGCCGTCCGAGCTTTCGGGCTACCGGGAAGTCGGAACTCACACCGACGCGAAGGCCGGCGGCCCGAAGCGCTTCCACGCACTCATGCACGCCCGGAAATGGTTGCACGCGGTCTAGAATCGACTCCCAACCGTCGTGGATCACCTCATCGATGAACCGTGCCGCGTCTCGTTCCGGAATACCGAGCCTGCCGGCGAGCAGTTCGCGCTCAAGCACACGCAGGTCGTCGATCGGGCGTTGGCGCCGCATTTCGCGTCTGACACGCGAGTACGCGTGCACTCGCCGAAGGTGACGCAGCGCAAACCACGCCGACTGGATGTACATCGCCGAGTTTGGATAGAGCGTTCCGTCAACATCAAACCCGACGGCCTTGATCGTCATAGCCTCTCTCTTGGTGTATGTCGTGCCGATCCGTCTACCGGATTCGGTCGCGGGTGATCCGAAGCGTCGCGATCGCGGTCACCCGCGGACTCCCGGGCGCCGCCTCGAACTGCCACCTCTGAATCGCCTGCCGCACCTTCTGGTCGGCTGCAGTGTAGCCGGAGTTCTGCCGGAAAATCAAGGAACCGGGAACGACCGTTCCGGCGGCGTCGACGTCGAACACGACGATGTAGTCGATCCACGCCGGGACCTGACCGCCCAGGTCCTGCGCGACGATCTGCGGAAGCGGAGACTGGAGAACGGTGCGCGACCCGGTACCGATCCAGTCGATCGCGGCGTCGCCGGGAAGCTGCTGCCGCGATACCGCGGTACCGTCGCCGGAGGGCGCCGGTTGCGACGCGGGGCTCACCGGTGAGCGCAGCGCCGCCTCGAGCTCGCGCATCCGCGCGTCGAATCCGGGAAGCGCCGCGGCGCGCTCTTCAAGTCCCCGGCGTTCGGTGGCGGACAGGCTGTCGATCGGACGCACGCTCACTTCGCCCGAAACAACCCAGGCTGGCAGATCGGTCTGCGGCGGTGCGGTCTGATCGGGCAGCTCGAAGAGTTGTGCATCGGGCGTCCGGTCGGCTTCGCGGTCGGCCGCCGACGTCGAGGGTATCCCGACGAGCGGCTCCGCAACAAACTGTGGCGGCGCCGGTTGCGGCTCAGGAGCCGGCTGCGGAGTCGGGCGTGGTGCCGGGGCCGGTCGGGGCGCCGGAGGTGCCGGTTGCGGCTGAGGCCGCGGTGCCGGCGCGGGCTCTACCGGGGGTGCGGGCGGTTGCCCGATGTCTGCCGGAGGAGGAGGTGGTGGCGGTGGGTCGGGGGGCATC
>RECL01000120.1 GCA_007694025.1 Spirochaetaceae bacterium
CAGAATTGCTGCATACGGGGAGAATAGCCGCCCGCCGCGACAGAGTCAACACTTTGGCCGCTCAGAACACGAGCGCGGCGCGCCGAAGGTGGGGCCGCAGGCCGGGGATCGGCTACTCGAAGTACCGGGCGATCCGAAGCTGCGCGAGTCGATAGCTATCGGAGAGTCGCTCCACCTGCAGGCGCGCGGCCGACAGTCCGAGTTCCGCAGAGACGAGCGCGGGCTCGGTCGCGAAGCCGCGATCGTACAGATCCCGGGTCCGCGCCGCCGACTCCTCCTGCACCTCCAGATCGAGTTCGGCGATGCGAAGATCGATAGACAGGAGGTCGAGATCCTCCCACGCGTTGGTCAGCGTCCGGCCGAGCGAGTCGCGCGCCTGCTCCAGCCGCAGGCGCTCGATCCGGGCGCTCTCACGCCGTTCGAACGAGGCGAGCGCGCGCTCACCGCGGTCGAGTAGCGGGACCGACACCTGCAGTCCGAGGCTCCAGTCGACGCTGCCGTCGTCCCGGTCCCACGTGAGCGACGCGCTGAGTGTCGGGTTGGGAAGGTACGGGAGAAAGCTGAGCCTGCTCCGGGCCTCCGCAGCGGCGAGCGTCAGTTCCTGCGCCTGGACGCCACGCGTTGTCTCGGGTATCACGGTATCGGCAGGCAACGCTGCCAGCCACTCGGAGAACCGGCGGTCGACTTCCGCGTACAGAGACTCGGCGTGATCGACCACCCGGGAATCGAGCGCGCGCAGGGCACGTTCGGCCTGGATGACCGAACGCTCCAGCTGGAGGACGGATCGCTCCAGATCGCGGGCTGCCGTCGCGTCGCGCGAAGCCGCCTGCACACTGCGGGCATTGGACAGGCGAGTACGCGCATCCTCAAGCGTTCGGGCCGACGATCGCGCGTCGAAGATCTCCGACACGAGCACGATTCGTATGTCGGCGACAGCCGCCGCCTCCGCATCCTGCGCGCGCAGAAGTGCGGCGCGAACGCCCAGAACAGTCGCGGCCGGCTCCTCGAAGATCCGCCGCGACACGGTGAGCGTCGGGTCGCCGACGGTGAACCCATCCTGCCCATCGGGAGGATCGGGTCTGACCGTGAGGGGCAGCCCGACCCCGACTGTCGCGCCAAAGACGTTCGTGAGCGAGACCGACGGCTGCAGACCGAAGGTCTGGAGTCCGCCGTCCTCTCCACCGACGTACCGGATGCCGGCCGTACCGGTACCGATCGAAACGTACGGGAGGTGGAAGCGATCGTACTGCGCCAAACGCTGCTCGGACTGCCGGCGCGCAAGGACAGACTGACGGTAGGCGACGCTCTCCGACACGCGCTGATCCAGGAGCTCGTCCCAACTGAGCCCGACTGCGGAAACGACGGGAAGCAGCGCGATCAGAAGGCTGAGGGCAGCGCGATGGGAACGGACGATCATAGGAGTTCCTCCGGATCGGTGCCGACCGCGGCGGCGTACTCAAGGATGACCTTCAGGAAGTTGCGTGTCGCGTCAACCAGGTTCCGTTGCGCGGTCATCACCCGGGTACGCGACTGATCGCGCGCCGATATGGTCAATAGTCCGCGGTCGAATCGCTCGTCGGCCTCTCGGCTTGCCGCTTCGCTCAAGCGTAGCTGCTCGGCTCGCGTCTCGACGATCCGCGCGAGCGTCACCGACCGCCGTCGCACCGACTCGAGGGTGCGCTCGGACGCGTTGAGCGCGCGCTCGACGGCCAGCTGCGACCGATCGAGCTCGGTCTCCAGCGTGAGCCGGTCGAACGGGGCGGCGTTCCGCGGATGCCGATCGAGCCGAAGCGCGACGATACGCTCAGCCACCCGCGCGCGTTCGACCGCCGGGTCAGCCGCGGTCCAATCCTGGATACTGCGGGCCACGGAGAAGGGCGGGACGCGCGGCACCGAGAGGTCGTCGAACCGCAAACCGGTCGCCGTTGAGAGCGTCTCCATCGCGTCGTCGCGCTGCCACGACCGCTCATCGCGGTCGATCTCCGCAGACCGAACCGCTATCCGCGCGTCGAAGAGATCACCCTCCGGAACCAGGCCCGCGCGGAACCGCTCTCCGGCGGCGCGTTCCTCGCTTCGAGCAATCGCCAGATTCGAGTCGGCGATGCGCATGTCGAAATCGGCGATGATAGCGCCAAACACCGCGTCCGCAACCTCGGCGTAGAAGAGCTGGAGCGCTCTGCGCGCGTCGGTCCGCACGCCAAGGAACGCCGACTCGGCCAACAGGAGCTCTATCTCATCGCGCGCCTCAATCCTGCTCTTCTCGTAGCGTAGCGAACCGAGCTCGACATCGACGAGCATGGCGCGGTACGTCTCATTTACCGATTCGGCCGCACGGATGTAGCGTGGAAGGACCCCCGCGGACGCTGTGATCGTCGTCGCGATCAGGGTCAAAAGGGCCAGGGGCCGACTTATTGCATTCATCTTCGCCTCCGGGGCGTTACAGGACGATGGCGTCGACCTGGTACTGGTAGAGCTTGACCCCTGTGTCGGGATACTGTCGTTTGATGCTCCGGACGACGTCGACGATCGTCCGGGCCACGGCACCGTCGGTGTAGAAGAGAAAGAGCACGTTTTCCTCGGGCCAGACGTGGTCGCCGTGGCGCTCGCCGCTGCTTCCGGCGCCGTGTACGGCTGGCACCTTGGTGTAGAGCGGCGGCACTCCGTGTTCGCGAAGCCGCTCGATGATGTCCTCCTCAAGCGCGCGGTTCGCGATGATCTCTGTTCGCGTCACGTCGATCCTCCGGTGTCGGGCGACGACTCGCCCACGTTGTGTTCGTACCGCCTTTCCAGTCGCGCGGTCCTGCGGGCGATCCGGCGTTCGGACCCGCGGTTGAAGATCGCGTAGAGAACGGGCACGAAGAAGAGCGTGAGGACCGAGCTCACCGTGAGCCCGCCGATGACCGTGAGTGCGATCGGACGGATCAGCTGTGATCCCTCGCCCTCAAAGAAGGCGATCGGGACGAGTCCGAGCACCGTCGTGAGCGTGGTCATGAGGATCGGACGCAACCGGTTCCCCCCCGCCTCCACGCACGCCTGGTCGATCGGGAGCCCCCGCGCGCGCAGGAGATTCGTGTAGTCGACCAGCACGATCCCGTTGTTCACGACGATTCCGACAAGCATCACCAGACCGACCGCCGCGAAGACACTGAGATTAACGCCCGCAATCAGGTGGATCCCGATCACACCGATCAGCGTCAACGGAATGCTGAAGAAGATGATGAACGGATCGACGAACGACTCGAACTGAGCCGCCATGACGCCGAAGACCAGAAGCACTGCGACCAGGATGATGCCGGCAAAGGTGGTGCCGTAGCGGATGATGCTCTCGAACTCGCCGTCGAACTCGATCACCATGCCGTCCTCAGGAGGGATACGCTCGGCGATCATCGCGCGGATCTGTGGCTCGATCTGGGCAGCCTGCGCACCCGGAGCCAGGCCCGCCTCAACCCGGAACTGGCGAGCCTGATTGCGCCGTTGGATCGACACGGGGCCGGTTCCGCGCGCGTAGGAGGCGACGTTCGACAGCGGGATCCGAACGCCCTGCGGCGTCGCAACGTGGATCCGGTCCAGATCGGGAACCTGGCTGCGGTCACGAGGGTCCAGGATCAGGACGATATCGCGCTCGCGCCCTTCGACCCGAAGCTGGGATGCGGAGATGCCGTCGAGGGCGGCGCGCACCTCTCGCCCGATCGTTGCTACGTCCAGACCGAACGAGTACGCGCGCTCGCGATCAACGACGATCTCCACCTGCGGGAGTCCCTCGCTGATGTTGAGACGGGGGTCGACAACTTCGGGTACAGAGGAGTCGAGCAAATCGCGGATCTGTTCGGCAACGCGGCGACCGCCGGCGATGTCTTCGGTTCGGACGATGATCGTGACCGGTGAACCGCCGCCGAGCGCGGCAGCGCCTCCGCCGAACCCGCCTCCGCCGAACGTGATGACGGCTCCGGGGAGCCGGTCGAAATAGGGCCGCAGCTTGCGCTCGATGTCGAGCTCGGTGTCGATCCGCTGGTCGAAAGGCGGCAGTGTGATCGTCAGATTTCCGCGGTGGGTAGCGCCGCCGCCTCCAAAGCCACCCCCGCCCCCGACGTTGAGGACGACATCCGTGTATCCGACGATTTCGCGGGAGACTATCCTCTCAAGATCCTGAAGCACCCCGCGCGTCACATCGAGCCTGGTTCCAACCGGAAGCGTCACGGTGAGCTGAACGGTATCCTGCTCCTGCGCGGGGAAGAGCTCGAAACCGATTCTGGGAAGCATTGCGAAGCTGCCGACGAACGCGACGATGACGACGATGAGCGTGATCGTCTTGCGACGCAGGACGCGGGCGACGCCACGCTTGTACAGCGAGTCGAGCCCGTCGAACGCTCGCCCCATAACGGCGTCGATTCGTCCGACCAGCCCGTGAAGCGGACGCTGCGTGCGCGAGGCGAGCGGAAAGTAGTGACTCGCGAGCACGGGAACCAGGAAGACCGCGACCAGGAGCGACGCGGAGAGCGAGATCACGACAGTGAACGCGAGCCCGGAAAACAGCTCGCCGACAATGTCGAGCTGGTCACGGAAGAGCGCGACGGGCAGGAAGACACAGATCGTGGTCAGCGTCGCAGACAGGATCGCGTTGATCATCTCCTGCGTACCGAGCACGGCGGCCGGCTTGAGCTTCGCTCCCTTTTCCCGGTACCGGTAGATGTTCTCCAGGATCACGATCGAGTTGTCCACCAGAAGTCCGACGCCCAGAGCGAGTCCCGCAAGCGTCATCAGGTTGAGCGTCAACCCCCAGAAGTACATCAGCGTAATCGTGAAGATGATCGACGTCGGGATGGAGATCGCCACCACCAGCGTTGCCTTCAGACTCCTGAGGAACAGGAACAGGATGACCACAGCCAGGACCGCACCGGTTATTGCCTGGGAGGATACGGTCGCGAGCGAATCACGGATGATCTGTGTCGTGTCGACGAGCACCTGGAGTCGGACGCCGGCGGGCAGGATCGCGTTGATTGCATCGATCTGGGCCAGGACGTTGTCGGCGGCGCGCACGGAGTTCGCATCGCTCTGCTTCTGCACCGATATCGACACACCGGGAACGCCGTTGACGTAGACGGCGCTCCGTTCAGGACGCAGTCCGTCGGTGATCTGTGCGATGTCACGCAGCCTGACGCCAACCGGTATCGGCGCGTCGCCTGCCTCCGATCGCTCGGCCAGACGGCGCGCGACCACGGCGTTTCCCAGATCGTCGATCGACCGAAACTCGCCGACCGTCTGCACGATATACGACCGTTCGCCGTCGACGATGCTCCCCCCGCCAACCTGGACGTTCTGCGAACGCAACGCGCCGGCAATCTGGTTCAGCGTGAGCCCGTACGCGTCGAGTCGGCTCTGGGGAATCTCGACCAGAACCACGCGCTCGCGACCACCGGAAACCTGCGTCAGAGCGATCCCGTCGATCTGTTCGATCCGGGGCTGGATCAGGTCTACGGCTATTTCCCTCAGCTCCTCCGGGCTGCGGTTTCCGGTGACCCGAAGCTGCATCAGCGGGATCAGGGAGGGGTCGAACTTCAGGATCGACGGCGAGCCCGCGCCGTCGGGGAGGACGTTTCTGACACGCTCGAGCCGATCGCGCACCTCGTTCGTCGCCTCGTCCATGTTGGTTCCCCAGGTGAACTCGAGCGTGATCTGGCTCGATCCGCGGGACGAGGTGGATGAGACCTGGTTCAGGCTTCCGACGTTGCTGAGGACTCCCTCGAGCAGCCGGGTCACCGATCGCTCGACCTCCTCGGGCCCTGCGCCATCGAAGCTCGTCTGAACGACAAGGACCGCCGGCTGAATTTCGGGGAGGAGATCGACCGGCAGGTCAATCGCGGTGTAGAGGCCGAAGCCTGCAAGGAGCGCGAACGCGACGAAGAAGGTGGTCGGACGGTTGACGACGGTCTTGGAGAGCACGCGCTACTCTGCCTCATCGATATCGATGACACGAAGGAGTGCTCCGTCGTCGAGGAGGTTCTGTCCGCGGGTCACCACGCGATCTCCGGCGGCGACTCCGGAGCGCAGTTCTACTCTGCCGCCGGCTTCGGCCCCGAGGACTACGGGCACAAGCGTTGCCCGCGAATCGTCATTCACGACGAAGACGTTCGGCTGCCCGCCGCGCACCACGACGGCCGTCCGGGGAACGGTCAGCGCCGCGGGGCGCTCGGAGAGCGTGAGCTCGATTCGGGCGAAAAGGCCGGGCCGCAGGAGAGCATCACGGTTGAGGAAGCCGAGCGTGACTTCGAGCGTGCGCGCCTGCTGATCGAGTGTCGGGGCGAGTCGGATAACGCGTGCACGATACGTTCGATCCGGAAAGGCGTCGAACCGGACGATCGCGTTCTGCCCGGGAGCCAGAGCGCCGATGAATCGCTCCGGGACCGCGGTGACAAGCCGGAGTTCATCGGTGGTCGCGATTCTCGCAATCGGCTGCTGCGGAGTCACCAGCGCGCCCGCGCGCGCGGAGAGCCGGGTAATCGTCCCGGCGATCGGAGCCTCTACCGGGCTCGGGGAGAACACCTGCCCGGGCCTGGACGGGTCGACCCGCGCGATTACCTGGTCCCGCGCGACGCGATCTCCAACTGCGGCCGTGATCTCGATCAACTGTCCGCCGGCCGACGCGAACACGTCCACGCTGCTCGCGGCCTCGACCTCGCCATTCAGCGAGACGTAATCCCGGATTCCGTCGGCACGTATCGGTCGGGCTTCGACCGCGAACACGGGCTCGGGCGCATCGGCTGAGTCCCGGGACGATCGGGCAGGGCGACACCCGGTTGCGGCAAGGAGCACCCCGGCGATCGCAGCGGCCAACACAAGCCTTCGGGCACGTACCGAGCGGCACGTCGCCGTCGGGCGGGAAGAAGTGGTCATACGATCGCTAACATAGCAATGGCGAGGCCGACGGGCAAACAACCTGAGCGGCGGGACGCTCGGTGTTTGGAGCGACCCACCGCGACAGAGTCAACACTTTTGCCCTTCAGAACACGAGTGCGGCTTCCTCCTCCGCGACGTCCGCGGTGACCGCGTCGGCGGTCTCACCCGACT
>RECL01000106.1 GCA_007694025.1 Spirochaetaceae bacterium
GGTTACCCCCCGCGGTTTTAAATGTTCGGGGTGTAGCCCCCCCGCCCCGGCCTCCCTGCGGCGGGGCCTCCCCCGCATCGCCTGTCGCCACGAATCGACGCCAGATCACGAAAACCGCTTGCGCCGTCACCCCGCTCGATATATAGTGGACAGACGGCCCTGGGACCGTCTACTACGGTAGATATAGAGCCTGACCGGTAGAGTCAGAGAGGTACGATGCGCTGCCCGCACTGTCAGGAAATGGAAGATAAGGTCATCGAGTCGCGTACGCTCGCCGATGGGACCGCGATCCGCCGCCGTCGGGAGTGTCTGTCGTGCGGGTATCGGTATACGAGCTACGAACGGGTCGAAGAACGACCACTCATGGTGATCAAGACGACCGGAGCGCGCGAACCGTTCGACCGGAACAAGCTCGAGCGCGGCGTCGTTCAGGCTGTACGCAAGCGCCCGATCAGTCAACTCCAGATCGAAGAGATCATCAACGGGGTAGAGGATCGCGCAACCGTGCTCGCGAAGACGACGCACGAAATCGCGTCGCACCAACTCGGAGAGATGCTTCTGGAAGCGCTCTACGACCTCGACCGCGTCGCGTACGTGCGCTTCGCGTCGGTCTACCGCAATTTCACGAACGTGGAAGAGTTCGTGCAGGAGATCGAGCGGCTGAAAAAGGCGAACCTCGCGCGGGAGTAATCCGCCGGGCAGCCGGGAATCGGCAGCGCCGGGTGCAAGCGGCGACGAACGGATACGAGAAGGGAGGGTCTCGTGAGCGAACACGATCTACAGCTCGGCTGGAGGGAGTTCATCGACTGGAACGCCAGACCGGGACGGGTCGACAACGACCAACAGGTCGTGCGGCACGTGATCAAACGCGACGGTACGACCGAGGCATACAATCGTGAACGGATCAGCGCGGCAATAGCCGCGGCGTTTGCAGCGGTCGGTCCGCCGGCGGACACCCCCGTCGACGAACGCGTCGCTCTACTGCTCGCCGACGTGGAGCAGCGCATCCGGCGCATCATGGCCAATCGCCACCCCAACTCTGCTCCTGCGATCGAAGAGATCCAGGATCTGGTCGAAGAGGCGTTGATCGAAGCGCGCGAGACCAAAGTGGCAAAGGCGTACATCCTCTATCGCGCACGCCGCGAATCGATCCGCGACACCTCACGGCTCTTGCTCGACATCAACACGACGATGGACGGCTATCTCAGCCAGAGCGACTGGCGGGTCAACGAAAACGCGAACGTGAACTTCTCGCTCGGCGGCCTGATCCTCCACAACTCCGGTACGATCACCGCCAACTACTGGTTGAAGAACGTCTACCCGCCGGAGGTCGCGAACGCGCACCGCAACGCCGACTTTCACATTCACGACCTTTCGATGTTCAGCGGCTACTGCGCCGGATGGAGCCTCCGGCAGCTCATCGCCGAAGGGCTCGGCGGAGTTTCGGACAAGATCACGAGCCGTCCGGCGAAGCACCTGAACACACTGGTCCAGCAGATCGTGAACTTCCTGGGGGTCATGCAGAACGAGTGGGCCGGAGCGCAGGCGTTCAGCAGCTTCGATACCTACCTTGCCCCGTTTGTGAAAGCCGACAACCTCTCGCTGGAAGAGACGCGGCAGTCGATCCAGAGCTTCGTATTCGGCGTCAACACGCCGAGTCGGTGGGGCAGTCAGGCGCCGTTCACGAACATTACGCTCGACTGGGTAGTCCCCGACGACCTCAGGGACAAGCCCGCGGTCGTCGGCGGCAAGGAGCTCGATTTCACCTACGGCGACTGCAAGCCGGAGATGGACATGATCAACCGCGCGTTCATCGAGCTGATGATCGCAGGTGACGCCGACGGTCGCGGTTTCCAGTACCCGATCCCGACGTACAACATCACCCCGGACTTCGACTGGGACACCCCGAACGCCGCGCTTCTGTTCGAGATGACCGCGAAGTACGGGACTCCCTACTTCCAGAACTTCGTCAACAGCGAACTCGACCCCGGCGACGTACGATCGATGTGCTGCCGACTGCAGCTCGACAAGCGCGAGCTTCGCAAGCGAGGCGGAGGGCTGTTCGGCTCCGATGAGTTCACCGGATCGATCGGGGTTGTCACGATCAACCTGCCGCGGATCGGCTACCTTGCCGCGCACGAGGCTGACTTCTTCGCGCGCCTGAACCGCCTGATGGATCTGGCCGCCGAAAGCTTGTCGATCAAGCGAAAAGTCGTCTCAAAGCTGCTTCAGGCCGGACTGTTCCCCTACACGGCACGATATCTCCAGCACCTGAACAATCACTTCTCGACGATCGGGCTCGTCGGCATGAACGAGTGCCTGAGAAACTTCCTTGGGGTCGACATCCTCGATCCCAAGGGGCGAGCGTTCGCGCTGCGGGTTCTGTCGCATATGAGAGAGCGGCTCGCCGACTACCAGGAGCGCACCGGAGACCTCTTCAACCTGGAGGCGACCCCGGCAGAGAGCACAAGCTACCGGCTCGCGAAGCACGACAAGGAGACGTATCCCGATATCATCACCGGCGGCGATGTCGACCCGTACTACACGAACAGCTCGCAGCTGCCGGTCGACTATACCGACGACATCTTCGACGCGCTCGACCTGCAGGATGAGCTGCAGGTCCAGTATACCGGCGGCACGGTGTTTCACGCGTTCCTGGGTGAGGCGATCGAGGAGTGGCACAGTTGCGCGAAGCTGGTGAAGACGATCGCGACAAACTATCGGCTCCCCTACTTCACGCTGTCGCCGACGTTTTCGGTATGTCCGGTCCACGGTTATCTGTCGGGTGAGCACCGAGCGTGCCCGCACTGCGCCGACGCCGAGCGAGACCGCATCGGACAGGAAATCGAATTGCTCGAAGCGCAGCGCAAGGAGCTCGCGCGCGCTGCACACTGATTGGAAGACGATGAGGGAGGGACGATGAACGGGACAACAGAAGCGACCGCCGAGCGGCTGCGAGAGATCGACGAGCGAATCGGGGTGCTGCGCCGGCAGTACGACGACGTCGAGGGGACACCGACCGAGGTGTACTCGCGAATCGTCGGATACTACCGCAGCCTCAAGAACTGGAACCGCGGCAAGCGGCAGGAGTACGGCGATCGCGTCGCGTTTCGGCCGACCGGCCACGCGGCCGCGATCGCGCCGACGTCACCGGACGCAGATTGCGCGTCTGTCACCGATCGTGGCGGTGCGCCGGGATCGTCCCACTCGCACCCGCAGTTCCACTACTTCTATCGCACCGCGTGCCCGAACTGTCCGCCGATGCGTGCCGAGATCGACCGGGCCGGTATCAACGCATCGCTCTACGACGTCGACACGGAAGAGGGAATGCGCGAAGCGATCAGTTTCCAGGTCCTGTCAACGCCCACGATAGTCGTCACAGATGACTCCGGCACAGCGATCGCCAAATACCGGAGCGTGTACGAGCTTCGCGCTGAGTTCGGCACAGGGATCCTCGCGGCCACGTGACGCCGGTCTCCCGGTTCGGTCTGCGCAAGACGAGTCTCATCGACTACCCGGGAGAGGTCGCAGCCGTCTTTTTCACCGCCGGGTGCAATCTGCGATGCCCGTACTGCCACAATCCCGAACTGGTGACCGGCCACGCGCCGTCCGATTTCATCGGTTTTGACGAAGCACTCGTCTTCCTGCGATCTCGGCAGCGGCTGATTTCGGCGATCGTAATCAGCGGCGGAGAACCGCTCCTGCACGACCGCGTGATCGACCTGGCCGACGCCGCACGCAGCCTGGGTCTTCTGGTCAAGCTCGACACGAACGGGTCGCGGCCCGACCGTATCGCTGCGGTCGGTGCCGACTACGTCGCGCTCGACGTCAAGCTGCCGCCGCGCCGCTACCACGAGCTCGGCTCGCCACCGGTTGATATCGAGCGCGCTATCGAGGCGGTCCGCGCTGCGGCGCCGCGCTACGAGTTTCGTACGACGTATCTGCCCGGCATGGTACACGACGACGATATACGCTCGATTACCGCCTTGCTGAAGCCGGGTGAAGCGTATACCGTTACCGCGTTCCGTCCCGGGCGGACCCTTGACGCGCGCCTTGACTCGACACCAGCTCCGACGCAGGAGGAGATCGAACGCGCGCGCGCGATCGCCATGGAGGCGGGGCTGCGCGTCACGGTTCGCGATCACCGCATCACGTACCGGTCGACCGGGGACAGGAGGGTACGATGGAACAGCTGATCTCGTTCGCGTGGCTCGGGCTCGCGTTGGTAGTAGGACGATTGCTTCGCGGGTGGATCCCCGCGCTCAGACGAGCGTTCATTCCAAGTTCTATCATCGGTGGCCTGCTTCTCCTGCTGATCGGTCCAGAGGTCCTTGGGCGGCTTCTCCCCGGGATACCTCCGCTGATCACCAGTGGGTCGGTGTCGATCTGGTCGACGCTTCCAGGCTTCCTGATCAACGTCGTGTTCGCAGCGCTCTTCCTGGGCAAGGTCATCCCTGGCCTGAAGGAAATCTGGCGCAAGGCCGGTCCGCAGGTCGCATTCAGCCACACGATCGCGTGGGGGCAATACGTCGTCGGCTTCGCGATCACCGCACTCGTTCTGGTACCGCTCTTCGGTGTGGAGCCGATGTTCGGTGCGTTGATCGAAATCGGCTTCATCGGCGGTCACGGTACCGCCGCAGGGCTGGGACAGACGTTTGCGGAGCTCGGGTGGCCACAGGGACAGGATCTGGCGCTTGGTGTCGCAACGATCGGCGTCCTGATGGGCGTCCTGACCGGCATCGTGCTGGTCAACTGGGGCGTCAAGCGGGGGCACACGCGCGCGGTGCGCACCGAAGCGGAGGCGGAGAACGACATCGCAGCTGCCGGCGAAGAGCACGACACGACCGAAAGCGAGATCGCGCCGCATGGACAGTCGGACGACCCGAAGCAGACCGTTCGAGTTGAGAGCATGGAGCCGATGACCTTTCACCTCGCGTACATCGGCGCGTCGATCGGGATCGGAGCGTTGCTGCTGGCCGCGCTGGTCTTTCTGGAGTCGCTCCTGCTCCAACCGCTCGGTGCTCCAGAGCTCCTGGGACACGTGCCGCTCTTCCCGCTCGCAATGGTCGGTGGCATCATCGTGCAGAAGATCCACAGCCGTTTCTTCCCGGGAGACCTTGATCGCGTGATGATCCTCCGGCTCCAGGGCGCCGCGCTCGACCTGTTGATCGTTTCCGCGCTTGCATCGCTGACATTGAGTGCGATCGCAGAGGCGTGGCTGCCGCTGCTCCTGCTGATCGTCGCCGGAATCGTATGGACGGTCGCCTGTTTTGTGTTCCTTGCGCCCAGAATGATGAAGGACTACTGGTTCGAGCGCGGAATCGGCGACTTCGGCCAGTCGCTCGGAGTGACCGCAACCGGACTGCTGCTGATGCGAATCGTGGACCCGAAGTCGCAGACACCGGCGTTCGAAGCGTTCGGCTACAAGCAGCTCCTGTTCGAGCCGCTGGTCGGGGGGGGCCTGTTCACCGCGATGTCGGTTCCGCTCGTGTTCGCGTTCGGGCTCGTGCCGATGCTGATCGTCTGCTCGGTGATCATGACGATCTGGATCGTCATTGGGCTGCTGCTGGGCAGGGAACCGAAGACGAGCTGATCAGGCGGCGCTGCCGCGGGTCTACACGTATTCGATCTCGGATATGTTCGACTGAACGAGCAGTACGGTGCCCATTCCGTCCACGGTAGCCCGGAGGCGCGGCAGATACTCCTTGAGCGTCAGCTCATCGGGCTTCGCCATGCCGATCACGACGAGCGCGGCACCGCTTGACTCGCGCGCAAGGAGCTCGGGGACCGGTCTTTTTTCGGTGTTCACGACCACGGCTGTCGTCGCGCGGATCCGCAGCTCCTGCACCGTCCTTGCCAGCCGCGCCTCTGCTGCTTCGGGATCGCTCGTGACGATCGTGGAGAGGCGCAGTTCGGCGTCGGGATCGAACGACTGCTGCAGCAGGTACGCCAGGATCACCATCAGCCGCACGTTGTTCTCCTGACCACCCCACCACACGATGATCGGCCCGCGTCGTTCGGTCCACGGAATGTCGCCACGCTTGAGCAACAGCACATTCCGGTTGATCTCCGACAACCGGTGCATCATCGTCGTGTAGTCGCGGTCTTCGCCGGTCTGTCGCGGTAGACCGAGCATCACCGTGTTGTAGCTGCTCGTCGCGAACGCCGCCGCCTGCGACGCGATCACCACCCCTTCGTGGAACAGAAGCGATTCGACGACGTTCGTGAAGATGTTCTGCTGCGGCAGGTCCGCCGCCACCTCATCGAGTCGCCTCGAAAGCTCGCGTCGCACCGCCGGGGTCGCGCCATCACGGCGCGATACCATCGCGTAGATCGCCAGCGCCCCGCCGCGGCGGGTCAGCATCGACGCTGTTTCGACCAGCTCCCTGTGCGAGTCGACGTCGGAGGCAAAGACCTGCACGAGGGGTCTCCAGTTCTTCCCCGATCCCGACCTGCTTTCGGCAAGACGTCGGGAGACGGATAGCAGGCGCGCGGTCCAGTACCCCTCCCACAGGCCGCCAGCCGTGCTTGCAGACGAAGAGGGCTTCACAGAGAGGAACAGGAAGATCGCGCCGACTGCTACTACCGCGACTATCGCCGATACAGGACTGATAAGCACCATTACCGCCAGACACGCGGCGGCTCCCAGGAAGCTCACCCACGACGGAACGCGAATCGCCGGCCGGTACGACGGGCTGTCGACCAGATGCTCCATCCCGGCCGAAAGATTCAGGACCCCGTAGGTGGTGAGGAAGAACATCGTGAGCACTTCGGCAACCGCGTTCAGGCTGCCGAGCAGAATCGCGGCCGTTGCGATTGTGACGGTCAGTCCGAGCGCGACGATCGGCTCCTGCGTTCTGCCCACACCGCGCTCGAATACCGCGGGCGCGATTCGGTCGATCCCGAGTGCCTGAAGCGTTCGCGGTGCGGCCATCAGCGATCCGATCGCGGAGCTCAGCGTCGCTCCGATCACGCCGAGCGTCACGACCATCGGCCAACGCGATGCGTCGCGCAACGCGGTCGATGCGAACAGCTCGTCCCGACCGACAGTGAACGCGAGCATGACCGGGACCAGAATGTACACGATGAAGCCCGCGAACACCGAGAGCAGTGTTCCTTTCGGGATGCTCGTTGCCGGGGTTCGCAGATCGCCCGACATCGAAACCCCCGCCAGGATGCCCGTGACCGCCGGGAAGAAAACGGCGAAAACAGCCCAGAAACCGAGCCCGTCACGGTAGGATGGTACGAAGTTCGTAGTGTTCAACCTGAAGCCCAGCGCGATCGACACGAAACTCAGCGTGATCAGGATCAGGATCACGTACTGCACCCTGACCATCAGTCGGGCGCCGACAATACCGATCAACGCCAGCACCACCATCGTCACCAGCGCAACGATGACCAGCGGAACACCCGGAGTATACGGCCCGATCGCTTCGGCAAAGCCTATGACGTAGAGAGCGACCGACAGACTCTGACTCAGATAGAGCGGTACGCCGATCCCTCCGCCGGCCTGATACCCGAGCACGCGGGACACGATGAAGTACGCACCACCGGTCTCCATGCGTTCATTTGACGCGATGCTCGACACCGACAGTGAGGTTATCAGCGTGATCGCGTTTGCGATCGCGACGATCGCGAGCGTCTGCCACAGTCCGGCATTCCCGACGACCCAGCTGAACCTGAGGTACATTATGACGCCGATAATCGTCAGGAAACTCGGCGTGAAGACACCCCCGAACGTCCCGAGAGACCGGACGCGATCGTCGGCTGCGCTCTCTTGCGACGACACGAAGTCCGTGGCGACCACATCGCCGCCGGCACGCCCACGACCGCGCAGCATATGCCAGAATCCGGGCCGTCGGTCAGCCATCGATCCTCACCATGAGAAAGGAGAATACCGACTTTTGGTGAGTGCTTGAAGAAGGCCCGCGATCGCGGGCCTGGTTAGTGGCGGAGGGATTTGAACCCCCGACCGAACGGATATGAGCCGTTTGCTCTACCGACTGAGCTACGCCACCAAGACCGTCAAGGTAGGAAATGATCCGGCCCGTGTCAAGAACGGCCGGTCTGACTCAGACCAGGTTGTGCGCGCCTGCGTGCGACACGAGCCGCGCGTTCCAGTAGTTCTTCCTCAGGAAATCGGTCTTGTCGGCGTACCGTTCCATGCGGCTCGTCCGTTGCTGGATGAAGCGCACGGCCTTCCCGAGCACGGTTATACCGTCTTCCAGACTCAACTCTCCGCTTTCGGGCAGGATAGCACTGTACAGGTAATAATAGAGGCCGACGTGAGGATCACTGTCGCTGACCCGCGCCTCACGCGTCAGACGGTGCATCTCATGGACCCCTTCGGCGCGCTCACCGCTCTCTGCAAGCAGGTAGCCCCGAAGCGCGCGAATCAGGTGCTCGAGCACGCGCGACCCAGACACGACGCCCACGGCGTGGTCTTCAAGACTCGCAAAACCGGTATCCCACGAAATCGATTCGAGCTGCCCCGGCACGTGGGTCAGCAGTTCACGCGCCCGATCGAGCGCCCCGATCGCGGCGCGGTACTCGCCAAGGCGATGGCGCGCCTCGGCAACAAATAACAGGCTCTCAGGGTTTTCGCCACGACTCTCGAGTATCGCGATCGCACGCTTGGGATGCTCGTTGTAGATGTGCGCGCGTGCGAGCCAGCGTTCCATCACCCGTTCACCGCTGGTGCTCCCGATGACCCGCGAGCGCGCCCTCCCGATCGAAAACGCGTCCAGCGCAGCCTCGTACCGCCCGAGTTCGAAGAGCACACGCCCTCGCGCGAGGTCGCTCCACAGTTGCACTTCGCGCATACCCGCGTTCCCTGCAAACTGCTCGAGCGCAGTCGCGTGGTCGAGCACGCGCGACAGGTTGCCGTGTATATAGTCGCACAGCAGCACCAGCCGAGCCGCGCGAACTCGCTCGAGCACGTCACCGCTGTCGTTCGCGAGCCTGCTCGCCATCTGGAAGTATTCGCGCGCCTCAAGGACCTCCTCCTGTCCGATCAGCACCAGACCCAGATCCAGATTCGCCCGCGCAAGCCCAACGGTATCGTCGGACTCCTGGTATTCGACGATCGCACGTTTCAGGAGCGTGACCGTCTCGCGCGACGGACGGTCGCGGAAGCTCAGTCGCGCGCGTTCGAGCGTCAGATCGGCACTATCGCCCGCGGACGCATCGAGCGATGCGCGCACCCGCAACGCCGCCTGCGTGTTCCCTTGCAGATTTGCGAGTCGCAGCCGGCCCGCCGCTATAGCCGTCTGCATTCTGTTCCTTGCACTCGGCGCGAACCCCACCGGCGGCACCGCATCGTAGAGCAGTCGATGAGCGTCCTGGAAGCTTCTCTGGTCGAGCAACACCTTGACGCTGCGACGGTAGACGTCGGGGATCGACTGCCCGTCGTTGTGCAGCTCTAGGAATCGCAACAGGCAATCGCTGCACCGAACAGAACCACGCTCCACAAACGCGACCAGCCGGTCGCTCACCGTCGCGTAGACCGACCGCGCCGATCGTCCAAGAGTGCGCTCGAGTCTCCGCTGGAGAACGGGGTATCGCGCGCGTCCACTCACAGCGTCGACGAGGGCCAACTCTCGCAGGCGCTCAAGAACCGATGTCACACGAATCTCGTCAAAGCCAAGGACCGACCATACCTCCGGTAGCAACCGTCGATCCACGAAGGGAGCGATGTAGGTCACGGCAAGCAGGATTTCCTGCACGTCGCTGTCCAGCGATTCCACGACGCGCCAGGCAAGGTCGTCGGCGCCGGTCTCTGCAAGTTCGTCGTCGGAAAGCTGCTCCCAATGCGACGCACCGAGCAGGTAGTGCATGACTCCATCGCAGCGCGACTGCGACAACCGTACGAGTCTACGCCAGTTCAGGTTTCGGCGCGTCGCATCGTCGGTACGCCCCGTCACGATGTCGCGAATGCGCGTGACCCCGGGGGAAGAGAAGCGGAGTTTGCGGGCTACCGACAGGAGCGACGTCAGCCCGGCGGCACTCTGCGCGGTGGCCAAAAAGACAGCTCCATCGTCACCCAGGCCGGCCGCCTGACCAACGAGCCGCGACAGCATCTCAACCGACGCCTTCGGCCAGCGGTCGATGTCGATGCAGAACACCACTGGTACCAGGGTCGACGCGACAAGTCGACGCGCGTACGCGCGCAGGTAGAGATCGAGCGCGACGAACAGGTCGGTCGCAAAATCGTCCGGCAACGCCGGCATTCCGGGCTGCAGCATCGCCTCCACAATTCCGGCTCGACCGTCCCAGACCGCGGCTTCGGTACCACTGAGCCAGTGCCGCGTCTGATGGACACCGAACGCCGTCAGCATAGCCTGAAGCGGTCCGTACTGCCCGATTCCGGGCGCACCGTCGTCGTGCGCGTACGCCACGATCCGATCGACATCGCCTGGCTGCAGCGTATCGAGCGCGGACTGAACGTTCACGCGCAGCGCGATCGAGTCGTCACCGACGACAACAAGCACGCCACCGACGGGGTTGTTCAGGTCAAGCGCGTCAAGGAGCGCATCGACGGTTGCATCGTCCCTTGCGAACTCCTCGACCGAACCCTGCACCGGACCGGAGCCGTCGACGCGGCCGAGTACGCACCGTGCTGCCACCGAGCCAACCGTGACTTCCTCGATCCGCAGATGGTGGTCGAGCAGGCCCGCCGCCTGTTCGCTGATCCACACGACGTTGTCGCGATCGACCGTGAGCAGGCGATCGCGCAGATGATCGGCAGCCGCGGAAGCAGGACCGGGCACATAGTCGACGAACATCGACCACCCCGACAACTCGCCGTCGCGCGTCGACAGGATGCTCTGGACGTGCATTACGCTCGATACGACTCCATCATGATCGTGTGACTCTGACCGGTCGAACGAGAACAACCAGAGCGATGGTCCGTCATCGTAGAACGCCCCCCCCTCCACCTCTACCGCCGCAACCACCTGGCGGCGAAGGTCGTCGACAAGCGACGGGGACAGGCGTACGAGCTGCTTGAGACCGTGGATTTCTACTGCGATTCGATACATGTTCCCTCCCTATACTCATCGCCACATTCGGGAGGGCTTTCAATACTCGACGCCTGATTTCTACAGCTCGTCCCGCCCCAGGTTCCGTGGGTCGGCAACTCCCGCCGAATCCACGTCGCCCCGGTAGTCGGAGCCGTAGAGATGGATGAACAGACGCTCCATGTCGTCAGGGTCGAGCTCGATGAACTGAATCGCAAGGTACACCCGGTCAGCGTCGTTCCACTTGCGCATGACCCGCCCACGCGTCGGTATCGTCGTGTCGGAGAGCCTGATTCTCAGGTCAAGGTCGCTGTACAGCAGGATATCGGGACCGTCTTCGGGCAGTCCGAATAACACCCCCGACCCTGAGATGTCGATCAGCTCGGCTCCCGCAAACTCGGCCGTTTGCGGCTCGGCCTTGAAATACCCGTTGATCTTCAGCGAGTACGCAAAGATCCGGGCGAACTGCAGGACGAAGTCGAACACTCCGGGGTCGAAGCGAGTCTTCTCGTTGCCGGTCCGGATCAGGTAAAGATACCCTACCACGTACTGCCGGTAGAGAATCGGACAGTACAGCTCGTGCGACAGCCCGCGTTCCTGGTTCGCCTCGACGAGCGACCCGATCTTCTCCAGCACCGAAAACAGATCTGCGCCGCCCCCGGTTTCGATCGCAATGATCTCATCCTGCGTCAGCAGTCGGTCGCGCGTCTCCTGCGACCGGATCTGCGATTCGCCGCCGTAGAGCGGCAGCACAAGGATCTTGCCCGACTTTGCGACAATCAGCTCCTGGAAGGTCGTGGGCCTGCGCTCGCGGAACATCACGATCTTGTTCTCCGTTGCGAACTCCACCGCGCGTTCACGAAACGTTGTCAACAGCTCAGTGATCCGCGCAGGGTCAAACCCGGGGTCGGCCCCGGGATCCTCGGCAGGTTCGTACTGATCGGAGTCGGGATAGTCAAGATGAACCGTCCGCCCCTTATGGAGGAACGAAACCCGCACATCCTTGGGAGCCTTGATACGCTCGAACGCGCGGGCAAGGTCACGGAAGAGCTCTGACGGCTGGGCGATCTCCGCCACGTCGTCGGATCGACTGATCACGGTGCTGGTGAACGTCATCGGGTTGTTGCGAAACCGGAAGAAGGCGGTGATCTGACCGAGCGTATCGGGGAACACATCGTCGGTGAGACGCAGCCAGATGCGTTCTTCATCGAGCTTCTCGATGAACGCCTGCAGACGTTCGGCACCCAGATGCACCTCCACGGGGATCCGCTGATCACGAACGTTGTTCAAAACGAACTCTTTCTCGATCCGCTTGATCTCGGTCGCCACTCACAGCCCTCCGTGGTCGGCGCCGGGTCGGTACGGCGCGCTCATAGTACGGTCATCCGCAACCTGGATATCGGAAGTATACCACTCGCCGTCAGCCGCTCCTACAATCAGCTCACCCGCGTAGCCACCGCTGTGCTCCAGAATCCGAAACGGGACCGAAAACTCACCGCCGGCCAGTCTGCGAGGCGTGCCGATCCGTACATCGATCCCGCCGCGATCTGGCTGGCGATCGGCCGCGATCAGCGCGACGGAGGTCCGCAGATCGTCGGCGACGGTGGATGCCCCGGGGGATCGAAAAGACACCGATGGGTGGGAAGCAGCATCGCCAGCGGTGCCGGAGTTATCCGCGATTATCGCGTACAGCACGTCGTGTGCAACCTCGCGGGCGCGTCGGGCGGGGCCGTCGAAAGCGGCAAGCCGACCGATCACAAAGTCGGCCGGGTACACCGGCAGACTCTGCTGTCGCAGCGAGGCGAACGCGGATGCCCGGGGATCGATCGGCGCAACCTGTCCGCGCGGAACGCGCGCGCGGCCTGCCTCGGTGAGAACCATTCGCGTGTCGGGTGCGGCTACCGCGGGTGGACTCGCATCTTCGCCGGTAACAATCGGCGGCGCCGGTGCGTCGCGATCGGCCGATCGGGCACACGCAGCGAAGAACAGCAGCGACCCCGCTACCAAACAGAGAGCAAGGACGAATCTCCTGTGGGCCGGGTGCGATGGTGGACTCACGGTTAGCCTTACTATAGAGTTGCCGGCGATGCGTGTAAAGGAACGCGTGCGGTGGCACCTTGACCACGACTACAGAAACCCGATTCGCGACCCGCTGTGGAGTCATATCCACCTCTCCGACGGTCTGCTCGCGGTAGTCGAGTCGGTTCCGTTTCAGCAGCTCGGCAGGATCAAGCAGCTCGGGCCGGCGCACCTGGTCTATCCCGGTGCCACCCACACGCGCCTTGCGCACAGTCTGGGCGTCTACCATATCGCGCACCGGATGATCCGCACGCTCCTTTCGCACGACGAGTGCCCTGACCTGGACCTGGAGGCGGTCGTCGCGTATCTGTGCGCCGCGTTACTCCACGATCTGGGACACTTTCCGTTCACGCACAGTCTCAAGGAGTTGCCGCTCGACCACCACGAAACTCTTGCAGCGCGGCTGATCGAGCAGGAACCACTCGCGTCGTTGATCCGCGATCGCGTCGGCGTCGATCCCTCCTTCGTCGCTGCGATCATAGACGAGTCGATCGACGACGAACGCGACGAAGTCGCGTTTTTTCGCACGCTCCTGTCCGGTGCACTCGATCCCGACAAGCTCGACTACCTCAACCGTGACGCGTATTTCTGCGGCGTACCGTACGGGATGCAGGACATCGACTTCGCGCTCAGCCGCATCCGCCCTCATAGCGCTCACGGAATCATCCTTGAGCAGTCGGGCATTTCGGCGGTTGAGAACGTGCTGTTCAGCAAGTACCTGATGTACCGCGCGGTGTACTGGCACCGCAACGTCCGCGTCGCTACCGCGATGATCAAGACGGGACTGTACACGGCGCTCGCCGAAGGACTGATCCCGCTCGACAGCCTCTACGGGCTCACCGATGAAACCTTCTACAACGGATTCGCGTCGCGCGACGGGCGACCCTTTGAGCTCATCCGGCGCGTGCACGACCGCCAGCTGCACATTGCGGTTGCCGATGCCGAATACATCGAATCGGAGCCACATCATGCGAGGTTGAGCGACCTTGCGTATCGTCGTGGAGTCGAGGATCGAGTCAGGTCGCTGATCGCAGGCACGACCGGACGCGCACCCGACCCTGAGGACGTGATCATCGATGTGCCAGAGGCCGTCAGCTTCGAGGTTCGCTTCCCGGTGCTATCGGGCGACCGTATCATCGACTACCCCAACGCGGGCACCGTCTTCACACCGCACGTCGTCGGGGATTTCACCCGGACGCTCCGTCGAATCCGTCTGATGCTCAGCCCCGCCGTCGCGGATCGGTGCGCGCAACCGCAGGAACTGATCGACGCGGCGATCGCCTCCAATTGATCATCCTGCAACCATGTACTACACTCTCTGCAGCCCATGAAGTACTCCAGATTGATGAAGGAGCGCGTTCGTCGCGTCAATGTGATTCTCCAGGAACTCGGCGTCCAGACGCTCGACGGCGAGTTTCTTGAGGACACGTACTCTGCCGGCTTTGAGACAGAGGACGGCTTTCAGGGTGGCATCTACATCGATCGGGAGAGCAAGTTCCTTGAACTGGCATTTACGTTCGGCTTTTCGACCAACCTTGCCGACTTCGTTCAGAGCAAGCTCGAAGAGATGCTGCACATCTGCTACGAGTACGGCTGCTACAGCTCGATCCAGACGTCCGAACGCGAGGTGACATTTTCGGTCTTCTCAAAGATCTACTATGCTGGCCTGAACTACTACGCGCTCAAGGAAACCTTCCGCGACTACCGGGAGGCCGTCGAATCGCTGACCGAGATCCTCGAGCTGCGCACCGAGCTCGAGAAAGGGGCTAACGGTGGCACCGCATAAGGGTCTGATCATCCGCAACGTGATGGAGTCCACCGTGATGCGTGTCGTCGATCAGATCTGCGAAGAGGACACCGCTTCGGCGGATCCAAAGTATCTGACTACCGAAGAGTGCCGGCTCGACGTCGCCTGCTACGTGCTGAACAGGATACCGCAGCGCTACGTCAGCTCAGCGCGCGGCCAGGCGCACACCGAGCAGGACCTCGGTGAAGACCAGCAGCTGTTCGTCGACATCGTCACGCTCACGCACGAAGGGCTGCGTCGCGTCAGCAGCGTGCGCCGCCCGTTCTACGGCGACGAGATCGCCGAGCGCGCGTACGGCGGACCACGGTACTACCTCCCGACGATTACCGGCCGACTGCTGAACGGGCTCACCTTTGACCTGATCAGCGGCATCGACGTCTCGCTCCTCGCCGACGACTGCCCGATGGATATGATAGACCTGCGCTGGCAGAACCCGTATACGATCGACCCTGGCACCGCCGGCACCTACCTGTTCTGGCCACTGCCCGTCGTGGCCGACCGCGACGACGACCATCGAACGTTTGAGCTGGAGATTCGGGTTACGAGCGATGCCTACGAAGAGTTTCACCACTTCGTCACTGTGGAGGTCACGAGCACGAGCGACAGCTCCAGCCTGATCTCATCGGTCGGCGAGCTGCGTGTGCCGGATCTCTACCTGCTACCGAAGTAGGCGGCCGCGTCAGAACCGTTCGCTGACGATCTGTACGTCCTGTATCCGTCCCATGCACTCCTCTTCGATGAAGTGCATCGTCTTCTGCATGATCTTTTCGCCGTGCACGCGCGAGTTCGACACGACCGCCGCACCGAGCTGAGTGAAGCCAAGGCTCTCCTGCAGGTCTACCTCAGCCACGCTGATCCGGTACCGACGGATCAGTTTGTCCTTGAGCGACTTGACGATGCGTCGTTTGTCCTTGATCGACTCGATCTCGGGCAGCTCGATGATGACCTGGAGCATTGATACGATCATGGATCAATCGTCGAGCAATCCCTGCACGTCGTCCATCGACAGATCAAAGCCGTCGGCGCTTGCCGCCGAGCGACGATCCTTCATCGGCAGATAGTGCTCGTTATACGCTCTCGCGAGCTCGAACACCTCGTCGTCGCGGTAGAGCCGCGGGACCTTGACCTCAAGGCTGTAGTTCGCCTCTGTGATACCGCGCGTCATCACGTGCAGCGGATCGGTCACCGTCAGCGCGAAGTGCGGGCTGTAGGCGAACAGAAGCGCGCCGATCGTCACGACGATGATCGCAAAGTAGATCAGATTGTTTCGCGACTGATCGCGGTTGACCGGGCGAAGGTCAAAAAAGAGACGGAAATCACCGCGTTCGGCGAATCCGTAATCGTTCGGACCAACCTGTCGCGCGTAGTAGTCGCTGTCAAACCGGGAGAAAAGCGTACGCCCTTCGCGCTGCACCGCAAGCAGGCTGCTCTCGCGCGCTGCAAGCTCACCGGCGTCGATTGGAGCTCCCCGATCAAGATCACCCTCCACGGCCGCAAGAAGCGTCGTGATCCTTGACTGGTACGCGGTCTCAAGGCTCGGGACGTCGAACACACTGAACGCGATTCCCAGAAGCATGACGGTCGCGATCAGCACCGTGACCGACAGCGTAGCAACCTTCGCAACGTGGCGCTGCGCCATCGTCGAATCGGTGTTCCGGATACGAGCGAACACCTTGAGCAGCCGCAGCAACCGCAGTACCCGAGCTATCCGGATGGCCTTGACGACCTTCAGTACGTTCAGTAGCGACGCTCTGCCGAGCGCGATCGTCGATCCACTCCACAACGCGAGCGCCGCGGGGCCCGAACTGAGCAGCACCAGCGGCAGGGACGCCAGCAGGTCGATCCATCCGCGCTCGTGCCAGAAGTAGATCCCGGTTCGCCGCCTTATGAAGCTGAAGTAGAGCCGGGTCAGGAACTCGACGCTGAAGAACACGTCGAGCGCGAGTCCCGCGTAGAGCAGAACCTCGCGCGGCGCCCACGCCCAGCCGGCAACGACCGCGAAATCGTCCAGAAACGTCTGGATGAGAACGAGAGCGATCGCAACCACGACAAGGTTTTCCCAGAAAGACTGCCTGTGTTCCATATTACCACCCGTTCTCCGCAGCTATCGAATAGAGCTCATCTATCATCTTCACGTCGAATCCGTAGAACCGATGGTTGCGGCGCGCTACGCTGAGCCAGCTCTTGTCGGGCGAGTCTGCGCCCCGGTCGGCCCGCATATTCGGCTGGTACGAGCGGCAGCGCCATGAAAGGATCGCAGCTATTCGCGCGGTCGCTTCGATGTACCGGTTCTCCTGAAACGACACGCTCGCGTTCGCGGCGCTGCGAATCAGTTCGTCGGGCGCGAGCGACAACGCCTCGCGCGCGGCGGCCACGACCCGTTCGGCGTACTGCGCCTGGACGACTCCCGACGCGTGTTCGGCGAGTCCCGCCGTCGCCGACGATCCACTGCAGACGATCGGCTTGAGCAGCAGCGTCGCCTCGATCATCGCCTTGACCTCGTCCCTGCCGAGCCGCAGGCGCTGGACTTTCGTGAGCTCGAAATGAGAGTAGCCCTTGCGCGCCCACATCTGATCGCAGTACCGGTCGACAAACCCGTAGGAGATGGCCGCGAGCGGTCCGGTCATCACCCGGCGCGCATCCATTCGGCGCAATACGGCCCGCAGGTACTCCCGGATCTGGCTGCGGACGCGCTCGCCACCGGCCGCCTGCGGGCGAAGCAGCGCCACGAACCCGAACTGCATCCGGTCGAGGATCTCGTCAAGACGAGGCATCAGGGCAACATCAACCTCTTCGACGAGCGCCGCGAGCAGCAGCGACAGCGACTGGCTCCACGATGCCCCCGGGAAGAAGCCCGGCGTCGAAAGCGTCGGGGCGAGCGCAGCGGCGTTTACGTGGAGAAACTGGATAATCTGCTCTTCTCGCTGCAGGGGCGTCAGCGGCCCGAGCGCCGGATTCGCAAGCAGCCGTGATACGAACATGCGTGCCCTGTCGTGCTCTTTCGCCATCTCTCTTACGTGTCGGCAGGCGCGGCGGATTCCATTACGCGCGTTTACACGATGCTCCGCCCGCAATACTATACCGAGCGTGGCACCCCGCATAGCCCCCCTGGTGACGCTCCTGCTGATCGCCGTCGGCGCCACCGCTCAGATCGCGCCACCACCCTACCTGGACGAAGCCCCGGAGACGCTGCTCGAGTTCGAGATCGGTGCCGCCGAGGTTGATCTCTTTCTGATCGGAAGCTGGAGGGCCGACTCACGGCTGGCCGCGGCGTGGGTGCTGCCCGGCGGGCGCGCGATCCCGCGTGGTCCGGTGAGTTTTCCGGGGATGGAACCGACGATTCCGCTGCGCAACCGCGTCGATCTGACGCTGAGCCTCTGGCTGCTGGAACGCTACTTCTTCGAGACACGGATACGCTCGTCGGCACCCACGGCTGCGGGACAGCCCACCGCGCTCGCCGACGCGATAGCGCGCTCAACCGTGCTCTTCGGGTACCAGGGGATGCCTGGCGAGCCGCTTCAGTCGGTGAGGATCGGTAACACCGGAATAGGCATCGGAGCCTACCCGTATCTGGGGATCGGCGGCGATCCCGACCCCGACGACACGGCGCCCGGAGCGTCGGTTCGTCTCGTATCCGACCGATCGGTCCACGAGGCGATGCTCCGCCTGTCGCCTGCCGAGGAAGCATCGCTGACGTACGCCGGCGGAGGGATCGTCACCGAGCGCCGGGTCAACGCGTCCGCGTTCGAGCGTGCCCGGCACTTTGTTCTGCCCGACGCCCAGATCGACACGCTGGTCGTCTACACGGAAGCGGCCGCTTCAGTGGGCGCACCAGCGGGCGCACCAGCGCCAGGTACCATCGTGGCCGGAGACGGTCGACGCTACCACCGCGTCGATCTTGCCTCGGAAACATCGTTTTCACTGATCGACGGATTGCTGAGCTTTCGAGTCGCGCAGCATCGCAGAGTCCTGGTCTGGTACACAGTCGCGGGAACGGCGATTGGCGATCCGTCGCTCGGCGGTAGTGCATACTTCGCGCGGTCGCCCGATGGAACCCCCGACGCGAGCGAACCACGCGGCTTTGCGTTTGCCTCACCCGATCTGGACCGCTACCTGGAGACGGTGTCCAGTAGCGACAGCCCACAGATCACGATCGACGACATCCGGGTCTCGGTCCCCGAGGGTGACGCGTTCGTGCTCTACGAACCGGGGCTCTTCTCCCCGTTCGAGCGCCTGAACCACTACCCGATCGATCCGTCGCTCGCGGGCAGGCTCGTTCTGGAAACCAGACTCGGTGCCGCGGTCGACAACTCGCTCAGATTCGTTGCGCACCCGGCGCGCAACGCAGTCGAAGTCACCGCATCCGATGATCCGCGCTCGTTCGCCGCGCGCTATCCGTTCGCATCGGCCGGCATATCGATGGGCGATTCCGACGTGTACGCCACCGGTCGTTCGGTTCGCTCGCGATACGATCTGGTCGCCCGCTCCGCGACCACCACCGACACGATCACGCTTCCGGCGGATTACGTTCCGGGCAGCGTTCGCGTGACGCGAAACGGACGCAACGAGACCGGTTTCACGGTCGATGCGACCGGTACGATGCAGTTTGACCCGCCGCTCACAGCAGCCGACATCGTGGAGGTGCGCTACCGCGTCACCGGCGCGGGAGCATCGGATCTGCTGTTCGCCGCGGGCAACCGTATCGCGATCACGCCGGCGCTCACGATCGACGCGGGGCTGGCGGCTCGTTTCACTCCCGGGTCTGGCCGCTACACATCGCGCGCCGATGAGTCCCCCGGATACATCGTCGCCTCGACGCAGATGGAGTTCGACAGCACGCTCGCAGAGCGTCGGTGGTTGCCAACCGACGCGGGAGAGATCACCGCGACGGTGCGCGCGGCGCTCAGCGCTTCTTCGGCCGACACAACAGGAGTGCTGCGGATCGACGGGATGGACGACGCGACCACGACCGTATCGATCGCGCCGGGCAGGCTCTTTCCCGCATCGCCGCCGACGGTGCCGCCCAACGGGGGTGGCCCGCTTGACGCGTCGAACCGGGGAAAGCTCCTCTACCGCAACTACTACCGGTCCGAGCCGTTCGGGGGGACGTCACTCGGACTCTACTCGCCCGGCGCACCACCCACCGCCGAACCCTACGCCGCGGGCGGCCGGACCGGCCCGTACCTCGCGCTCGACGCGACGCTCGGGCCGGTCGCCGTGATCGAGTACCAGATGCCCGACGGCGGCGACGGTGCGCCCACCGCCGAGTGGGTCGGCGCTCAGGTGCGCCTGCCCGCCGACACCGACCTGTCGCGCGTGACGGCGCTGCGGATCCCGTACCGGTTCGACGGTGACCCAGGGGCGACGCTCTTCGTGCAGGTCGGCGCGGTTGGAGACGACGTGGACGCCGACGGCGTGCTCGACGCAGGCTTCGCAGGCTTCGCGTTCACCGACGCCAGGCTTGGCGTGACGCTCACCGCCGGTATTCCCGAGGCGGGGACGCTTCTGTCGGAAGACGCGCGCGGTAACGGCGTCCTCGACCCAGACCTCCCCGATCGCATTGTCACGCGCCCGTACTCGTTGGTGGAGAACGCCGTCTGGAGCGAGATCGAGATCAATCTGTCGATGAGCGAGCGTCGCGCGCTCGCCGGCGCACCGTCACGCCCGCTCGCGGTGCGGTTCATTGTGCAACGCGTCTCCCCCGGTCCGCTCGACGGTACGCTCGCGATCGGCCGCATCGAGCTCGGCGGCTCCGATTTCGATATCGCGACACCGGGGGCACCGCAGACGCCTGCTCCGGTGGTCACCGTGGAGCGCGTCGATGAGACGACGACGCGCCCGCTCTCATCAGACTTTCCCGACGTCGCGAAGCGCTTCAGCGACCGCGACCGGCCGAACCGTGTGTTGCGTGCCCGGTGGACCGGCATTTCAACCGGCACGGTGGAGCTACGAACGCCGGTCGCGGTGGCCGCCTCGTCGTACCGGTCGATGCGGATCTACGCGCGCAACGCGGGAAGCACCACCGTCACGGTCGCACTGTCGGCGGTAGACGAAGGCGGCCGCACGATCGCGTCGGCGCAGGCGGCGGTCGAGCCGGGGCCGTGGGTCGCCGTAGACGTACCTCTTGCTGCGTCGGACCCTGCGGTCATCGCGGCAATCGTTGTCGCGGCATCGGGGGCCGACAGCGGCGAACTCTATCTGGACGAACTGACCTTCTGGGACGCGCGCGGTAGCGTCGGTATCGTCGCGTCGGCGGATTTCGACTGGAAACCTCTCTGGGCACTCAGCGCCGACGGATACGACCTGATCGACAACATCCGGCTTCGGCATTCGATGAGCGCGCGGTCGACCGGTTTCGCCGACGGCCTTGCCGCCGAGCCGGTTGGTCTGTCGACATCGTCGCGGGTCGACGCATCGGTCCTTGGCGCGGACATCAGCGCGGGCGTCGATACGCTCATTCGAAGCGAGTCTACCGGGTTTGGTTCACACCATACGCTCACGGTTCCGCTGTTCGACCAACGGATGACGATCAGCGACGCGTTTCGCCGCGAGACCGGCGCGCTCGGCGAGCGCGCGCACCACCAGAGCTCTGCGGCTGCAACGATCGGTCTGCTCGGCACCGCCTCCGTGCTCTGGTCGACCGAGCGGACCGTCGATCGTGTCGCTACCTGGCGCGTACGCGCCGCCACATCCGCGTCGGCGGACTCGATCGAGCTATCTCTGGACGAACGGACGGCGCTCGACCCCGACAGGGAGCGACCCGGCTACGCAGCCGAATGGGTCGACACGCTCGGCGACATCGTCACCGATCGCGCTGCATACCGCCGTCACGCATCCTTCGCGGCTCGGACACGAATCGACCAACCGATAGATCGAGTGCCGGTCGGGTTTTCGGCGACGATCGACGGAGCGACGACCGCATCGTCGACGACCCGACGCCAGGAGGTCGCGCTTGGCGGGTCGATCGGGTTCCCGGTGACCATCGCGAACGGGGCGACCATTGCGCCGATCGCCGAACGCTCTATCAGGCTGTCGCAATCGGGAAGCGCGACGTCAGTCGGTGACGACATCGCCTCCGGCGCGTCGATCCTCCGCGCGGCACCCGTTGCGTTCACGATGATACCGATCGCAGAGCTCATCGACGATGAGTTCACCGATCGTTTCGCCGCCGCAACATCGACCGTGCTGTTCGCGCAGTATACACCCGTGGCGGGTGTCGAGCTGACACGGCGGACGGTGAGCTCACCGTGGAGCCTCATCGTGCCGACGACCGCGCGCGTGACCTTCGCTCGTCCTGCTGTCCGCGATCTTGACTCCGCGAGCGCGTCGCACCAGATCGATGCGCGAGCAGGCTTCTTTGCACCGAACCTGTTCGGGCGCCTTGGTAGCGTCGGGCTGTTCGGGTTCTACGACACCGACGAGTTCCAGACCCGCGCTCGCCTGCTGATCGACCGCGGCGACGACGGGTCGATCGCGTCCAAGACCGATCTGAACTCCAGGGTCGACATCGCGTGGCGCGACGGACGCAGCGCGCGCGTCGCTCAGGTCGTAAAGGTGACGACTCCGGCGACCACTTTCGCGCGGGCCGATCTGTCGCTCGACACCGTGCTTCGCTACCGCTGGCGGACCGCACGTCGGTCCGCCGTGCGGACCACGGGGTGGTTGGACGGACTGCCCGACGGGGCGTTCTTCGAGCACGAGGAGCGCGTGACGCTGCGGTGGGACCGAGCTGCCAGCTCTATGCGGTCGGCGTTCATCGCGCACGATTCGGCGCTCGTGCTGCCCGGAGGTTCGCGCGTGCGCGCCTACGCCGGTCTTGGTGTCGCGTCGTACTCGGGTCCGGCAGAATACTCGATCCTCGGATTCGAGATCGGAATCGAAGGAACCCTCCGCTTCTGAAGCGACTCCCGGTGGCGGGATACGCTCCGTCCAGAGATGACCGGAGTCCTTGGTTTTTTCGCGGTGACGCGGCTATACTGGTGCAAGAGGGGGCTACATGCGATTTCGTACAACTCTTGCAGGCATACTTGTCGTGCTCACGGCGACGCTGTTCGCGCAGGAGACACCATCGCCGCAGTTCGGTCTGGGCCTGTCGATCGGGGCGCAGAGTTTTCCGAATCCGGCATTCACCGGTGAAGACGGCCAGCCGGAGCTGATCACCTACCAGTCGCTCGGTCTCACACCCGATCTGGCGCTCGGGAAGTTCGGCATCGGACTCGATCTCACGCTCAACTACCGGTTCACCGCCGGCGCCGGCGACCAGTTCGAGGTTCGACCGCAGGACTGGATTCCCGACGCCGAACGGAACTTCCTTGAAATCTACCTCCCGAAACTACGCTACGTTCGGTGGGGACTGAAGGGAGATCCACTGTACGTGCTGCTCGGCACGGTGGATAACGGGACGCTCGGCAACGGGTTCATCATGGGTGGATACACGAATACTCAGTTTCTACCTTCCCGACGTCTGTTCGGCATGAGCCTGGACGTCGACGGAACGCTCTTCGGCTTCCCGTACGTCGGTGTCGAGACGTTCGCGGCGAACCTGGCCGCATTCGACCTGATCGGCAGCCGGCTGTTCGTCCGGCCTCTCATCGCTACCGGGATCCCGGTCATGCGCAATCTCCAGATCGGCGCAACGGTCGTCGCAGACCGCGATCCGTACTACTTCGCCGATTCCACCGACACCGCCGGTGACGACGCCGACCCGGTGATCGTCTGGGGCACCGATTTCAGGCTCCCGATCCTCAGCAATCCGGTCATCTCGCTCGCCGGGTTCGGCGACTACGTGATGCAGCGCAGCAATCCCGGCGGCATGCTCGGTTTTGGTGGCCGACTGTTCGGTATCGTGACGTACGGCGCTCAGCTTCGCATGCTCGGCGAGAACTTCATCCCGGTCTACTTTGATCGCGCGTACGACCTGTTCCGGGTTGAGAAATACACCGTCTACACCGGTCAGAACGACGAGCCGATGGATCCGTACGTCGGATGGTTCGCAACCGCAGGGTTCTCGCTGCTCGACGACCAGCTCGCGTTCGCTGCAAACATCGCCGGTCCGTTCGGCGGGATCGACCCCGACAACAAGTACAAGCAACCCGATCTGCTGGCGACCTTCCTGCTCGACGAGGGGATCCTCGGCGGATTCAGCGTCGAAGCGAGCTACCGCAAGATCGGAATCACGCATCTTGCCGACCTGCTCAACGCTGAGGACGCGGTGATCGGCGCCCGCGTGAACTATCGCATCCAGAACGCTACGATCTCGCTCGTCTACGATCTGAAGCACAATCCCTCCCCGCTGCCGGGGCAGGACCCGTGGACGATCACGTCAAAGATCGAGAGCAAGATCACGCTCTTTTAACCGGAGGTACCATGAGACGCGTATTACCAGCATTGCTGCTCCTGATCGTGGGCGTCACGCTCTCGGCGCAGGAGCTCGTATTCTTCGACGGAGTCGTTCGGGTGTACGAACGCATCGATGGAGAGCTGTTTGAGCTCCAGGACTCGCGCGACGACCGGATCGCGTTCGGCTTCCAGCTCGACTCGAACTTCGTCGTCCGTACCGGAAGCGGTTTCGCCGAGATCCTGTTGCCGAACGGGCATATCCTGAAGCTCGACTCGAATACTGAAATCTACCTGGACACCGTCCTCGCCCGCGGTGCATCGTCGGGCAACGACGTTGTGGCGGTCCGCTCAGGACGCGTTCGTAGCGTCGTTGCGAACATCTCCGGAACCGGTCGCGGCTTCCAGGTCCGCACGCCAACCGCGGTCGGCGGAGTACGCGGGACCGACTTTCTGACGCAGGTCCTATCCGGCGAAGAGACCATCGCGGTTCAGAGTGGAGTGGTTGAGTTCGTGAACGACCAGGGGACGTCATTGTCGCTCGGTGCCAACCAGTTTGCGAACGCGCTCGCGGCGACCTTCGCCGCGACACAGTCGCAGGACGTCGCCCAGCAGTTCTACGGCGCGCTGAACCAACTGTCAGACCAGATCCAGCAGGCGCAGGCCAACGCTATCTCGCAGCTTGCGCCTCCCCCGGCCGAAGAGCCGGCTGAACCCGACGCCGACGATCCACCGCTCGCAGATCCGGGGGCGACACCACCGGTCGTCGTCGAGCCCACCCCCGCACCCGCTCCGTCGCAGCCTGAATCCGACGAGCCGGGAGCATTCGACACCTTCATGATCGGTCTGACCGACGCGCTTGGCCTGGAGATCGGGTCGCTCACGCTCGACGGCGCGACCTACAGCAAGCTGATCGCGCAACCGGTCTTCCGCATCGGACGGCTTCGAGCGGGGCTTTACCTGCCGATCATCTATTCGGGCAACCTCTTTGACTCTGAAGACTGGTACCGTCCGAAGGGCAACAACGAATGGTCGTTTGGAACCGACCAGGACTGGCGGAATGATCCACTCGCGGGAATCACCGACCTTGTTGGAGACCTTGCGCTGAAGATCCGTTTCCTTGAGTTCGGACGGCAACGCGACCCGTTCTTCCTTAAAGTTGGGAACCTGAGCGGGCTGCAGCTGGGGCACGGGCTCCTGTTGCGCGACTACGCAAACGACGCCGATTTCCCGTCGATCCGGAGGATCGGCTTCAATATCGGGATCGACGGCGGCGGAGCAGGCTTTGAGGCGCTCGTCAACGACTTGGCGGCTCCCGAACTGTTCGGCGCGCGCCTCTACGCGCGACCGATACCGATCATCCCGCTCGCGGTTGGTGTCAGCGGCGTCGCCGATATCGGCCCGGCGCGAGACCTACCCGATACCGAGGACGTCGGAATCCAGGATGTCCGCACCGCGGATCCGATCTTCCTCAACGTCGCGCTCGATCTTGACCTACCGATCATCGAACGCGACCTGCTGTCGATTATCCTCTACGGCGATATCGGCGGCCTTCTTCCCTACCTGCGGCAACCCGCCGGTGGCCTGGAGTCGGGATTCCACTTCAGCGCGCTGACCGCGCCGGCAGAAGGCACCGCGGGACTGCGCAACTACGGCATCGCATCGGGCGTCATGGGTAACATCGCGCTCCTTGATTACCGGCTCGAGTTCCAGAACTACCACGGCTTCTTCCGTCCGGCGTTCTACGGGCGCAGCTACGACCGCGTTCGCGGCGAACGCGCGAGAGAGGTCATCTCATACCTGCAGGACCCCGACGCGCCCGAGTTCCAGAATCAGACGGTCGCGATCTACGGCGAAGCGGGCTTCACGATCGCAGAGGCTGTCCAACTCCGCGCCGGGTACCGCTGGCCGTGGACGACCGATCCGGTCACCAACGAAATCGTCGTAGGCGACGACGACTATCTGCTCGCGTCGCTGTCGCTGCGTAAGGGGCTTCTCCCGCTCGGTATCAGCGCCGGCTTCTCCTACGAGCGGTCGTACTTCGTTCCGACGCTGCTGACCAGGGATGGATTCGAGAGCGCACGGCTGTTCGACGAAAACACGGTACTGAGCGGAGAGATCGTCTACCCGATCGCGCCGATCATGGATGTCGTGGCGTCGGTGTCGACCGTGCTTCTGCGCGACGGCGAGGGCAACATCGTCTACGAAGAGCGCAACGGTCAGCTACGGCCGAAGTTCGGTCCGGTCATCAGCATCACGACCCGGATCGGCGGCTCTAGCTTCTGACCTGAATTCTGCCGATCGGTCCCTTGCGGGACCGGTCGGTCGCCCTCCCCGCCCGCCGACAGCGCTGTACGCAGCGGCGCGCTGTACGCAGCGGCGCGCTGTACGCGGCAACGCGTGGTTGCTACTATTGGCTCATGACCACCGATTCGCCGCGCATCCGCGTCCTGTCTGCCGAAGTAGCCCGCAAGATCGCGGCGGGCGAGGTCATCGAACGGCCCCACGGCGTTGTGCGCGAACTCTTGGACAATGCGCTCGACGCCGACGCGACGCGAGTCGACGTCGAGATCGACGGGGGCGGACTGGACCTCATTCGTGTGACCGACAACGGTATCGGTATGTCGGCGGCCGACCTTGCGCTGTGCTGGAGGCCGCACGCGACAAGCAAGATCGTAACCGATGACGATCTGCGCCGGGTGACGACGCTCGGTTTTCGCGGCGAGGCGCTGTCGAGCATCGCCGCGGTCAGTCGCCTGACACTGCGCAGCGCAACCGCATCGTCGGTGCCGCACGAGATCCGGGTTGAAGCGGGGATCGAGGTGTCCGCACGAAGCGTCGCCGCCAATCCGGGAACGTCGGTCGAAGTGGCGGAGCTCTTCTACAACGTTCCTGCGCGCAAATCGTTCCTGAGAAACCCCGCGAGCGAGTCCGCGCTGATCCGAAACACCTTTCTGGACAAGGCGATCGCGTTCGCGAACACCCGGTTCCGTCTGGTGTCGAGCGGCCAGACGCGTCACGCGCTCGATCCGTCGGATTCGATCACTCGCATCTGCGACGCGTACCAGGGACAGGTCGACGCGTCGCGCTGCACGATCCTCCGTGGTTCGGGAGAGGGTTTCTCGTTCGAAATCGTCGCCGGCGAACCCTCGGCGTACAGGAAGGACCGCAAACACGTCCAGGTCTTCGTCAACCGTCGCCGCATCTGGGAGTATGCGCTCGTCCAGGCGCTCGAATACCCGTACCGCGACTACCTTCATGGGGGACTTCACCCCGTGGCGTACCTGTTTCTGACCGTCGAGCCGCAGCTGGTGGACTTCAACGTCCATCCGACCAAACGTGAGGCGCGGTTCCGTGATCTGCCGGCGATCCACCGACGCGTCGTCGATGTGCTTGGAGGACACCTCACACGATTCGATCACCGCGCGACGATGGTTGGGGGCGATCTGTTCGCAACGCATCCCGCCGGAGGCCGCGCGGGAGCCTACGCCGAAGAGAGCGGCGCAGTGTACCGGCGCGCACCGTCGATCGACAGCGGCTCCCAGACCGCCGAGCCGCGCGTTGCGTACGATCTGACCCGCACCTTACGCGTCGAACCGGGCGATCGCGTCGGCGCGCGATCCGACAGTGTTGAACCGGCTGCACCGCATCCCGGGTACTCGTATCACGGGCAGATTATGGATCTGTTTCTTCTTGTGTCGTCGGCAGACTCGCTGTTTCTGATAGACCAGCACGCCGCTCACGAACGGATCGTCTACGATCGCCTGCGTAACGGATGCGACGGACAGGAGCTGATCTTCCCGGTCCGCCTTGAGGTCGACGACGCGGCGGGAGCCGCGCTCGAGGCAAACGCTCCGTTCCTCCGCAGGCTCGGTATCGGCGTCGAGCACACTCCGGAAGGCTGGGAGCTTGTGAGCTCGCCGACGCGCGTGTCGATCGCAGCGGAGGAGCTCGCCGCTCTTCTGATGGAACTCATAGACCGACCCGCGGATTTCGAACGCGAGCTCTACGCCTCGCTCGCGTGCCGGTCGGCCGTGATGGATGGCGATCGACTGTCGGACGAGCGCGCGATCGAGGTCATCGATGCGGTCTTCGGGCTGGAGAACGCACGATGCCCGCACGGACGACCGATCTGGATCGAGCTGAGCAAGCAGCAGCTCATGGAGCTGGTCGGTCGAACCTGACGGAGCCTCTCTGTCGGCTCTGCCGACTGCAGGCTACAGGCTCGCAAGCAGCTCGCGCACGCGCGTTCGCTC
>RECL01000259.1 GCA_007694025.1 Spirochaetaceae bacterium
CCGCGCGCACGCATCGCGGTGGCGGGGCTCAACCCGCACGCCGGCGAGCACGGAGCCTTTGGCGATGAGGACGACCGGGAGATCCGCCCTGCGATCGACGCGGCCAGAGCCGAAGGGATCGACGTCACGGGACCCGAACCGGGAGATACGGTGTTCTACAATGCGGCCGTCCGGGAGCGGTTCGACGCGGTTGTCTGCATGTACCACGACCAGGGTCACATCCCGATGAAGACGCTCGACTTCGACGGAGGGGTGAACGTCACGCTCGGCCTGCCGATCGTCCGGACGTCGGTCGATCACGGTACCGCGTACGACATCGCGTACCAGGGAATAGCGCGAACCCGAAGCTTCGAGCTCGCGCTGTCGATGGCCGGCCTCCTGGGCAAGGGAGCGTCATGAGCGGCGACGCACAACCGAAGATCGTAGTGCTCGACGACGACCCCACCGGGTCGCAGACGGTCCACGGGTGTCTGCTGCTCATGCGGTGGGACGAGTCTACGCTTCGCACGGCGCTTGCCGACGATTCTCCGCTTTTCTTCGTTCTGACGAACACGCGCAGCATGTCGGCGGTCGACGCAGCCGCCGTCACCAGGCAGGTCTGCGCGAACCTGAAGCGGGCGCTCGTCGACTTCGACCAACCGTGGCTGGTCGTGAGCCGATCCGACTCGACGCTCCGCGGGCACTACCCGGTGGAGACCGACGTCATCGCCGAAGAGCTCGGTCCGTTCGACGCGCACTTCCTGACTCCGCAGTTCTTCGAAGGCGGAAGGATCACGAAGGACGCGACGCACTACGTCGTGCGCGACGGGGTCGCGACACCGGCGCACCAGACGGAGTTCGCGCGCGACTCGGTTTTTGGCTACACCACGTCGTACCTGCCCGACTACGTAGAGGAGAAGACGGGGGGAAAGATCGGTGCGTCGTCTGTGACCCGCTTTGCCCCAGACCAGACCGACGACGACGTCCGGTCAACGCTCGACGCGCTCGCGGGCAACGCGTGCTGCGTCGTGAGCGCCCAGACTCAAGCCGAGCTTGACCGGTTCGCGCGTCACGTTCTGGACGCGACCGCCGGCGGTAAGCGGTTCCTGTTCCGCAGCGCGGCGAGTCTTCTCACGTCGCTCGCGGCCTTGCCGCCGCAGCCGGTCGCCGCGATGCAGATGGCGCGATACGTTCCTGAAGGACGTCCCGGCCTGGTCCTTGTCGGTTCGCACGTGCCGATGTCGACGCGGCAGCTGGATCGTCTGGTCCGGGAACGCTCGGGAACCGGACGGCTGGAGTCGATCGAGCTCGACGTCGCGCGGCTGCCGGACCCGTCCGGAGCGGTAGTCGATGAGCTTGCAGATCTACTTCGCGACGCGCACCTCCGTGGCTGCGACGCGGTCGTGTCGACGAGCCGCACCGAGCGTACCTTCGCGTCGGCGGCACAGCGGCTCGCATTCGGCGAAGAGGTATCGCGCGTACTGATGTCGGTCGTACGCTCGGCTCCCGAGTCTCTCGGCTTCGTTTTGAGCAAGGGCGGAATCACGTCGAACGACGTTCTCAGCAAAGGACTTGGCCTCACAAGCGCACGCGTGGTAGGTCAGATCCATCCCGGCTGCAGCGTTGTCCTTACGCCGTCTGACCATCGCCACGGATCAATACCGGTCGTGATCTTCCCCGGCAACGTCGGCACCGAAGAATCGGTGCGCGTCGTGTACGATCGACTGACCGGGGTCTGACGCCGTAGGCCCGTAGTTTCAGACGCATCGTTCCGGTACTATTCAGCGATGCACCACCGCGACAACGCGATGTTCGGCGCGATTCAGTTTGCCTTCTGGTCGGGGTTCGGGCTGATTTTTGCGTTTCTGTCGGCGTACTACCAGGATATAGGGTTCACGACCGTGCAGATCGGGTTGGTGATGGCGCTTGTGGCGGTTTCCGCTATCGCCGGTCAGCCCGTACTCGGTCTGTTGTCGGACCGCATCGGCGCGCCCGGGCTCGTGCTGCGTAACGGGCTGGTCGTCGGGGTCGTGCTCGCGATCGCGATGTTTCTGACACCGCGGGTGCTCCTTCCGGTTGCGCTGTTGAGCGTGCTTATCTCGATTTCGGTCCAGACGCTCCCGCCGATTCTGGACGGCTGGACGATGGAGGTGCGCGATCGCGTTCCGCGGCTCGACTACGGGCTCACCCGATCGATGGGGTCGATCGGTTTTGCGTTGACCGTCGCCTTTGCCGGCCGCCTCTTCGACGCGCATGGGATAGAGTGGATGTTCCTGGGTGCCGCAGCGGCGCTCGGCGTGACGCTTGTGATCGTCACGCTGGTGCATCGCTACCACCTGCGCAACGCCCCGTCGGTTGCCGACGCGACGCCTCAACCGGTGGTCGCGGGTCCGCCGCCGGCGATACCGTGGCGCGAGTTCTTTTCGGCCCGGATGATCGGGCTCCTGGTGATCTTCTTTCTGGCGTTCACCGCGTTCCGTCCTGTGCAGGTTTTTCTCCCCGTTCTGTTCCGCCAGGTCGGCGGAACGAATCAGGATCTGGGGTTCGCGTTCTCGATCATGGCGATCAGCGAAATTCCGTTCCTGATCGCGTTCACGTTCCTGGTTCGAAGGTTCCGTGACACGCATGTCATGCTGGTCGCGCTTGTGTTCTTTCTATTCCGGATCGGTATCCACTCGTTCGCCACGACGCCACTCTTCGTGATTCTGGCGCAGGGGCTCCAGGGCCCAAGCTTCGGCCTCTTTCTTCCTGCGAGCGTCCACCTGCTCAACCGGATCGCTCCTGCAGGCACGCGCACCTTCGCGCAGAGCGCCGGCGCGATCGCGAGCTTCGGTCTGGGGAGCATGAGCGGAAGCGCGGTCGGCGGCTACCTGGTCGACTGGTTGGGCATCACGGAGATGTTCCTGGTCATGGCCGGCGTGATGGCCGCGGTCATCGTCGCGTACGTGCTGCTGTTCATCGTCTTCCGGCCCGACCGCGGTTCCGAGCAACCCACGGCCGGCTGACGCGATTCGGCCGACGAAGGAGCCGCGACGAGTTCGCGAGGATACCGATGTCGGGGATCGACTGAGCGGCGGCAGCCAGGATCGGAGGCAGGACTCCCACTGCTGCAAGCGCGAGTCCGGCGCGACGCCCACCGGTTGCGCACGTGACGGGCCGGCTACCAGCGGTTGCGGTGGATGCGGTCGGCCTGAAACCGGTCGGCCTGCGCGGGCTGCTCGGCGGGGTACCCGATCACAACGAGCGAGAAGGGCACGATCGACTCCGGCAGCGACAGGAGTCGGCGGAACCCCGCCTCGCGCTCGGGCTGCGAGTAGACCCCGCACCAGACCGCGCCCAGGCCCATCGCGTGCGCAGCGATCAGGATATTCTGCGTCGCCGCGGCGCAGTCCTGCGGGATGTAGCCGGGACCGTGCGCAAGCTCGGGATCGGCGCATACCAGGATCGCGATCGGCGCCGACGCTGCCATCTTCGCGAACGGATGGAAAGACGGTATTTCGGACAGAAGCCCCGGGTCGTCGATCAACACGAAGTGCCACGGCTGCTTGTTCACCGCCGACGGAGCGTGCATCGCCGCGGTCACTATCTTCTCCACCGTGTCGTCGGCGACCGGCCGTTCCTGAAACTTTCGCACGCTGCGACGCGTGAGCAGCGCCTCGTACGCCTCCATCGATCTGTTGGCTTCCATATGCCCATCCTACCCCGTAGTGCCCCACGCGTGAACCCGCTGCGGCTGATCGCGAGCAGATCTGGTGGTGCAGGAGGCTTGCCGTGGCGGTCAGAACGTGCTACCGTTGGCGTAGTAGGGAGGAAATCCTCCTTATGAGGAGATTGTGTGCCGATCAACGTCAAGGATCAACGCGCGCACCGGGTCGCCCGCGAGCTTGCCCGCATACGAGGGACCTCGATCACCGACGTAGTGGTCGAGGCGCTCGACACCGCCCTTGCGACCGAGCGTGACCGGGCAGACGAGCGCGCATCGGATCTCATCGAAGCGCTTACAGAGATCGCTCGCGTGTACGAGAGACTTCCGATCATCGATTCTCGGTCTCCCGACGAAATCCTCGGCTACGGCCGGGTCGGACTGCCCGGAGAGGGCTCGAGTGATCGTTGATACGTCCGCGCTGATCGCGGTCCTGGAGCATGAGCCCGAGCGCGACCGGTTCATTCGTGCGATTGCTCTGGCTCCCGTCCGGCGTATGTCCTCTGCAACCTACGTGGAGGCGTCGATCGTCGCATCTGCGCGCCGCGGTCCGGCCGGACTCCACGCGCTGATCGCGTTCCTGGTCCGTGCTGGAGTCGAGACTACGACGGTTGACGCGGACCAAGCCCAACTGGCCGTCGACGCGTACCGCAGGTACGGGAAGGGAGTTCATCGTGCCGCGCTGAACTATGGCGATGTGTTCTCCTACGCGCTCGCAAGACACACCGGAGAACCGCTCCTCTACAAGGGCGATGACTTCGTCCATACCGACGTGTCTTCGGCTCTGGACTCGTAACTCGACACCCCGTTGGGCGGCTGCGGCCGCTTGTGCGCGAACGCGCGGAGCGCTATGATTCCACTCAGGATGGATGCCGATACACCGTCGTATGCCGAACTGCCGCGTCTTCGCGCCCGGCTCGCCGCCCTGACCGCTGAGGGGCTCGCCGCAGACGCCGAGCGTACGCGCGAAGAGATCCGTCGACGCATCGCCGACGCGAAGCGGGCCGCCGAACCCTTACTGACCGAACGCCGCCGGGAACACGAACGGTTCCATTCGATCGTGCAGCAGATCAGGGAGCTCGAGGGTGCGATCGCCGAGACATCCGGCAGCGGCAACCAGCGCGACACCCGGATCCGGGAGCTCACTCGGCAGGCGCGCGCCGTCAACGCGAAGCACGCGCTGCTCACCGAACAGATCAGAGAGATCCGCCGCTGTGTCACCGCGGTCGACCGGCCGCGCCCGTAAGCCACGGGGTCCGCTCACCCGTCGATGAAGCCTGCGATCATTTCGGCCTTCACGTCCTTGAGTCGTTCGGTGATCGACACCTTGTAGCGGTGCGGGTTGATCAGGCGCGTGTAGGTAGGGTCGAGCGAATCGATCTCGCGCTTCGCGCGCTCCTGGATCTGGTGGATCGACGGGAGGTCGGCGCAGACGCGTCCCGATTTCATGACCGGTTCCAGAAGAGGTCGAATCTCGCCGTCGGGCACGATCGAGAAGTGGCGGTAGTCAATCGCCGGATGGTAGAAGGTCGCGCGGGTGCCCGTCTCGATCGTCTCTTCGTCAAAGCCGATCACATCGGCGATCGGTGAGCCGCCACGGTCGTAGATCCGGTGGACCTGCTTGACCCCGGGGTCGGTGGTCTTGTCGGGATTGTCCGATATCTTCATCGTCGGCACCATCTTCCCGTCGCGCTCTTTTGCGGCGAGCTTGTAGACGCCGGTCAGCGCCGAGTCGCTACCGCCGGTCACCAGGTTGGTCCCGACACCCCAGAAGTCTATCGGACAGCCGTCGGCAACGAGCGCGTGGATGATCTCCTCGTTGAGCTCGTTCGACACCGCGATCGTCGCGTCACGCAACCCGTGCTCGTCCAGGTACCGCCGGATTGCGTGGCTCAGATACTGGATGTCGCCGCTGTCGAGGCGTACTCCCAGCGTCTTGCCACGTTCGGCGAGCGCGCGGCCGACCTCCGCGGCGTTCTTGATGCCGCTACGCAGCGTGTCGTACGTGTCGACGAGCAGGATCGTCTTATCGGGGTAGAGGTCGGCGTACTTCTCGAACGCGTCGCGCTCGGAGTCGAACGCCATGACCCAGGAGTGCGCCATCGTGCCGCTCACCGGGATCCCGAATCGTTTTCCGGCGAGTGTGTTCGAGGTCGCGGCCGCCCCGCCGATGAACGCCGCACGCGTCGCCGATAGCGCTCCGTCGATGCCCTGCGCGCGACGCAGCCCGAACTCCAGGATCCTTCCCCTGTTCGACGCCAGGAAGACCCGTGCGGTCTTCGTCGCGATCAGCGTCTGAAAGTTCACCGTGTTGAGCAGCAGGCCTTCGATGAGCTGCGCCTCGATCAGGTTCGCGTGGACGCGGATCATCGGCGCGCCGGGGAAAACGACCGTGCCTTCGCCCACCGCGTAGACGTCGCCCGCGAAGCGAAACGCCGACAGGTAGTCCAGGAACCCCGCGTCGAACATATCGAGCGATCGCAGATAGTCGATGTCGTCGGCAGCGAACGTGAACGACGCCAGCGCGTCCATAAGCGGTTCGATCCCCGCGCACACGGTGAACCCGCCGCCGAACGGATTGCGGCGGAAGAACATGTCGAAGACGACGCGCGGGTTCATCTGGTACCGGTGGTATCCCTGAGCCATCGTGAGCTCGTAGAGATCGGTGAACAGCGCGCCGGGACTCATCGGTCGCGGATCTCAGCCGAGTCGATGAACGCGACGCCGGCCGACTTCATTTCGCGGATCGTGCGCTCAACATTGCCGTCGGGCAGATCGACGCCGCGGACCGCGTCGGCGATCACGCGCGTTGTGAAGCCCGCCTTCACCGCGTCCATCACGGTGAAGTAGACGCAGTAGTCGGTCGCGAGCCCGCAGACGAAAACCTCGCCGATTCCCAGACCCTTCAGGTACGGTTCCAGGCCCGTCGGTGTGCGATGATCGTTCTCAAAGAAGGCCGAGTACGAGTCCAGGTTGGCGCGCGTGCCCTTGTGTACGATCAGGTCGATCGGCCGGACGTCCAGATCGGGATGAAACTCCGCGCCGCGCGTGCCCTGCACGCAGTGGTCGGGCCACATGACCTGCTCGACGCCGTCGATCGACGCGGTCGATCCGATCTGACGCCCGTGGCGCGACGCGAACGAGACGTGCCCAGCCGGGTGCCAGTCACGCGTCGCAACAACGCGTCCAAACCCGGGCGCGACCGCGTTGGCGACCGCAACCACCGCGTCCCCGTCTTCGACCGCGAGCGCACCTCCGGGGCAGAAGTCGTTCTGCACATCGATGATCAGCAGCGCCGCGCGTGTCGTGTCCAT
>RECL01000261.1 GCA_007694025.1 Spirochaetaceae bacterium
CCCAGATCAGGAACGCGAGAAAGGCGGCGAGCGTCCCCAGACGCTCGGAACGTGGATCCATCGGGGAAAGCTACCCCGAAACGGGTCCGGTGTCACCGCCCAGCAGCCGCGGACCGAACGCCCGGATCAGAATCAGGCCGAGCGGAGCGGTCACGACGATCGCCAAGACCGCGACCGACAGGATCTCGGCACCCGCAGGATGCCCAGCGGCGAGCGGGATCGCGCCGAGCGCCGCCTGTACGGTTGCTTTTGGCGTGTACGCGATCAGCGCGAACAGCCGTTCCCGTGCGTTCAGCCGCCGGTCGGGGAGTACCGACGCCAGGACGCCGATGCTCCGTCCGACCAGCCCAATGCCGATTACCCCCAGCCCGGGCAGTCCCGCGCGCGCCGCGGTCGGAAGATCGACCACCAGGCCTATCAGGACGAAGAGCACGATCTCCGCCGGAACCCAGAGCTTGGAGAGCTTGCTCGCCATCTCGTGTGCGACGTGCTCGGCGCGTTCCAGGAGGATGAACCCGACGGTCATGACCGCAAGGAGCGACGCGATCGGCGCGACGGTACCGAGTTCGACGATCAGGAGGCTCACCATGACCAGGAGCAGCGCCTTTTCGGTCGCGCGAATCCGTTCGTAGTAGTGGCTGAGGAACCACGACAGCAGGAACCCGATTCCGACCCCAACGCCGACACCGGCGACGATCGACACGGGGAGGTTGATGATCGCCCGCGCGACGCCGGCGCCCTCGGCGGCTGGTTGACCACCCGCGCCCGCGGTGAACAGGCCGAGCGCACCGGTGAAGATCGTGATCGCGACCACGTCGTCGATGCTCGCGCCGGCAAGGATGAGCGTCGGTACGTCCTTCTCCGTGCCGATCCCGCGCTCCTTCAGGTCAAGCATCGAAGGCACGACTACCGCGGGCGAGACCGCCGCCAGGATCGACGCGCCGATCAGCGCGGTCAGCGGATCGAATCCGAACAGAACGATGAACGCGGCCGTCGCAAAACCAGTTTCGAGCAGGCACGGGATGAACGCCATCCGGATCGCCGACCCGCCGATCGCGCGCAGACCGCGCATCCTGATCCCGAGCCCTGCACGAAGCAGGATTACGATGAGCGCCGTGGTGGTCAGGAAGCCGGATATCGCACCGATCTCTTCGGCGAGCGGCGGTAGGAGCGGCCCGGACAGCGCCGCGTAGGTCACGCCGAACAGCAGCATCCCCAGGATGGCCGGCAGGCCGAGCGCTCGCGCGCCCCTGCTCAGCGTCCACGCACCGATGACCACTACCGCGAAGCTGAACGCTACCGACATGCGCCGAGCGTAGCTGGTTCGTCGCCTCCGGGCAACCGGGTCAGCGCTCCTCGATTACCGACTCACCCTCCGATCCGTCTCCGGAGAGCCAGCGCCACGATTCGTGGTAGCGTAGCCGGCCGTCGGCGAGGGTTTCGGGCCGGGACCGGCACGTGCCGACCATCAGAGCGCCCGACGCGTTGAGATGATGGTAGCGCATGTCCAGATTCCCATCGGCGTCCATCGTCGCGATCAGATGTCCCTCCACGATACTTCCGCCCGAATAGTCGGCGGTCACCAGGTCGCCACTTTGCCGGTACTGGAACTCCGTCTGTGCTCCGACCTCACCGTTGTCGGTGTTCGACACCGATCGGAACACCCTGCCGTCTAGATTCGGTCTCATGCCGTTGATCATACCGCAGTCGATCGGTAGTGCGCACATGGTGACCAGCCGACTTCGCCATTGCAGAGGCGACCCAGGGCGCCGCAGTAGCGCTCGCGATCAAATCGGCGTATTCTAAGGGACCACGGGAGGTAGCCATGCCTGGTCGAACCCGATCCACGTCGAAGGCCGCGTCACCGGCGAAGCTGACGCCGTCGAACAATCCGCACAAGGGGATGGACGCAACCGCGCTCACCACCTCGCTCGTGAACCATCTGGAGTACTCGCTGGCCAAGGACGAGTACACGGCCACCGCGCTCGATCACTACACGAGTCTCGCGCTCTCGCTGCGCGATCTGCTGTTCGAGCGGTGGATCGACACGATGCAGACCTACTACAAGAAGCCTTCGAAGCGGGTCTACTATCTCTCTCTCGAGTTTCTGATGGGTCGCACGCTCGGCAACGCGGTCATCAACCTGGGGATCCGCGATCAGGTCGAGCAGGCGCTCGCCGACGCCGGGCTCTCGCTTGGCGAGCTCGAGGAGCTCGAGTACGACGCGGGCCTGGGAAACGGCGGGCTCGGACGGCTCGCCGCGTGCTTCCTCGACTCGATGGCAACGCTCGCGATCCCGGCGTACGGGTACGGGATTCGGTACGAGTACGGCATCTTCTTTCAGCGCATCCGCGGTGGCGAACAGGTTGAGACCCCCGATCCGTGGTTGCGCTACGGAAACCCGTGGGAGATCGAGCGGCCGGAGTTTCTCTACCCGGTCCAGTTCTACGGCCGGGTGGAGCGCCGGACCGCCGGCGACGGGAGCGAGCGCGTCGGCTGGGTCGACACGTCCGACATCATGGCGATGGCGTACGACACGCCGATCCCCGGCTACCGCAACGATACCGTGAACAATCTCCGCCTCTGGGCGGCCAAGTCGACGCGTGACTTCGACCTGTCGTACTTCAACCATGGCGATTACGAACGTGCCGTGGCCGACAAGGTGGTGTCTGAGACGATCTCCAAGGTGCTCTATCCGAACGACAACGTCTTCGAGGGCAAGGAGCTCAGACTGAAGCAGGAGTTCTTCTTCGTTTCGGCGACCCTTCAGGACATCATCCGGCGGTACAAGAAGACCAACGACAACGACTTCTCGCGCTTTTCCGACCAGGTCGCCGTGCAGCTCAACGACACCCACCCGGCGATCGGAATCGCCGAGCTGCAACGCCTCCTGGTCGATCGCGAGCGCGTCGACTGGGACGCGGCGTGGCAGATCGTCACGCGGACCTTCGCGTACACGAACCACACGGTGCTGCCCGAGGCGCTGGAGAAGTGGCCGGTGGAGCTCTTCGGCCGTGTGCTGCCGCGTCACCTGGAGATCGTCTATCTGATCAATCACCTCTTTCTGGAAGAAGTCGCCACGCGGTTCCCCGACGATCCGCAGCGCATGGCACGGATGTCGATCATCGAGGAGGGAGAGAGCAGGACGGTACGGATGGCCAACCTGGCGATCGTCGGGAGCCACACGGTGAACGGTGTGTCGGCGCTCCACTCCCAGATCATCACGCGCGACCTGTTCCGCGACTTCCACGAGCTGTGGCCGGAGAAGTTCACGAACATGACCAACGGTATCACGCAGCGCCGGTGGCTCGCGTCGTGCAATCCGGGGCTCTCCGATCTTATCACGTCGCGGATTGGCGATGGATGGGTGACCGACCTGGACCAGCTGAAGGCGCTCGTACCGCTTGCCGAAGATCCCGACTTCCGGGCCGAGTGGCGCGCGGTCAAACGCCGCAACAAGGAGCGATTCGCCGCTTACATCCGGAGCGCGACTGGTGTGGTGGCAGACCCGGCGTCGCTCTTCGACTGCCAGGTCAAGCGGATCCACGAGTACAAGCGCCAGCTCCTGAACGTCCTGCACGTGATCCACTGCTACAACCGGATCAAGTCGCAGCCGACGGCCGCCACGGTCCCGCGCACCGTCATCATTGGCGGGAAGGCCGCCCCCGGCTACCACATGGCCAAGCTCATCATCCGGCTCGTCAACGACGTCGCGAACACTGTGAATGACGACGAGTCGATCGACGGTCGGCTGCGGGTGGTCTTCCTGGCGAACTACAGCGTCAGCCTTGCGGAGAAGCTGATGCCCGCCGCCGACCTGTCCGAGCAGATCTCCACCGCCGGCACCGAAGCGTCCGGAACCGGGAACATGAAGTTCGCGCTCAACGGAGCGCTTACGATCGGAACGCTCGACGGGGCAAACGTAGAGATTCGTGAGGAGGTGGGGGAGCAGAACATCTACATATTCGGTCTGACCACCGAAGAGGTCGAGGCGACCTGGCGCGACGGCTACGACCCGTGGTCGTACTATCACGCCGACGCGGAGCTGCGGCAGATCCTTGACATGATCTCTTCCGGGGTGTTTTCCCCCGACGACCCCGGCCGCTACCGCGCGATCACCGACGCGCTCCTCCACCACGGCGACACGTATCGGCTCCTCGCCGACTTCCGATCCTACGTGGAGGCACAGGAAGAGGTCGACAGGCTCTACCACGACCAGGAAGCGTGGTCGCGGAAGTCGATCCTGAATGTCGCCGGCATGGGCAAGTTCTCAAGCGACCGGACCATCAGCGACTACGCGCGCGAGATCTGGGGCACGAAGCCGGTGCCGGTGAAGCGGGGGTGAGGGCTTCTGACGCCCGATCGCACCTCTACGCGCGCCTTCGGTGCGCGATGAGCACGATCTCTCTGGCCTGGAGAAACTCCGCGCAGAGCCGAACCGGTATCCGGGATGCTCCAGGCAATGCGCCGATGCGATCGGGATCGACACAGAAGAGTCGCTTCGGTGGCTCGAGCTGCGTGCCGACCGGGTGAGGCGTGTGTCCTTCGGCTTCGAGTCGATCCGCGGCATCGGCGCCTATGACCCACGCCGAATCGGTGTCCACGAGGAGTCGGCGAAGGCGCTGCCAGACACCGGCCGCAGCGCCCCGCTGCCGATCCTCCCACGCGCGGACAACCGCGCGCTCGTTGATCTCTGCGACCCTCGATCGCATCCGGTCGAGGGCCTGATCGGCGCCGGTGCTCATTGTCGGCGCTCCACGCCTCTGACGATCTCTGCGATCATTTCTCGGCGGGGACTCGGATCCGGCATTCCCGGTTGAGGCGGCAACAGCGACAGCGTCGTCAGACCGGAGATCACCGAGCGCCGGTCAGATTCAGAGAGGCCGTCGCAGATCTGAGCGAACTCGTCCCGGTCATCCGCAGTTGCGACCATGAAGAGGCCGAGCGCGACCAGCAAATCCCGGTCACCCTTCAAGCCGCTTCGGTCGGTCAGAAGCTTCTCGACCAGCAGCCCCGCGACTCTAGGAACCGGAACGTCGAGTCCGTCCACTGAAACCGTAGTTCCTCCCCGCAGGAGAGTGAGCCTGGAAAATACGATCAGCGGCAACTCGGTGTCCTCGTACAGGAACGTCCGTCCGGAGTCGTCGTCCTTGCGCGGCATGCCGATGAAGTTTACCTCAAGGAGCGCGGTATCCACCGGCTCCAGGATCGTCGGCTCCTCTGCGGACCGTCGGAACCCCGGGATCGACCGCGAACGGTCCCTGACCAGACCGTGCGCCTCGATCGGGACGATGATGTCGACATCCTGGGAGACGACAAGGCTGCTCCGGGCATCGGGCTCCAGGAGGTTCGGCACCTCGGATCCTCCGACCATGACCCCGGGAACGCGGAGGATCGGCTCGAGCGCGTGCAGCGTGCGTATCAGTCGCTCGCGGAACTCCATGTCTCCACTATAGTGGTGGGCCGCGGGGAAGCCAAGCCCGCTGGCCTCCGTCACGCGTGACGCGTCGTGTACGGAATCGGAGCGAGCCCCGCCTTCTCCGCGGCCGCGAGCCACGCCGTCCACCGCGAACGGTCGTACGCGTGGTCAACGCCGGCGATGTCACGGAGTTCTGCGCGCGCGCTACGCGCGAGGTAGAGGCGCATCTCGCCGGTGTAGTCGATCAGCGTTCGGTATCCGCCCGGGTCGCCGCACCTCGCGAGCGCCCTCGCCAGGCTGAGCTCCAGGTAGGCGAACCGCTCGCCGATGTACTCCTTCGACAGTCGGAGATCGGCGCCGCGAGCGATCAACGATCCGCGGATAGCCCGGTCGTTGGCGACCCGGCGGATGACCGGGATCAGCGCCGGGTTTGCGAGCCGTTCGCCCGCGTACGCGAACGCGTAGACGTAGTTGAACCGGTGGTCGGATACCGCCCGGTCGAGCGTGAGCAGTTCAGCGATCCGCTCGAGCCTGTCGACGATCGCGAGCTCCCCGCATTCGGCGAGCGCGCACAGCAGGTAGACCGGACGCGGTGCCCAGCCGTGATCGGGCATGTCGTGCCTCCTACCGCCCGCGAGCTCCGGCAGCCCGTCGGCGATCAGCGAGTCGACTTCCCGAAGCAGAACGCCTGCCCCCGACCGGTCTCCGAGCGCGCACAGGAGCTGCGCGGCGGTCGGCCGCAACCACTCGACCCGCTTCGTCGCTGTCCGCAGGCGCTCGGCGGCACGATCGCCCGCCATGAACAGGCGCGCCCACTCATCGGGTTCGGGTGGGCACGACACGACCCGGTCGACAAGATCGGCGAGCGCGTCGTCGGTGTCGGGAGGGACGCGTTCGTCGTCCGTGCCGGTCGGGAGGTCTCCTTCGATCAGGAGTTCGGTCTCGAACAATCGACGTTGCAGATCCTTAACGTCGAGTTCGTGAAGCGATACGGCCGCACGGGTGGCCGACACCGCTTCGGCCATCACGATCCCTGCGACGGTGCCGAGCTGGATCATGTCGGGCTGCATCCGCGCCATCGAGATCCCGTCGTGCGTGATCGAGTACGCCTTACCGACGACCAGCACGTTCGATAGCGTTGCCGGAGTGAGCGCCGAGTAGGGGATCGACATCACGAAGTTGCGAAGGAAACCCTCCTCTACGTAGCCGCACATCACCGCACGGCTCGACGCCATCCCCTTGATGTCGACGTTCGACTTGCAGCGCAGCACAGTGTCGGGGAACACGCGACCGGCCAAAACGTCGTGGTAGTCGACGACCGTTCGCCCGGTGATGTGACGGCTCTCTCGCGGAGCAAGGTAGTCCTGGATGAACTCGCCGCGGCCGTTCACACCGACCATTCGCCGCCCGGCGATCGCTCCGCGAGCGGTGTCATGAATGCTGCGCTGATCGACGACCGACTGGTACTGCCGGCTCGCCTCGTACCTGCCGTGGACGAACTGTCCGAACGAGCACCAGAGCGTGATCTCGTCGCGCTCCGAACCGTAGGTGTAGGGCGC
>RECL01000365.1 GCA_007694025.1 Spirochaetaceae bacterium
TCGGCCGACGAGTTTCGCGGTCGCGTCGCGGTCGTCACCGGCGGCACCGCGGGACTTGGGCGGCACCTGTGCGCGACGCTGATCGAACTGGGCGCCGAGGTCTTCTTCTGCGGGCGCGGCGACGCGTCGGGTGGGGAGTGTGTGAAGGCGTGGGGGCCGCGGGCTCGCTTCGTCCGCTGCGACCTCGTCGATGCGGATCAGACCAGATCGTTCGTGCAGACCGCGGGCGAACACTCGGGTGCGATCGACTTCCTGGTGAACAACGCTGCAATCGACCCGCCGATGCCGTTTGCGGAGTCGGACGACGCGCACTTCGATCGGGTCGTATCGATCAACCTGCGCTCCTTCTTCGTCGCCGCGCGCGCGGCGCTCGATTATCTGCGCGCCGGCACGGGGAAGGCGATCGTGAACATCGGCACGACGAACTACATGCTCGGCCTCGCCGGTTACACGATCTACAACAGCGCGAAATCGGGAATCGTCGGCTTCACGCGTTCGCTCGCGCGCGATCTGGGGACCGATCGGATTCGCGTGAACATGGTCTCACCGGGATGGATCATGACCGAACGACAGCTCGCAGAGAAGGTCTGCGATGAAGACAAGCGGGATCTGCTCCGCGACCAGGCGCTCAAGTACCTCCTCGACGAATCGCACGTAACGCCGGCGACGCTCTTCCTGCTCTCCCGCGCGGCGGCAGGGATCACGGGGCAGAACCTGGTCGTCGACGCGGGCAAGGTAATGCAATGACGCGAGCCGAACGCGTACGGACTGCGCTCGGGCACGAACCGCCCGATCGCTGCCCGTGGCAGATCGAGCTCACCGGCGACGTCGCGGCGCGCCTGGCAAACGGGCTGGGCGTCGACCCGCGGGAGCTCGACGAGTGGGCCGGCAATCACTGCGCGAAGCTATCGCTCACCGGCGGAGAGGTGTCGAACGACGGGACGCTCTTCCGCGACGACTGGGGCGTCGAGTGGGACCGAAGCGGCCTGGATCGCGACATCGGCATCATCGCGTCACGGCGGATAGAGCGCGCGTCGCTTGCAGGATTCTCGCCGCCACGCGTCGACGCCGATCAGGTGCGGGCCCGCCTTGACGCGTGGTTCGCGAAGCCGCGCGACCGGTTCGTCTTCGCGAAGATCGGCACGCTCCTGTTCGAGCGCGCGTGGAGCCTCTGCGGGCTCGAAGAGTTCCTGATGCTGATGGCAACCGAGCCTGACTTCGTCCACGAACTTGTGGAAGTGATCTCGGAGTACAACGAGCGCCTCGTGTCGATCGCGCTCGACTACCCGATCGACGGCTTCTACTTCGGCGACGACTTCGGGCAGCAGAGCGGGATGATCATGAGCCCGGCTATGTGGCACGAGTACTTCGAGCCGCCTCTGCGCCGGCTCTTCGCCGTGGCGCACGGCGCGCCCCACGCGCCCGGAGCGGCTGCGCGCGCGCCAGTCCGCGTCGTTGCGCTTCACTCGTGCGGGAAGATCGACGCGATCCTGGACTCACTGATCGGCGCCGGGCTCGATGTCTATCAGACGGTGCAGCCCGAGGTCTACGACCTGATAGAGCTCAAGAACCGCTACGGCGACCGCCTGTCGTTCTGGGGCGCGATCAGCACGCAGCGCGACCTTCCGGTCATGGCCGCTGACCAGGTGCGCGAGCTGGTGCGACGGACGGTAGAGACGCTCGGCGCGCGGGGCGGTTACATCGCCGGCCCGACGCATCGGGTGCCCGCGGACGTCCCGGACGATGCGATAATCGCGATGGTCGAAGCGCTTCGCGGCGACGCGTAGAGGAGTAGAAATGTTCGTAGCACCGATCCGCCCCGATGACCCCGAGACTCGCCGTGCGTGGGAAAACTACACGATTCACACGAACGGCGCGTTCTACGCGTTCTTCAATACGACGTCGAACGTCGAGGGACGCCGCGCGTACGGACTCGACATCGCGCGCTCGGTCGACGGTGTGTCGTGGGAGTTTGTCGGCCGCGACCTCTGCCCGATCGCGGGCGCGCACGCGGGCTTTGGCCTGCTCCACACCGACGGGACGACCTACTACTACCCGACCTGCTCGGATGGATCGGGAACGGTCCACTTCAAGGTGTACGCGTCCGCGGATCTGCTGACCTGGGAGCACCTGGGCGATGACTTCGACGTCCGGCCCGACCCGCGCTGGTACGCAGAACGATGGGATGAGATCTGCGTGATGCGCGACCGTTACACCGACGCGGATGGTGAGTGGTACCTGGGGTACATCACCGCGGAGGTGCGCGACGATGTCGGGGAACCGAGCGTCGCGATGCTTCGTAGCCGTGACGGCCGGCGGTGGGAGGTGCTCGCTCCGCCGGCGGTTGACTGGGGCGAGCTCCCCTCGCAGCACATGGAAGTGACCTTCGCTGAAAAAATCGACGGTCGCTACTACCTCTGCATGGGCGGTCGCCTCTACATGGACAGCCTTGGCTACTCGCTCTACGTCTTCGTCTCTGATTCACCGTTCGGACCGTTCCGACCGGTCCGCGACGCGTTCCGCCTGTGCGGGACGAGCACGCGCGACATCACGTGGCTTGGGCACACGATCGACGCACCCGACGGGGTGCTGCTCGGGCTCTGGGTGAGCGCGCGCCAGGATCTGGAGATCCCAAGCCGGGGTCTGGGCATCGGACCACTCAAACGATTGGTTGCCGAAAACGGAGCGCTCCGCCTGAAGTACCGCGAGCAGAACGATGCGGCCAAATCGACCGAGGTGCCGCTATCCGGTGCGGCACGGTGGGTGTTCCCGGCGCCGAATCAGCGTACCGAGCGCGACCGCGTCGACCCCACCGATGATGCGATCGAAATCGCCGCCGGGCGCGATGGAGCGCTCGTCATGATGGACCACCGGTTCGACGCCGTCGCGGGGTTCGCGATCGAAGGGCGGCTGACCGTAACCGAGGTACGCGGCCGCATCGCGACGCACCAGCAACCATCGGCCGGCGGCTTCTTCTTCGAGCACGCGTCGACGGGTGGCGGTCCTGCCGCCGGCGCCGCGGCAGGCGGGGGCTACGCGATCGTCATGGAAACGCTCGGCGTGACGCGTGGCGGTACGTGGCGCTACGCCGACCGTCGCATCACCGATCGCGACGTCTACGCGGTTGCCGGGAACTGGCTCGTGAACCATCGCTCCGGCGCGTTGCACGGTCTGTCGGAGTTCGTCCAGGACGACCAGGTCGGCCCGTTCGGCCACGCGTCGTACTGCGGGGTCAGGCATGCGAGGCCGCACGGCGTCCGGCTCATCGTACGCGGCATCTTCGCCGAGCTCTACGTCGACGACTATTACGTGCAGACGTACTGCATCCCTGAGGAGTTCTCAGGGCGAATCGGACTGCTCTGTCTGGATGGGATCGTGCGCCTCGACGGGCTGAGGGCGTGGAACGTGTCGGTCTGAGTCACGAGCCGTTTGCCAACCCGCGCTGAGTCGAATAGGATACGGACTCTGCAATGAGAGCGAACGACAACCCTGAACGCGCGCGGACGCGCAGTCTGATCGAGCTGAACGTCGCGGTCATCCTCTTTTCCGGCACAAGCCTGTTCGCGAAGATCATCGATCTGCCGGTGCCCTACATTATATTCGGCCGATCGGCGATCGCGGCGATCGCGCTTCTTGTGGCCACCTTAGTGACCCGGACGTCGATCCGGCCCGCGAAGCGGGGAGATCTCAAAGTACTCGTCGGACTCGGCGTGATGCTCGCCGTCCACTGGATCACCTACTTTCAGGCGATACGAGTGAGCACCGTCGCGGTCGGGACGATCGCATTACACACCTATCCGATCATCACCGTCCTGGTAGAGCCGATCGTCGAGCGAAAGCGGATGCGTCCGATCGATGCAGTGCTCGCGCTGATCGTGCTCCTTGGGATCGTAGTGCTGGTACCAGAGTTTTCGCTGACCAGCAGCGTGAGTCAGGGAGTGCTCTGGGGAACGCTATCGGCCGCGATCTTCACGGCGCGAAACCTGATCGTCCGACGGTTCGTCCAGCGCTATTCGGGGTCGACCCTCATGCTCTACCAGACCGGCGTGAGCGCCCTGGTCCTCCTGCCGGTCGTCGCTCTCACCGGGGGCATCGGACCCACGATCGCCGAATGGCCGGCGTTTCTGCTGCTCGGGACGATCTTCACGGCGCTCACGCAATCGCTCTACGCCGGAAGTCTGCGGAATCTCTCTGCGACGACGGTCTCGATCATCGCGACGATGCTCCCGCTCTATTCGGCGATCATGGCGATCATCTTCCTGAACGAGGTGCCGACGATTCGCACGATCCTGGGCGGAGGCATCGTCGTCGGCGCGGTACTCATCGAAACCGCGCGCGCAACCCGCGTCCGACCAAAACGCGGTGCAACCGCATGAGTCGCCACGGTGCCGTTCAGAGTTCTCCTTCACCGACCGACTCGAAGTCTATTTCTAGAAAGTCGGTTACTTCGATCTTCCATCGCTCATTCACAAAGGCCACGTGCGCGGGGTGCTGGTTGTACTCCTGGTACTCATCGGGCCCCGCGAACTCCATCGAGAATCCGTACTGGTACTCGTTCTTCCGGCTGACCTGACGGAACGCCTCGAACTCCCGCACCGTCGGAATCGCGCTCAGGGATTCACGGGCGTCTGCCAGGAACTGGCGGCTCTCCTGTGAATCGGGAGGATACCTGAGCGTGAAAACCACCATGTGGCGTATTCCGTTCGTCATCTATACCTCCCCGGTACAAGATCCGCCTCGATCCGCAGATCGCGGACGTCGATGAGCGCCTGCTCGATCAGGAGTCCCGCTCCCCCCACGGCGTACGTCGAGTCGTGGAGCGACAGGACGACGGTATCGTCGTGCGTGAGTTCGATCGTATCGCCGGTTGCGCGCAGTGCGAAGCGGCGCGGCTCATACGCGCTTCCGTCCACGATCGTGGTCGCAAGCAGATGGTCCGCACCGTACTCTCGACGGATCACTCGGATTCCGTCACGATCGATGATCGCCGCGTAGTACCGTTCGCGACCCTGGTAGCGAACGACCAGCCCGCACGCGTCGCCACCGTGGATGCCGATCACGGCGGCGATGCTGCTGTCCCGCCAGTCGCGCGTCCCGGTCACGCAGAGGCCACGCCCCTTGTTGTGGCCCAGGTGCGCCTGCGGCTGCGGGTCGTCCGAAAAGCTCTCCCGGATCATGTCGCAGTCGTGGAGCCAGCCAACAAGCCGCTTGTCCGACAGCCTCGGACCGGCCGGCAGATCGAGCACGACGCGACCGCCAAGGTCCACCGACGCGACGTGGAACTCGACCTCTCCCAGCCGGTCGGCGTCGATCCGCAGGCCCAGATCGAAGATCGTCCCGTTCAGATCGGTCGGCACAGCGAAGAGGAGCTCACCCGGATTCTGATCGAGCGCGACGTCGGCGCCGTCAACGGTGAGCTCCTGCGATCCGCCGCATGGCAGGTAGCGTACGAACGGCACAAGCCGCGCCGGCCCGCTGCACCGCGACAGCGCAAACGTCACCGTGGTGCCGGGCATGATTCGCGGGCAACCGTCGACCGAATAGCCTGGCGTCGGACGCGCAAGAATCGGCGTGCTGATCGCCGGCGCGATCCCGGCGCCCACCTGCGCCTTCACGCGCAGGCAACGCTCACCGGAACGGTCGGGGTGTACGACGTTCTCGACGCGAGCACGACCGCGCGCGGCGAACGAGTTCGCTTCCGGCTGCCACCCGTGGACAGCCCCCGGCTCGCCAAAGTGGTGCCATCCCGGAGCGGGCGCCCCAGCTGGTGTGTCGACGCCCATCACTCGCTCGCCGATCGACGCTATGTGGCGCGCGACGATCAGGCAGTCGGAGACGGAGAAGGTGCCTTCAGCCGTGGGAATGTAGAGCCGATCGGCCACGGGTTCGCGAAACGGGTAGCGCGCATCGATAGCGTCCAGGCCAAGCGCGATCCCCATGACCGACCCGACGTTCGCCGCGTTGCAGTCGGTGTCCCAACCGGCGGTATTGACGATTCGCTGCGCCTCGTAGAAGTCGTCGCCGGCGTACGCCCAGGCCAGAACCATAAGCGCGTGGTTCGGAACGACGTGGCAGTTCCCGCCGTAGATGTGGTACCCGTAGCGTTCATTGATCCGGTCGAACGTGACCCGCCAGTCGCCGTCGCCGCGCGCCCACTCGCGCACGTCGCGGTGCACCTGAGCGATGAGCGAGTCGGCCGGGATCACCGCGATCGCACGGTCGAGTAGCCGCTCCATGTTCGACTCGACGAACGCCTCGGCGCAGAGCGCCGCGACTACGACCGCCGCGTGCACGGCCTCCCCGTCGTGACCGACGCTTGCCGCGGCTCGAGCGAGCTTCGCCGCAAGCTCAGGGTCGCCGGGGCAGACCATCCCGAACGCGTCGATGAAGATCTGCGCGCCGATCTGCTCGGCGACGGTCTGACCGTTCAGCGCGATACTGCCCGACTCGGGGGCGCGTACCCCCTGCAGCAACCGCAGAAACGCGGTGTGCTCGGTCGAGTGCGCCATGCCGCCCCACCAGAAGATACTCTTGCCTTCGATCACGTAGTTGAGCCACGCGTCGCCGACCGCTTCGGCCGGGGTGTCGGCGTAGAGACCCGAATCCTCGAGCGCACGGATGAACGTGAACGTCCCGCTCAGATCGTCGTCGGCTACCACGAGCGGCTTGCCGAGTTCCTCGTGCACGTAGCCGCTGACCATCCCGAAGCGCTCCTCAAGCCTATCCTTCTCCCACCCCTCGAACGGACGCCCCAGATAGACGCCGATAGTTTTACCAAGCACGCCAGCGTAGACGCGGGTGCGATACTCGTTCGTGTCGATCATGCGCCCATCTTAGACTTCGGCCGGCGAGCGCGCAAGGAGCCCGGAGCCGGTGTAGTGTACCATCTCTTGTGTCAGGGCAGGCGACCCGAGGCGTGACAGCTGTCCCTGCCCCTCCTTGACCCGACCACCC
>RECL01000265.1 GCA_007694025.1 Spirochaetaceae bacterium
ACGCTGTCGTCGGCGGACCTGATCCTGGTGATCGACGAAGGCAGGATCCTGCAGGCGGGCTCGCACAACGAGCTCGTTGCGCAGGAAGGGCTCTACAAGCGGGTCTGGGACATCCAGAACTCGCTCGAGGACGAAATGGAGAAGGAGTTGGTGCATGAGCCAGTTCGAGGAGCATGATTACAGTGCGCAGTTTGACCCGCAGCTGTGGCGCAAGCTGCTGCGGTTCGCGAAGAGTTACAAGAAACATATGATCGCGCTTGCCGTCGTGATGGCGATGGTCGCGCTTGTCGATGCGGTCTTCCCGCAGATGAACCGGATCGCGATCGATCGGTTCATCGTGCCGGCGACCACCGAAGGTATCGGGCGCTTCGTGCTCGGCTACGCGGCGCTCGTGATCATCCAGTCGTGCAACGTGTTCGCGCTGATCATGCTCGCGGGCCGGATCGAGGTGGGGATCGTACACGACCTGCGCGAAGTCGGTTTTCGGCGGCTGCAGGAACTCAGCTTCAGCTATTACGACCGGACGCCGGTCGGCTGGATCATGGCGCGGATGACAAGCGACGCGCAGCGCCTGGGCGATACGATCAGCTGGGGGCTGGTCGACATCGCGTGGGGCGGATCGATGATGATCGCGATCGGCGCATTCATGCTCAGCATGAACGCCCGACTCGGGCTGATCGTACTCGCGGTGATGCCGCCGCTGATCGTCGCGAGTCTCTATTTCCAGAAGCGGATCCTTGCGGCCAATCGCGACGTGCGAAAGACCAACTCCAGGATCTCCGGCGCGTACAACGAAGGTATCGGTGGCGCGAAGACGACGAAGACGCTCGTGCAGGAAGAGGCGAATCTGGCGGAGTTTGCGAAGCTCACGTCGCGGATGCGAGAAGCGAGCATCCGGACGGCGGTGTTCAGCGCACTCTACCTGCCGATCGTGCTGACGCTCGGGTCGATCGGCACCGGTCTCGCGCTGTGGGTCGGTGGATCGGGTGTCGTGTTCGGAACGATCACGTACGGAACGCTCGTCGCGTTCGTCGGCTACACGGTTCAGTTCTTCGAGCCGGTGCGGGAGCTCGCGCGCGTGATCTCCGAACTCCAGGCCGCGCAGGCGAGCGCCGAACGGCTGATGACGCTCGTTGAGACCGAGCCGGAGATCCAGGACACTCCCGAAGTGATCGCGAGGTACGGCAACAGCTTCGAGCCCAAGCGACACAACTGGGAGCAGGCATCGGGCCGGATCGACTTCGTCGACGTCGGCTTCAAGTACAAGGACGGAGAGGAGGTTCTGAAAGACTTCAACCTCACCGTCCCTCACGGTCAGACCGTCGCGCTCGTCGGCGAAACCGGCAGCGGCAAGAGCACGATCGTGAACCTGGCGTGTCGGTTCTACGAGCCAACATCGGGACAGGTGCTGATCGACGGGCGCGACTACCGCGACCGGAGCATCCTGTGGCACGAGTCGCACCTGGGCTACGTGCTGCAGCAGCCGCACCTGTTCAGCGGGACGATCCGCGACAACATCCGCTACGGGAGGCTCGACGCAACCGACGAACAGATCGAAGCCGCCGCGAAGATGGTAAACGCGCACGGCTTCATCACCAAGATGGAGCACGGCTACGACAGCGAAGTCGGGGAGGGCGGTAACCTGCTGTCCACCGGTGAGAAGCAGCTCATCAGCTTTGCGCGCGCGATCATCGCGGACCCGGTCTTCTTCGTGTTCGACGAAGCGACCAGTTCGGTCGACACCGAGACCGAACAACTCATCCAGGACGCGGTCCAGAAGGTGCTGCAGGGCAGAACCAGCTTCATCATCGCGCACCGGCTCAGCACGATCAGGCGCGCCGACCGGATCCTGGTGATCGAGGAAGGCCGGGTGATAGAGGACGGCAATCACCACGACCTGCTCGCGGCCAGAGGGAAGTACTACCACCTCTACACGAGCCAGTTCCTGGAAGAGAACCGGGAGGAGATCCTTGCTCACCATTAGGTGCGCGCGCATCATTAGATACGCGCGCACCATTCGGTGCGCGGTCTCCCGACGGCGGGACGGGAAAAGACGTGAAGATCGGGCAGAAATGTAGTACACTATGGGTATGATCGGTTCGATTACATCTACGTACAACACGATGCAGCAGGCGCAGCTGATGCAGGAGGTCCAAACCTCCGTGATGGCCAGCGCGATCGAAACTGCCGAAGCGCAGGGTGACGCCGTCGTGGACCTGATAAACGTGTCGAGCGTGTCGGGTCAGAGCCAGGTTTTCACCGACCCGATGCTCGGACAGAACGTCAACGTCTTCGCGTAGGTTCTTAAGACTCCATTACATCCATCGGTTCTTCTTGCTTCACCTCACGCTGGTGCATACCCTTTAAGGTGAATGCACGCATCCAGTAACCCGGGGCACCAGTGAGTTCGGCGTCCAATCTAGACCAACGAGAGATCTCGACCGATCCCAGGCAACACGGAACCTCAGACGAATCGGCTGGAGCGTCGCACGGTGATCGAGTTCGCCGGCGTTTTCCGGTAGGCGCCGCGATCATCGTTGGACTGGCGGTCGCGACCTTTCTTGGGCTACCGCTCTACCGCTACTTCACCGCGGTCCCCGACGATGGGTTGGTCCAATCCGCAACGCCGGTCGCGGTAGCGCTGCCGACCGTCGGCCCTGCAGAACGAGTGGTCCGCTTCTCAGGCACGCTGACTCCGGAGGCTACGACGACGATCGTGCCCAAGGTTGGCGGCCGCGTGATGGAGGTCGCCGTTCGCGAGAACCAGCGCGTTGTGGCCGGCGATCTGATCGCGCGGATAGAAGACGACGCGCTGCGCCTTCAGGTGGCTACCGCGCGCGCCGCCTACGACGCGGCGAATGCGCAGTACCGGCAGGCCGTTCGCGGCGCACGGCAGGTAGAGCTCGAAATCGCACAGGCGTCGGTCGACCAGGCCGTCTCATCGCTCGAGGCGGCGAGGGTGAACTTCGATCGAACTGAACGGCTCTTCCAGGCGGGCACCGTGTCGCGCAGCGCGTTTGAAGACGCGCGCGATCGCTTCCAGAGCGCCGACACTGAGGTTCAGAACGCGCGACGATCGCTGTCGCTGATGCAGGAGGGAGCGGGCGCGGAGGAGCGGGACATCGTCCAGGCGAACGTCGACGCGGCTGCGCGCCAGCTCGAGCTTGCCGAACTGCAGCTCGATTTTGCCGCGCTGCGCGCGCCGATCGACGGGATCGTAGCCCGCGTGATGGTCGAACCCGGTCAGACCGTCGGCGCATCGAGCGGCGTCGCGACGCTCGTGAACGACCGGTTGATCTATGCGCGCGTCGCCGTATCAGAGCGCCTCTACGGCCGATTCCGTGGGCGGGAAGGAACGATGGAAGTCAGGATTTCCCCGCTCGCGTACGAGGACGACCCCCCGTTTATCGGGAGGGTGAGTTCCGTGTCGTCGGTGATCGACTCCGCGAGCCGCACCTTCGTCGTAGAGGTTGCGATGGATAACGCCGACGGCAGGTTGCGCCCGGGCATGTTCGTGCGCGCCGAGTTTGTCGTCGAATCGACGGCCGACGCCCTCCTGGTCCCGAACACCGCGCTCCATATCCGGGACGGCAGAACGGTCGTGTTTGTTCTTGACGGTGATCTGGTGGCAGTGCGGCCCGTTGTCGCCGACGCTCTGCCCGGAGCGTTCACGCAGATCCGTAGCGGACTGCGCGCTGACGAAGTGGTGGTCGTGGAAGGGGCCGCGTTCCTTCAGGACGGCGCACCCGTGGCGGTCTCCGGTCACCGATGAGCGATCGACGCAGCGCGGCTTCCGCGCCACGGTCGAGTATCCCGTCGCTGTCCGTCCGCCACCCGGTGACGACGTCGATGGTGTTCGCTGCGCTTGCGGTGATCGGAGTGATCTCTCTGACGCGCATTGGCCAGGAACTCTTTCCCGACGTCAACCTCCCGACAATGGTTGTGATCACGGTGAGTCCAGGCGCCGCGCCGCAAGAGGTCGAGTCGCTGATCACCGAGCGGATCGAGGACCGGGTCGCGGGTATCAACGGAGTCCGCGGTATCACGTCGACGTCGGAAGAGTCGTCGTCGACGGTTGTTGTGTCGTTTTCGGAGGACGTCGACCTGAACACCGCGTTCATGGACCTCCGCGAGGCGATCTCCGCGGTTGAGAACCAGTTCCCCGACGGAACACGACGTCCTCTGATCTTCCGCTTCAGCGCGTCGCAGACCCCAAGCCTTGAGATCAACATCGTGTCGTCGGCCCCGGGAATGGACATTCGGCGCATCGCCGACGACCTCATTCTTCCGGCCGTCCGACGCGTCGACGGGGTCGGGCAGGCGACGCTCTTCGGCGGCCGGATCGCCGCGATGATGGTCGAGATCGATCTGGACGCGCTCGACCAGACCGGTATCCCTCTGTCGCAGGTGCTGCAGAGCTTCGGCGGGGAGAATGTCACGATGCCCGCAGGATCGGTCGACGTCGACGGGCGGTCGGTGAGCCTGCGCGCGGTAGGCAGCTTCCAGGAGGAGCAGGACCTGCGCGACGTCCTCGTCGGGTTCCAGGGGCAGGTGCCGATCCTGCTCCGTGACGTGGCGAACATCGGGCTCGGATTCCGTCCGCAGGAAGAGATCGCGCGGTCGCGCGACACCGAAGCGGTCAGACTGACGATTCGCAAGCAGCCCGACGCGAACACCGTCGATGTCAACGACGGGGTGCTCGCCGCGCTCGACACGGTCCGGCCGATGCTGCCGCCGGAGGTGGAGCTCGAGATCCAGTCGAACCAGGCGGACACCGTGCGCGCGAGCATCGGTGGCGTCGTGGACGCAGGGTGGCAGGGTGGGCTTCTGGCGATCATCGTGCTGCTGGTCTTCCTCCGAAACGTGCGGAGCACGCTCATCGTCGCGGCGACGATCCCGGTCGCGGTGATCGCGACGATGCTGCTGATCGACTTCGCCGGAATGACGCTCAACATCACCAGCCTGATGGGAATCACGCTCGCTATCGGGATGTTCGTCGATAACTCGATCGTCGTGCTCGAGTCGATCTACCGCAAGGCGCTCGCCGGGTTGGCTCCGCGCGACGCGGCGATCGAAGGCGCGCAGGAGGTCAGCCGCGCGGTCACCGCGAGCACGCTGACGACGATGGCGGTGTTTCTCCCGATGCTCTTCCTTGAAGGTCTTGCCGGAGTGCTCTTCCAGGATCTGTCGTTGACGATCTCGTTCAGCCTCTTCATGAGTCTGGCCGCGGCGCTTTCGTTCATCCCCGTGCTCGCGTCGCGGTTCCTGCGTGTCCCGCCCGTGGCGTCGGGCGGGCTCGACCATGAGATATCGCTCGCCGACGTGACGGTTCAGACGCGTTCGCGCATGGTCAACCTGGTAGCCGCCGTGATCCAGCGCGCTCTCGTCGCGCTCGACGCCGGGTACGAGCGGGCAGTAGCGTGGGCGCTGCGGCACCGCGTAACCGTCGTCGTATCGGCGGTCGTGCTTCTGGGTGTGAGCCTTGCGAGTGTCCTCCTGCTCGGCGCCGAGTTCCTTCCGGTCGCCGACGAAGGTCAGTTTTCAATCAGTTTCCGCACGCGCGAAGGTGCGTCGTCGGACGTGACGCTGGAGAAGTTCGCGCAGATCGAGCGGATCATCCGCGACGTCGCCGGCGACGATATCGTCGCGCTCGGCGGGCGGATCGGGGGTGGCATCGCCGGTGGTACCGGAACGACCGCGGCGGGCGGGATCTCCGTAACCCTTACCGGTGTCAGCGACCGCCGCCGGTCGATCTGGGCCATAACGCGCGAAGTCGACCGGCGAATCGCCCGAGATGTGCTCGATGTCGACCATCAGATCACGATCGTCGGGATGAGTTCGCTGGCCGGGATGGCGAGCGGCGGCGGGGGCAGCGACCTGGTCATTGAGCTGTCGGGCCGCGATCTGGACCGAATGCGTGCGCACGCGCTCGAACTGGTGGAGGTCATGCGCGATATACCCGGCACGCGCGGCATACGCTCGTCGGCATCGGAGGGAACCCCGGAGCTGCGATTCGTCGTGCGGCGTCAGGACGCCGCCAGCCTGGGTGTATCGAGCCGGGAGATCGCCACGATCCTGCGCGCGGCGTTCAACGGGGTCGACGCGGGCACCTTCTCCGATGGCGGCGGAGAGTACGATATCGTCGTGATCGCCGAGCCCGACGATCGTGTCGATCCGACGCGAGCGAACACGCTGTTCGTCGTGAACCCCGCCGGATCCAGGATCATGCTGCAGAATCTGGTCGATCTGGTAGAGGATCGCGGACCGGTCACGATCGAACGATCCGCGCGCACGCGCGTCGTGCGAGTTCTTGGCGACCTGGACGGCACGCGACCGCTGAGCGACGTCGTATCTGAGATCGAGCGACGGCTCGCGGTGGTGGGTCCGCCCCCAGTCGGCATCGACCGGAGCATCGAAGGGCTCAGCGCGGAGATGGGCACCAGTTTCCGAAGCCTCGCCCTGGCGCTCGCGCTCGCGGTTGCGCTGGTCTACATGGTCATGGCGAGTCAGTTCGAGGACTTCCTGCGGCCGCTGATCGTCATGGGAAGCGTTCCGTTCGCGGTGATCGGGCTTGTCGGGGCGCTCCTGGTCACGAATACGACGTTCAGCATCCTTGCGTTCGCCGGCGGTATCCTTCTTGTAGGCATCGTCGTCAACAACGCGATCGTGCTGATCGACTACATGGACACGCTGCGGGGTCGCGGACTCGCGCTGGTCGACGCGGTGGTTCTTGCTGGCAAGACGCGGCTGAAGCCGATCCTGATGACGAGCCTCACGACGATGCTCGGGCTGCTGCCGATGTCGCTCGCGCTCGGCACCGGCGCGGAGCTGCGCTACCCGATCGGCCGCGCCGTGGTCGGAGGGCTCGCGACGAGCACGCTGATCACGCTGATCCTTATACCGGTGCTCTACGCGATCGTCGAGTCGCGCCGTTCGATCGCCGG
>RECL01000031.1 GCA_007694025.1 Spirochaetaceae bacterium
GTGAGGTTTTCCTGGAGCGTCGTAGACAGCCGCCCTTCCGATTCGTCGGCGAGCTGGAATACCTTCTGGACCTTACGGAAGAACCAGACCGAGTAGAAGAAGATCCCGACTACGATCGGCACGCACATCAGCGCGAGCGGCACGTGCAGGCTGAACAGCAACGGGTACGCGGTGAACAGCAGGATCACCGCGCGTCCCATCTCCACCAGCTGAATAGCGGTGAAGCGGCGGATCGTTTCGACGTCGCTCGTGCAGCGCTGAATCAGGTCGCCGGTTTCCGCCTTGACGTGGTAGTCGTAGCTCAGGTGCTGCAGATGATCGTAGAGCCGCTCTCGAACCCGCTCGGCCGCGCGCTCGCTCGCGTCGGCCGACAGTTTTCGCTGCAGGAACTGAAAGATGCCACCGACCATCGTGATCGCGACGATCACCAGCGCCAGCACCCAGAGGTTCGCCCGGAGAAAATCGAGCCCGACCGAATCGGTTATCCAGCGTGCGAGAGGCGCCGGCAGATCGACGGGCCGCGCGCCCAGGATCGAATCGATACTGAGCCGCATCACGATCGGAACCGTGTACCCGGCGACCGTCGCGACCGCAACCGCGGCGATCGCCATGAGATAGACCGGTCGATAGCCCTCCAGAAAGGTCCACAGGAGTGCGATGCGCGCCGGCTTCGTTGTGTGTTTCTGTTCAGTACTCATACGCCTACATGGTTCGTACAGAAGAGTTCGCGTCCGCGCACGACTGCGCGACCGCGAACGACCGACGGCAAACGGTGACACCACCGCCCTGAGGGAGGAAGCGAGAGATGCTGAGGCTGTCTAAAGGGAGACCCGACGAGTTTGGAAGCTAACTCATCGCGGCCGGAAGGCAGCTCTCAGATCCAGCGCTCGCATACCCTGCACCGGCTACAGTGATTGGGGAATTATGCTTCATCACAAGCTGCCTCCTGACGTTCTGGCCGAAAAAACCGGCCGAGCCACGGCGAATGCCGAGGCTTTTCAGAGATATGCACTCATCGCGACAGTTTGTCAATAGTTCGATTCGGAATTAACCAAAAAAACGCGCGGTTCCCGAATCGTCAGCCGGGCTACTCGACATCCTTGCTCGACAGCGGGTAATCGCGCGACGCGATATTGCCGACCCACTCGGGTCTGATTGGCGCGTCGGGAGCGATCGCGCGCGCGGCGGCCAGACAGTGCTCGTGGCTGGTAGTGATGAAGACCTTGTACCCGCGCTGATTCCCGCCGATCGACGTTCCGACGACGTAGACCCCCGGCACGTTCGACTCCATCGTGCGCGGATCGTGAACCGGTTTGCGCTCGGCGTCACGCGTCTGGACACCGAGCATCTCGTAGAGCGTGTAATCCATCTCGAATCCCGTCGCCAGGTAGACGAAGTCGGCCTCCACGTCGGTGACGCCCCCGTCGGCACCGCGCAGCGATACCTCGCCGGGCCTGATCTCCACCGGCTCGGTCTGTGGGTGGAACGCGATCCTGCCGTTTCGGATCATCAGATCGATCTCCAGATAGAGCCGCGAGATCAGCCGTTTCTCATCGAGCGCCGCTCCGCGGTAGCTGATCGCGACGTCGGCGCCCGCGCGCCAGCACCGGATCGCCGCTTCGACCGCGGAGTTGCGCCCGCCGACGATCAGGAGTTTGCGCCGGAAGTAGAGGTGCGGATCGCTCCAGAGGTGCGTCACGTGCGGGAGATTCTCTCCGGGAATGTCGATCGAGCGTGGACGGTCCATGTCGCCGGTCGCGAGGATCACATTCGCGCACTCGTACTCGTGCTCGATACCTGCCAGGTCGACCGTCGTAACGGCAAAGGCCCCCTTCGCACCGGTCAGGGCGGTCACTCGCTCGTAGGTCCGGATGTCCAGATCGAGCACTTCGACCACGTGGCGCAGGTACGCCAGGTAGTGCTCGCCGGTCACGATCTCCTGCCCCTCGGTCTGAATAGGAAGACCCGCAATCGCGATCCATTCGGGGCTCGAAAAGAAGCGCGTGTTTCGCGGCCAGCGCGTGATCGTGTGTCCGATCTGCCCTGCCTCAATGTGGAGGTACCGGACCCCGGCGCGCTTGAGCACCGACGCCATCTCGATACCGATCGGACCGGCTCCAACTATCACCGCTTCGTAGCGCATAGGGTGGAATGTAGCGCCCCGGGGCGGCAACGCCCACCCGGCGCCGCCACCGGGGACGCACCGGGCCACGGCCGCTTGCGATCGACGGCGCGCCCCGGTACGCTCTGGCCATGAAGATCGATGGGGTCCAAGTACCGGCCGATGAACTGAGCGCCGAATTCCGGCGGTTGATGGAGTCGCAGCGCGACCGTCCGGCAGAGCTCCGGGCGGACGAGCAGACCGTGCAGGGGCTCGCGCAGCAGAACGTGATCAACAAGACGCTGATCGTGCGCGAAGCGCGGAGACGCTTTCCAAAGGTCGGCGTCGACGAGCTTCAGAGGCGGGCGCGTCAGCTGCGCGAGCAGTTCGGCGACCGGTTCGATCCCGACTCAGTGTCGGCGCAGATGGAAGACGACGTGCGCGTGCAGAAGCTCGTCAAGGAGATCAACCACGCCGCCGCGCGGGTAACCGACGGAGAGGCGCGCGCGCGCTTCGACGCCGATCCGTCGGCGCACGCCGAGCCCGAACAGGTTCACGTCAGCCACATCGTCCGCCATACCTTCGGGGGCGCCGACGAAGGAAGGGCTCTCACGCAGATCATGGACGCGCAGCGTCTGCTGAAATCGGGACAGCCGTGGGAAGCGGTGTCAAAGCGGTATAGCGACCAGTACGGTCAGGCAGGGGACCTGGGCACGTTCGCGCGCGGAGCGATGGTCGAGTCGTTCGAGCGCGTCGTGTTCAGGATGAAGCCGGGAGAGGTGAGCGATGTGTTCAAGACCGAGTTCGGCTACCACATCGCGCTTCTGCACGAAAGGATCGCCGCCCGCACGCGGACGTTCGACGAGGCCCGCGCCGACGTGATCCGTGGCATCCGGGAGGAGCGTGAGCGCGCGGCGTTCGACCGGTTCGTCGAACAGCTGCGCGCAGCCGCGCACATCGACCTGGAGGCAGGAGACGACCCGGGCTAGTTGTTCACGACCGATCGCGTACCCTTCACGTAGATGTTCGTGCCGGTTTCGTCGGTCAGCACTTCGCACGGATGCTCTGGTGGCGCGAGTGCGAGCGTCTCCTGCTCGTCGCGGTGGTAGATCTCCCACCCGCCTCCGTAGTCCATGAAGTAGCGCGCGAAGTTCCGCGAGTGGACGTTGGTATAGTAGAAGCTGCCGCCGTCCTTGGTCAGATCGGCCAGAAACTCGATGAACTTCCGGCAGAACCGGTCCTTGAAATAGTCGAACATCCCCGCGCAGTAGGTGATATCGAAGCTCTGCGGCTCAAGGTCGGTCTTCTTCCCGACCAGGATGTTGATCACGTTGAAGTTCACCAGCTCGATCGACACGTTCGGCTTCTGATGGTACTGGATCCGTTCGTAGAAGTCGGCGAGCGCGTGCGCGTCGACGTCGACGAGCGCGACGTGAATCGGCTTGTCGAAATCGTTCGCTTCGACCAGTCGAAGAATCTCCTCCGCGGGACCCGATCCCAGGCTCAGGATCCGGATGCCGTCGACCGAACGACGGTACGCAGAGCAGATCTCGTTGTAGAGGTACGCGATACGGTTCACGTGCGCGGTCACCGGCTCCAACGATGTGATGAACCGGTTCATCAGTTTGCCGAACAGGTCGGGCCCGATGTAGGGATCGGAGAAGAACTGCTTCACCGTCTCGTAGTCACCGTGATACCCGTGGATCTTGTCCATGATCGAGCAGGCAAGCGGCGAGCGACGAAGAAACGGCTCGAGGCGGCGCCGGAAGAACTGCTTGTGAAGCATAAGGTGCTCTGCCGGGATATCGGGAGCCAGACGGTTGAGTTCGGCGATGAACTCCCGGGTTCGCGCGAAGACGTCGGGTATGATTTCCTCCAGAAACTGCCGTTCGTCGCTGGCCGACAGAAGATAGCCCTTCGCCTCCTCGCGATGGAGCACGTCTTCGACGACCTCGAAGAACATGCGCCAGTCAGACACGAGCGCCTTGTACTCGGCGGAAACGACACTGAAGGAGTCCAGATTGCGCCGTTTCTGATCGATGATCTCCCGTGCGTACATCGCCTTTTCGGTGAGCGAAACCGTGCGCAGTTCCAGAAGGTTATCGGCGAACTCCACGACGATTTCTGACGCGTCGTCACGCGTCCGCACGACGGTCGCCGACCCGTCGTAGAGCCTGCGATGCGCAGCGCCCAGGTAGACGTCAACGCGGTCTCCCGCGGAGAGCTCGATCGACGTCGACAGCGCCAGTCGGGCGGATCGGATGTTGTAATCGACGACCGTACCGCCCGCGACGCGATCGCCGGCGGTCACGTGCGCAGCAAGCTCGATCGAAGGTCGACGCCGTGGCAGACGGACTCGCCCGGTGATGGTATTGTCCAGGCGCTTGCTCTCGAACGACACCCCGATCCGGTCGCGAAGCGCGTCGAAGCCGCTGCGGTGACGGACTACACCCGTCGCGTGGATGATCTCCTGCGATTCGCCGTTCAGGACCGAAATATCGCCGAGCCGCACGTTCTCCTTGAACCGGGCGTCGTCGTGAGCACACGCGAATGAGAAGCCATGCGCAGAGATCTCAACCACCTCGAACTGCGGCTCATAGTCGTCCAGGACGCAGTACGTGTTCTCCCTGGTCTTGCGCAGGTACTGGCGCTTTTCGGTCTCCACCATGTGTCGGTTCCTCCCATCTACTACCGGTGCACTCATTCCCTATTATGGCGGCTTGAGCAAGCCCCTGCCCTCCTTTTTTTGCCCAGGAACGCACAAAACGCTGCCAGAAACAGGTGACAGTCGGAGATTCTGCCGATACTACTACCGTAAAACCATGCGCATGCAGAGGCGGCAGCACAACCCGGATCTCGAGCTGGCATTCGCACGCGAAAGCCTTGAGCGCGCGGCGCAGGACACGCGGTGGGGTGTGCTCAACACGCTGTTCATGTACCCGGTGTTCATACCGCTCGACTTCCTGGTCTATCCCGATGCAGCGCCGATCTTCATGTGGATCCGCTTTGGTGTAGTCGCGCTGAGCATCGCTATGCACTTCGTCATGCGCCTGGGCGTCGCGCAGCGCCACGCACAGCTGTTCGGTATCTTTGCGTACCTGTACTGCACCCTCGCGATCGTGCTGATGGTCCACCTGGTCGACGGCTACGCGAGCCCCTACTACGCGGGAATCAACCTTGTTCTGATCTCGTTTCTGTTCATCCTGCCGATGAACGTCAAGCAGACCGCTTTTGTCTGCGCAGTCGTGTACGCGGCGTACATCGTGCCGATCGGGTTGATCGGAGGGGTGGACGACTTCGCGTTGCTGGTCAACAACAACTTCTTCCTGGTATCGACGATGCTGCTGGTCGTGATCAGCTCGTATCTGGCAACGAACATGAGGCGCAAGGAGTTCACGTCGCGGTTCGAGCTCGCACGCGCGAACGAAGAGCTCAAGAAGCTCGACGTCGTCAAGAGCCAGTTCTTCGCGAGCATCAGCCACGAAATCCGCACCCCGCTCACGTCGATCATGGCTCCGACCGATAGCCTGTTTCGTGGCGACGTCGGGCGGCTGACCGAGGTTCAGAAGCGGCTCGTCGGACAGGTGCACCGCAACGCGCTGCGACTGCTCGACCTGATCAACCAGATGCTCGACTTCGCGAAGTTCGACGCGAAGAAGATGCGGCTCCATCTGAAGCGGGTCAGCATGCCGCGCGTCGTGCGCAACCAGGTTGCGCTCTTCCAGGAGGTCTGCAGGCGCAAAGGTCTGGCTCTGGACTGCAGGATCGATGACACCGTACCAGTTGTCTTCCTTGATCACGAGAAGATCGAGCGAATCCTGTCCAATCTGATCCGCAACGCGATCAAGTTCACCGAACGCGGTTCGGTGGTGATCGAGCTCGGTACCGCATCGCCCGACGCATCGCCGGACACCCCGGAGCGACACGATCCGGACGCCGGCGATCACGCGACCATGGACTTGGTGACCGGATGGATCGAGCTTCGCGTCCTGGATACCGGCATAGGCATCGCGTCGCGTCACCTGCGCCGCGTGTTCCAGCGGTTTCAGCAGGTAGACGGATCGACGACGCGACGGTACGAGGGCACAGGACTCGGCCTGGCGATCGTTCAGGAAGCGGTAGAGCTCCAGCACGGCTCGATCCGGGTCGACAGCCAGGAGGGCGTAGGCACGACCTTCACGGTTCGACTGCCGGTGAACCTGGACGAAATCGAGCCGGGCGCTGACATAGACCGCAGGCAGGACGACCGACGGCAGGAAGAGGCCGATTTCGACGGACCGGACCGCAGGATGCGCCCGCGCCGCAACGAGGATTACGGGAAGATATCGGTGAGCGACATCGCGTTCGTCGAGTCATCGTCGATCGCGCGGCCGGAAACCGACGACGAAGCGATTCCGCAGACCAGACCATCGACGGGCATCCGCGTGCTCTACATTGAGGACAACGCGGATCTTCGCGACTACGTGAGCAAGATGCTGCGCAGCTTCGGCCACACGGTCGCCACGGCGGTCGACGGAGTCAGCGGATGGCAGCGGGTCCGGGAAGCGCTGCCCGACATCGTGATCTCCGACGTGATGATGCCCGGGATCGACGGGTTCGAGCTGCTCCGTCTGGTCAAGACGACCGACAGGACGCAGAGAATCCCGGTGATCCTCATCACCGCGAAGTCGGAGACCGACGCACGGATCGAAGGGTTGCAGATCGGCGCCGACGACTACCTGGCCAAGCCGATCGACATCCGGGAGCTCGACGCACGGATCCACAACATCATCGCGGATCGCAAGTTCCGCGATGCGCTCACTCGCGCCGA
>RECL01000075.1 GCA_007694025.1 Spirochaetaceae bacterium
CCGCACTCGGCGATGTAGTCGGCGAACGTGTCGGGGTTGTTGATCTCATTCGTGAGATTGGCAGCCATGAACTCGACCGGGAAGTTCGCCTTCAGGTACGCGGTTTTGTACGCGAGCACCGAGTACGCGGCGGCGTGAGACTTGTTGAATCCGTAGCCCGCAAACGGTTCGAGCAGCGTGAAGATCGCCTCCGCATCTTTGTCTCGTCGCCCCAGTGCCTTGGCTCCCTCCAGGTAGCTGACCTTCATGCTGGCCATTTCGGCCTGCTTCTTCTTGCCCATCGCGCGGCGCAGGATGTCTGCCTGCCCCAGCGTGAACCCGGCCACGATCTGAACGATCTCCATGACCTGTTCCTGGTACACGATGACCCCGTAGGTCTCACGCAGCGGTCGCTCGAGTTCGGGAAGCGGGTAGGTGATCGGAGTGCGACCGTTCTTCGAGTCCACGAACTGATCGATGTTCTCCATCGGACCGGGGCGATAGAGCGCGTTCAGCGCGATCAGGTCTTCGATCCGTGTCGGACGCGCGCGCTGGAGCACCTTCGCCATTCCCGGACTCTCGAACTGGAAGACGGACTTGCTCAATCCCTTGCCGAGCATCGTGAACGTCGCCGGATCGTCTTCAGGGATCGCGTCCAGGTCCAGCTCTATGCCTCGATTGCGGATGAGCGAGCGCGTGTTCTCGATCAGCGTGAGCGTCTTGAGCCCCAGGAAGTCCATCTTTACGAGCCCGCACTCCTCGAGCAGCTCCATCGTGAACTGCGTCGAAACCTGGCCCGTCCGCGGGTCGCGATAGAGCGGTACGTAGCGGGTCAGCTCCTCGCGGCCGATGACGATACCCGCCGCGTGCGTCGACGCGTGCCGGTGCAGCCCTTCGAGCTTGATGCTCGTCTCTATCAGCTCCTGAAGCACGCCGCCCTTGTCAACCATCGCCTGAAGCTCGGGCACCTGCTCGAGCGCCTTCGGGAGCGTGATCTTGAGATCCTTGGGGACGAGCTTCGCGATCGCGTCGGCCTCGTTGTACGGCAGGTCGAGCGCGCGCGCGACGTCGCGGATGACCGCGCGCGATTTGAGCGTTCCGAAGGTGATGATCTGCCCGACTCGGTCGGCGCCGTACTTGCGCGTGACGTATTCGATCACCTCGCCGCGACGCTCGTAGCAGAAGTCGATGTCAAAGTCGGGCATGCTGACGCGGTCGGGGTTCAGAAACCGCTCGAACAGCAGCCCGTACTTGATCGGATCGATGTCGGTGATCTGCAGCGCGTACGCCACAATCGATCCGGCTCCCGATCCACGGCCGGGACCGACCGGGATTCCGTGCTCGCGTGCGTAGCGGATGAAGTCCCAGACGATGAGAAAGTACCCGGTGAAACCCATCGACGTGATCACGTCGAGCTCGTACTCCAGACGCGTGTTCAGTTGATCGTCGGGGTTCGCATACCGACGCGCGAGGCCGTCGCGCGAAATGTGACGCAGATAGTCGTCCGGCGATGCGAACTCGGGAGGGATCTCGTAGTTCGGGAACATCGGTCCGGGCAGCTCCATCTCGAAGTTGCACCGGCCGGCTATCTCGGCGGTCGCGTCGAGCACAGCCTGCCGGTCGGGGAAGATCCGGGCGACTTCCGCCGTGCTCTTCAGGTAGAACTCATCGGTGCTGAATCGGAATCGCGACGAGTCGCTCTTTTTGCGGCTCGAACCGATGCACAGCAGCGTATCGTGCGCATTCGCGTCTTCTCTGCGAACGTAGTACGACTCATTGGCGGCGACCAGACGCGCGCCGGTCTGTTCGTGCAGCTCGATCAGGCCCCGGTTCAGCGCGGTCTGTTCGGGTATGCCGTGGTCGTTGAGCTCCAGGAAGAAACTGTCGTGCCCGAACAGGCCCAGATAGAACTGAACGCGACGCTTTGCCTCGTCCATCTGGTTCATCAGGACCAGTCGCGGCACATCCCCCGAAACCGATCCACTCAGGCAGATCAGATCGTCGTGGTATGCACCGAGCAGCTCATCGTCGATTCGCGGCCGATAGTAGAACCCTTCGGTATAGCCGGCCGACGACAACGCGATCAGATTGCGGTATCCGCGGTCGCTCGTCGCGAGCAGGACCAGTCGCGGCGCGCGCAGCCCGCTGTCGGTCTGCGAACGATCGTGCCGTGATTCGGCGGCCAGATAGAAGTCGCACCCGACGATCGGTGCGATCCCCGCCTTGCGACACGCGTTGTAGAACTCGAGCGCGCCGAACAGGTTGCCGTCGTCGGTGATCGCGAGCGCCGGCATCTCAAGCTCGGTTGCCCGGGCTACCAGATCGTCGATCCTGGAACTCGCGCGCAGAAGGCTATAATCGGTGTGATTGTGGAGACTGACGAATTGCGGCACGCGCGCTCCCAGCGCCTGAACTATACCGCAGCCGAAACCGGCTGTAAACTACGACGCCGGCAGGTTCAGCAGGAACCACTGTACGAGCCGCACGAAGCGGTCACGCTGGATCGGAGTGAGCCCGGTACCGAGCGTCTGGTAGACCTCAACCGCCGTCGCGATGTCGCGTTCGGCGAGCGGTATGCGTCGACCGACCAGCTCTGATTCGACGTCGCGGCTGCGTAGAGGAGCCGGCAATCCGGCCGATCCGATGATCCTGATCTCTTCGACGATACGGTTGCTGGTGCGCGCGAGCCCGCAGAACGACAGTGGCTCGGACTCAGGAGCAAGCTCGCTGCCAAAACGTCGGAAGACCTCGACACTCCACGGCTGGAGCGGGATTCTGACCCTGGTGATGACCTCGGACTCGGCGAGTTCGAGGTTTCCATTCGGCTTGTGGACGCGCGACACGGCGAGCCATCGGCTTGATCCCTGCCGACGGAGCTCCACCCTTGCATCGAGCAGCGACAGCACCGGCACCGACGTCAGAATCCGACCCGGCACCGCGATATTTCCGCCGAGCGTGGCCAGGCTTGCGACCGCCGCAGGTCCGATCATCCGCAGCGCGGAGTAGAGGCACTCGGGAACGTTCGACCGGCCGAGGGCAAGGATATCGCGGATCGGCAGCGCTGCGCCGATCTCCAGGTACCGCTCGGAGCGCGACACCCGTTTCAGCTCTTCGACGTCCTGCAGCGAGATGACCGCCGGCGGCAGGTCGGCGAACCGGCTGACACGCTGGTTCAGAATGAACGTACCCCCGCTGTAGATCAGCGCGTCGGGTTCCCTTCGCGCCAACAGCAGCAGTTCTCCGAGCGTGTCAGGAAAGTATACCGCAGTGCCCCTATCGGCCACGCTGCACTCTCCGTCGCCTGAAGTCGGCCGCGTAGCGCACGCCGCGCGCGAGCCGCTGGTGCGTCGTACACCGACACCATACTCCCGAGAGCGTATCCTGTAGCGACTCATCGGTCGGGTCGGCGTGCGATTCGAGTAGCGCGTGAACCGACAGGTACTTGCCCGCCGCGCAGAACCGGCACGGACGCGCGTTCGCCCGGATGAAGCCCTTTTCGATGTCCTGGTAGTCGGGGGTGTCCATCAACCCTTCGATCGTCAGGATGGTCGCGCCGTACGCGCGGAACGCCGGTATCAGGCAGCCCGCTGCGAGCGCTCCGTTGAAGAGGACCGAGCACGACCCGCACTGTCCGCGCAGGCATCCCGGCCGCGCTCCTCGAAGCCCCAGTCGCAGGCGAAGCAGGTCAACGAGCAGCTCAGCCGGGTCCACATCGATCTCGATCGGCTCGTGGTTGAGCGTGAAGATGATGTTCATGCGTGCTCCAGATACCCGTGGATCAGCTGTGGATCGGTGGGAACCTGATCCATGTAGCGGGCGGTCGCCTGGCTGACGGCCGCTGCGAGCGCGGCCGGAATGCAGCTCTGCGGCAGTTCTCCAATGCCGAGCGGCGCGCGGTCGCTCGCCGACTCGATTTCGATACTGATGCGCGGACGGACCGGTCTGGCGATGTTTCGGTACGTCAGGTAGCTTCTGGGATCGATCACGCCGTCGTGGTAGGTCACCAGCTCGTGCGTTGCCCACTCGAGCGCCTGCGTCGTTGTCATCTCCAGGCTGCGGCGCGCCTCCACCTCGTCGACGATCCGGCCGCCGTCAACGACGAGCCAGACGTTCTCCACCGCCGACTCGAATGTCACCGGGTCGACCGACACTTCGACGACGGCGACCGCGTACGACAGCTCGGCGTACGGCGATTCACCGCGCGTCGTCGGTCCAAACCGGGATGTCCGGGTCACCTTCCCGGAGCGGCGAACCTCGATCGGTAGCGGCTTGCGGAACCTCTGCTTCTGGATCGCTTCGCACGCAAGTTCGATCGATCGTCCGATGACCGCCACGTTGCGCGACAGAGTCGATGGACCGGAATCGGGGGTCAGATCGGTGTCGGGACGAGCGACGTGAACCGACTGCTGCTCTATACCGAGCGTCTCGGCTACGATCCTCCGCCACCCCTGCGCGACCGACGTCGAGCCGGCGACCGCCGATGTCAGGAGCGTCGCGCTGCGGTCCCCATCGAGGCGGACGACGATCGTCCCGTTGTACTCGTTGCGGTGTTCGCCGATGAAGCCGCTTCCCTGAGATGCGACCGCGATTCCGATACCTCGGGTCGGGGAGCGCTGCTGCAACGCGTCGCGTCGCTTCTTCTGCAGTTCGTACGCGGCGTGCTTACGCGAGAAGTCGCTCTGCCTGGCCGCCTCTGCGAGTACATCGGCCAACCGGGCGATGGTATCGCGACCACGCCGGCCCTTCGCGTGACCCGCGGCCGCAGCGGTGCGCCACGCGATCGGATCAGACTCGGTGAGTTCCACAATTCGGGCCGCGTGCGACTCGGTCGCGAAGTGCGCGGAGGCTGCGGCGAATCCGCTCAGTACGTTCAGCGGAGGGAGGTTGGTTCGGACCGCGGTGACCGAGATCCGGATGTTCTCACACGCGTAGTGACAGAACATCGACGCGGTCAGCTGTTCCACTATCTCGCTTGTGAACAGCGGGTACGCGCCGGCGTTGTAGAACGCTTCGATGTCGGCGGCGATGAGCTCGCCCGATTCGGACAACCCGGTGCTTACCCGCACGGTAACCGGGGCTCGTTTGGACGTATATCGGAAGTCTTCGACGTTCGAGTAGACCAGTTTGACCGGCCGGTCTGCCGCGTGCGCAAGCAGCGCTGCGTGCGCGGCAACGAGCGACGGGTACCAGAGTTTCCCGTCGAGCGATATTCCCGGGTCGCCGGGTCTGACGATGACACGCTGCGTCGGCCAGCCGAGCACCGCCGCAACCGTAGCCCGCACGTGGTAGGGCCATTGCGTCGCGCACCGTATCTCCATCGCGTCGTCGCCGGGAATCGCGACCGCGCCCTGCGGCTCGTTGTAGAGGTGTTCCTGGATTCCGGTGCGGTAGGTCCCGTCGACCACGCGCGCCGACGCCGCGAGCGCGGCATCTACGCTCCCGTTTTCGACAACCCGGTGGCTCTGGATCCGGGTCGCGTCCGGGTGCACGAAGGCGAAGCTTCCCGGCTGTTCTGCGAACTCGATGTAGATGTCGCTCGTCGCAGCCAGGACCGCGCGTTGAGACTGCCCGGCGATCAGCGCTATCGGCTCGCCCGCATAGTTCGCTCGTCGTTCGGCGAGGATCGGCATCGACTCATCGCCGACGGTGAGCTCGTTTGAGCCCGGAATCGTCGCCGCGGTGACGCACGTCGTTCCTGAGAGCGAGCGAGACGCATCGACGCGATGGATGGCCGCCGAAGCGTAGGGAGACCGGATCGTCGATGCGTAGAGCATGTCGGGGACGTAGATATCGCTTACAAAGTCACCGCGTCCCTTCAGTGCCTGGCGAACGGTTCTGGCCATGCTTATGGTGCGAGATGACTTTCGCAGACCGATCTGATGGTCCGAGTCACTCGCTGCGCCTCCTCGTCGGTGAGATCCGGGTAGATCGGGAGACTCACCGCGCGTTGATACGCGTCCAATGATACCGGAAAGTCGGCGGGCGAGAAACCGTATCGCTGCGCGTAGTACGGCATCAGGTGCAGCGGAATGTAGTGCAACGACGTCCCGATCCCCAGATCCGCGAGCCGGTGCATCAGTTCATCGCGTGTGATCGACAGCCGACCCGAGCGAACCCGCACAACGTAGAGGTGACACGCGCTGTCGGACGTGTCGGGCAGCTGCAGGTAGTCCGCGTCTGCGAGTTCGCGGGCGTAGATCGCGGCTACGCGCCGCCGGCCCGCCAGAAAGCTCTCTGCTCGCGTAAGCTGGACGCGTCCGATCGCTGCGAGCAGGTCGGGCATATTGTACTTGAACCCGACGTCGACGATCCGGTACTCCCAGCTCGGGCGGTCGGATGTGTAACGATCCCAGACGTCGCGGTCGATCCCGTGAAGACGGAGCACCGACGCGCGCCGCGCGAGCGCATCGTCATCGGTGACGAGCATGCCGCCTTCGCCGGTCGTGATCGTCTTGGTCGCGTAGAAGCTGAAGACTCCGGCTGATCCCCACGTTCCGAGCGATCGCCCGTTGGTCGCGGCGGGGAACGCGTGCGCTGCGTCTTCAACCACAGGGACCGACCGTTCGGCCGCAGCGGCTACGATACGCTCTATCGCGCACGCCCGCCCTCCGATGTGGATCGGGAGCACTGCAGATACCCGGTCCGATCCGACGAGCGCTTCTTCGACCGCGTCCGGGTCGATGTTCAGGTCATCGTCGCGGACATCCACGAACAGCGGATCGGCGTCCAGGTAGCGGATCACCTCGGAGCTCGCCGCGAACGTGTACGGCGATGTGATCACGCGACTGCCGGCCGTCACGCCCACCGCCTCGAGCGCAAGGTGGAGGCCCGCGGTCGCAGAGCTGACCGCCAGCGCGTGACG
>RECL01000268.1 GCA_007694025.1 Spirochaetaceae bacterium
AAGCGGCTTCGCGAAACCGAAAACCTGACGATCTTCCTGATCGAGCACGACATGAGCATGGTCATGAGCCTGAGCGAGCGGATCTACGTGATGGACTACGGGCGGCTGATCGCGACCGGTTCACCGAGCCAGATCAAGACCGACCCCGCTGTGATCAAGGCGTATCTGGGGGAGGACGTCGATGCTGAAGCTTGAAGGGGTGAGCACGTTCTACGGCAACATCCAGGCGCTGAAGTCGGTCAGCCTGACCGTGGAAGAAGGTGAGATCATCACGCTGATCGGCGCGAACGGCGCGGGCAAGAGTACGACCCTGATGTCGATCTCCGGGATCTATCCTCCGCGGCACGGATCGATCGTCTTCGAAGGGAAACCGATCGAACGGCTCGCGCCCGATGAGATCGTCAAGCTCGGGGTGATCCAGGTGCCGGAAGGCCGGCACATCTTCCCCGGACTGACCGTGCAGGAGAACCTGGACATGGGCGCGCTGCTGCGCAGGGACCGACCGGAGATCGCGCGCGACCTGGACTACGTGTTCGACCTCTTTCCGATCCTCAAGAGCCGACGCAATCAGGCCGGAGGAACGCTGTCGGGCGGTGAGCAACAGATGCTTGCGATTTCGCGCGCGCTGATGGCGCGGCCGCGGCTGTTGCTGCTTGACGAACCGTCGCTTGGTCTTGCCCCGCTGATCGTGCAGCAGATCTTTGAGATCATCAAAATGATCAACCGGGAGAGTCGAACGACGATCTTCCTGGTCGAGCAAAACGCGAATCTTGCGCTGAAGGTCGCTCATCGGGGTTACGTGATGGAGACCGGAACGATTACAATGGCAGACACCGCATCACGGCTGCTCGCGAACGAAGACGTTCGCAGCGCGTACCTGGGGGTATAGATGACCGTCAAGAGTGTGATGACCCACAACCCGTTCACAGTCGGCCCACAATCGCCGATCACCGACGCTCAGGCGCTGATGAAGCGGGAGAAGATCCATCGGCTACCCGTGTTGGATACGGCGAAGCGCCTCATAGGGATCGTCAGCGAGAAGGACCTGCTCTACGCGTCGCCGTCGCCGGCGACGACGCTCAATGTGTACGAGATGCACAGCCTGCTCGCGAAGCTGAAGGTCGAGTCGGTGATGACCCGGAAGCTCATCACGGTCACATCGGACACGCTCGTCGAAGACGCCGCGCGGGCGCTCGTCGACAACAATATCGGGGGACTCCCGGTCGTCGACAGCGGTACCCTCGTCGGTATCGTGACCGAAAGCGACCTCTTCCGGCTGCTGATCGACCTGTTCGGAACGCGGACGAAGGGCGTCCGCGCGACGCTGCGCGTTCCCGAACGCCCGGGAGAGCTCGCCGACACGACCCGCGTGATCGCGGAAGCCGGTGGCAACGTGATCAGCATCGGCACCTTCAGCGGCAACGATGTCACGAACTCGGTCATGATCCTCAAGGTCGAAAACATCGAGCGTGACCGGCTGATCGCTATCCTTGAACCGCTGGTGGTCGAGGTGATGGACGTCCGCGAGGTGTGACCGGGTCTTGAACCGTCACCAGCGGTGGTGCACCAAGGGTGCGATGCGGTCGCGGTAGATCGCGCGGACAGAGTCGAGCGTTTCGGTGTCGATTGTCGCCATCCCGCTCGTTTCGGCGTTCCGCGTCGCCTGATCGGCGTTCTTCGCGCCGGGGATCGTCACCGTGACCGCGTCGAACTGCAGAATCCAGCGCAGCGCAAACTGCGCCATCGTCATTCCCGCGGGCTTGATTCGCCTGAGTTCGTCTACCGCGTCCAGCCCCGCCTCGTACGGCACGCCGGCGAAGGTCTCACCGCGATCGAAGGCCTGACCGTCGCGGTTGAAGGAACGGTGATCGTCAGACGCGAACTCGCTGTCCCGGCTCATCTTTCCCGACAGTAGACCGCTCGCAAGCGGCACCCGGGGCAGTATCGCGACCCGGCGATCCATCGCCAGACGGAAGAAGAGGTCGGCAGGACGCTGTCTGAACATGTTGAAGATGATCTGCACGCTCGCGACGTTCGGGTACTCGATCGCCTTGATCGCCTCTTCGACCTTTTCGACGCTGACGCCGTAGTAGCGGACCTTGCCGGACGCGACGATGTCGTCGAGCGCCGCGAAGACTTCGGGCCGGTAGTAGACGTCGGTTGGCGGGCAGTGGAGCTGGAGCAGATCGATCGAGTCGACGCCCAGGTTCTCAAGGCTGCGATCGATAAACGCGTTCAGGTTGGCCGCGGTGTAGCCGTCGGCGCTGTGTGGATTGAGCCTTCGGCCGGCCTTCGTTGCGACGTACACGCGCTCGTCTCGCGACGAAAGCACACGCCGAATCAGGCGTTCGCTGCGCCCGTCGCCGTATACATCGGCGGTATCGATGAAGTTCACGCCGCCATCGAGTGCCGCGTTGAGCGCCGCGATCGCGTCATTCTCCGGAACGTCGCCCCACGATCCTCCTATCGCCCAGGCTCCGAATCCAATCTCCGACACCTTCCATCCGGTCCTGCCAAACTCTCTGTATTCCATGGCCTACTATACCCAAACCGCGGACAATCCGCTATGGTACCGGCATGAGTAGTATAGTTATACAAGCCCGACCGTACGGTATATCAGTCTGGCTTCGCGAAGCGGTTTCGATCGCGGTCGCGTCGCTGGCGATCGCGTTACTCGCGCAGGTCTCGATCCCGATCGGTCCGGTTCCGATAACCGGGCAGACGCTCGCGGTACTGGGTGCCGCCTGGACGCTCGGAAGGCTGCGCGGCACGACGGCGGTCGCGTTCTACCTGGCATGGGGGGCTTTCGGTCTGCCGGTTTTCGCCGGCGGTACCGCCGGCTTCGTGGTCTTTGCCGGTCCGACCGGCGGATACCTAGCCGGGTTCCTGGTCGCCGCGTACGCGGTAGGCGCGGCGTCAGACTCGCTCGCTGGCCGCAACTGGAGTCGCAACCCGGCCGTAATCGCGGCGGCGGTCAGCATGGGCACCGCGATCATCTACGCGGTCGGCGCGACGCTCCTTGCGCGCTTTGTCGGCTGGGATCGGGTCGTTGCGGTCGGCATCGCGCCGTTCCTGCCCGGCGATGCGCTGAAGATCGGCCTGCTGGCGGCGGTTCTGCCCGCGCTCGCGTCAGCACGCCCGCGCGCCTAGGCCCGCCCGGGCCCCGGGGGCTGTCCGCTATTCGATCGGATCGACCGGCGGCGAAGCGGCAGCTGAGTTGTCGGGGCGAACCACGAAGAGCTGATCGGTTCCTCCCGAGTACACGGCGACGCGTGGCATCGACAGCCGGATGCCCGCGTCACCGAAGCACTTGAGGATCGCGGTCGTCACCTGCGTTCGCATCGCGACGAAGTCGGCCTTCTCAAACCACACACCGAACAGCAGCTTCACGCCCTGATCGCCGAACTCAAGCGGAATGATGATCGGAGCAGGCTCGCGCAGGCAGAGCGTGCTTTCCGAGGCTATCGCCTTGAGAATCGCGAACACGGTTGCCAGGTCGGCATCGAACGGCACGTTCAGAGAGAAGTCGAACCTCCGGATCGGAAAGCGCGTGATCGTCGTAACCTGTTCTCCGGCGATTTTCTCGTTCGGAACGCGGATGAACAGATTGTCGAAGCTCCGTAGCTTGACCGACAACAGATCGATCGACACGACCACGCCGACCGTTTCCCCGATCCGGATCACGTCACCGATCGAGAACGGCTTCTCGCTGACGAGGAACAACCCGCTTATCACGTTTGACAGGCTCGCCTGACTCGCGATACCGACCGCGAGCCCGACGATACCCGCGGCGCCAAGGATCGGCGTCAGATTGACGCCGAGTTCAAGCAGGCTGATCGCCACGATCGCGGCTAGCCCGGTGTAGTTGACCGCCTTCGTGACGAGCATCGTGACCTGCGCGGTCGTCCGTCGGTGGAGAAGCCGCCTGATGACGAAAACAAGAACCCGCAGAACCAGAAACCCGACTACCGCCCAGAACAGAACCTGCACGATCGTGACTATCGCACCGGGATCAAGGAAGGTATCCAGATCAAGCTCACGAAATACGCCCAACATGGCTCTCCCGACCTAGAATCCGGTAATCTCGCGAAACAGGGTGAAGCTCCGCTTGATGAGACTCGACTCGGGGGCGACCCTTGGTTCGCATACCACGACACCCGAAGGATGGCGCTCCGGTGGACCGTTACGAAAGGTCAGCTGGCTGACCTGATCCGTACCCCTGAACACAACCCGCACCTCGTTCGTCCACAGCCTCCCGTCGGCCAGGTAGAGCCGCATGTGCTCGGCGTGCACGCAGATGCGCTCGAACCGAAGACGCTCCTTGCTGCCGTTAGTGACACGCACCTCGCACGTAGCAACGCCCGGATCTGCCACAGGGTCGACATCGCGGCGCAGCGGCACGTCGAGCGCGTAGCACAGCTCGCCGGTTCCGATGTCCCCGAACCAGGTCGACGGCAGCACCGTGCTCGGAACCTCTTCCATGACCGTATCCTTCCCGGCGGCCCCAGATACAAAGCGTATCCACAGTGGAATCGACACGAAGAACCGTCCCCAACGCCCCGGCAGGATCACGATCGGTGACTCGGGACGAACCACGACTGGCCGGTCGGGAAGCCCCGGCTTCAGCGTCAGCGTGTCGTTGCGGACGGTGACAAACCGCGTCCACGCGATCTCTGCCTCCGCGGACCCGTCAGACGCGTCCGCATCGCTCTGCGAATCCAGATACGACCGCGCGATCTCCCACTCGTCCTCAAGCGTCCGCGCGCGGATGACCGCATCGCCGATGCACCGCACGATGTGCCCCGCATCGGGAAGCGTGAGTTGGCCCCAGAGTTCCGGATCCACGCGCTCACCGCCTTGATAACGGGACGTTCCCGGACAGCGAGAACGGGAGCCGGGTACGCGGCACAAGCATGATGTCGGGCTCAACGTAGAGATCGCCCGAGTACGAAAACGAAACCTGATCGGCACCAAGGAGCAGTTCGCGTACCGTACGTCCGAACGCGGAGAAGCTCAGCCGGAACGGAACCGGCACGTCGGCGGTGCCACGCGCGGGAACCGTCACGCGCTCGACGCGGCCGTCGACCCACGTCTGACCGCCAACCACGAACGCCTGGTCAAACGCGAGCGCAATGGCGAACGGGTTTGGGTTATCCAGGCGAAGACCCAGCGTCAGGTCGGCGCCGTTTATGCCGAGCGACGCGATCGCAAGCGATGCGACGCGCAGCGACGGTGGACGGACCACCGGGATTGCCCCATCGTACGCGAGGGGCACCGAAACGGTTCCGAGCACCGGCACGTCGAATGCAACCGTCACGTCAAGCGTGTACGCCAGACTATCCTGTTCGAGCGCGCGTTCGACGAGCGTGACCACGCCGTCGTACGCAACCGAAAACGGCACCGACACCCGGCTGGTTGCGAACGCGGCGATCGCGAGCGTCTCCCGGCTTACGCCGGTGAGTAGCGTCCGGCCTTCTACCGCCACCGTGTAGTCGAACCCGCCAAGGGTCACCGCGATCCGGTTCGGATTCTCGATCTCCAGGTCGGCAACAAGATCGGCACCAGTGAACGACAACCCGACCAGGCGAACCGCGTCGACGCGCGCAACCGGACGCTCCACTTCCAGCAGCGACTGGATCGTCGCGCACGACGCAACCGCGATCATTCCAGCTGCGATGGTCGCGATGCGCAGCAATCCGTATCGTCTCATTGCACACCATTCCCGATCCGGTCGAGCCGTGACAACAGATCGTGTTCGTCCACCGGTTTGGTGAGCACATCGGAAGCACCCGCGGCCAGAAATGCTTCGTGGTCGCAGGCGGCCGAGTGCGCGCTGAGCGCGATGATCGGTACGCTCTTCGACGTCATACCGGACTGTCCGGCGCGTATCCGCCGGGTCGCCTCGGCTCCGTCGATCTTGGGCATTTCGATATCCATCAGGATCGCGTCAAAGGAGTGTTCACACAGCGTCTCAAGGACCGCTTCGCCGTCTGATGCGATCATAACGGTGTGGCCGGCCCGCTTGAGAAGGTGCGAGAGGTAGAGCTGGTTGATCCGCTCGTCCTCGGCTATCAGGAGGTTCACACGCGCAGTGTATCAGGAATTCCGCGGCCCGCAAAGCGGGCGCGGTCACACGCGCGGAGGCCGGGCCGCGGCAATCAGGCTGCGACGAGCGTCGCGACCAGATCACCGGTCAGGTGCTCAAGGCGGTCCAGATTGCCCGGAAGCGTCTGGCTGAGCAGTTCGCGATGGAGCCGCGTGATCGGATCGAGGCGCGAGCGCGCGCGCGACAGCCCCGAGATCCCGAGCCGATCGCGGAGCGTTGGTAGCAGGTATCGCCTGAGGTCCTCCACGAGGCTCTGCAGGCTCTCCGCGCAGTAGAGGATGTCGGGAAGATCGGAGGCGTAGATGACCGACAAGCCGAGCGTATCCCGGATGTGGCGAAGCGCGACACGGTCGAGCGGAAGATCGTCAAGCTGCGTCGTGAGCCAGCCGCGATCGAAGTACTCGTTGTAGAGTTCCCTGATCGCGATCAGGCGTTCAAGAAGCCTGGTCTCGATCGGGTCGACAGCCGCTGAAGGCAATCCAGTGCGGCGTACGCGCGGGGCGTCCATCGGCGGCGGGACCGCCATCCGGGCCGTCTGTGCTGCATCGGTTACCATTACCTACATCGTCGGCACCGATCGCACCGCAGTTGAGGGCACCGGGCCCCTTGCGCAGTCGTGCCGAACACTCTACGCTGCGCCGTGAGATGCTTGAGATAGACGG
>RECL01000112.1 GCA_007694025.1 Spirochaetaceae bacterium
GGGCGGTTTGACTGGGGCGGTCGCCTCCTAAAGAGTAACGGAGGCGCGCGAAGGTTACCTTGCACTGGTTGGAAATCAGTGTGTACGTGCAAAGGCAGAAGGTAGCTTGACTGCGAGAGATACAACTCGAGCAGGTGCGAAAGCAGGTCTTAGTGATCTGGCGGTGGCGAGTGGAAGCGCCGTCACTTAACGGACAAAAGGTACTCCGGGGATAACAGGCTGATCCTGCCCAAGAGTTCACATCGACGGCAGGGTTTGGCACCTCGATGTCGGCTCATCGCATCCTGGGGCTGGAGCAGGTCCCAAGGGTTTGGCTGTTCGCCAATTAAAGCGGTACGTGAGCTGGGTTCAGAACGTCGCGAGACAGTTCGGTCCCTATCTGCCACAGGCGTTGGATGGTTGAGAGGATCTGCCCTTAGTACGAGAGGACCGGGGTGGACGTACCTCTGGTGTACCAGTTATCGTGCCAACGGTAAGTGCTGGGTAGCTATGTACGGACGGGATAACCGCTGAAGGCATCTAAGTGGGAAGCCCCCCTCAAGATGAGCCATCCCCTCACCTTTAAGGTGACTGAAGGAACCAGACAGATTATCTGGTCGATAGGCTGGCGGTCTAAGTGCGGTAACGCATTGAGCCGACCAGTACTAATCTTCCGTGAGGCTTGACCGTATTCTTTGGTTATCCCTCATGTACCCTTTGCAGGGTACGAGCAACGAGCGAATCATTCACCCGTTCTTCTTCCCCCCTTACGATGCCGGAACCGCAGTTGTGCCCCACGGGCAGTCGGACCGTTCGCCTTACGGCGTGCGCACCCGATCAGACAACGCGGGCCACCGGCAGGTAGATTTGTGTATTCAAATTGCCTGTGGTGCCCGCACCAGAGTACTGGTGCAGCACAATCGCTTCGCGATTGTGCAGTGGTGCTGATTACAGGCGATATGGAACAGTTTCAAATTGCCTGGTGACCACAGCGGAGGGGTCCCACCCGTTCCCATTCCGAACACGGAAGTTAAGCCCTCCTGCGCCGATGGTACTGCGGTTTAAGCCGTGGGAGAGTAGGTCGTCGCCAGGCTTTTTTTTGTCCAAAGGACAAAGAAAAAGCCCAGGAACAACGGCGCAGCCGTTGTTCAGGCTTCCTTTTCTTTGTCCCAGCAGCAATCCTGACTGGTCGTGATATCGAGGCTCGCTCGAACAGCCGCATGGGCTGCTGAGGTCAGTCTTTGCCGACCGCGGCGCTGAACGCGGCCTGCGCGCGCTTGTGCCTCGCGCGGAGGACGGACTCAAGCCCGCTCATGAAATCGGCGATGCAGTCGCAGGTGAGGTCATAGTAGACGGTCGTTCCCTCTTTGCGGTCGAAGAGTAGGCCCGCGCTCTTCAACAGCGACAGGTGGCGCGAGACGGTCGACGTGTCGGCGCCGATTCGATCGGTGAGCTCGCAGACGCAGTGCGGGCCCTCGCGTGAGATGAGATCGACGATATAGACCCTGGTTGGGTGAGCGAGCGCCTTCAGTACTTCCGCCCTTGCCGTCGCCCGTAGCTTATCCTGTTCGTCCACCATTGTTTGCATAATTTGCCAAGGATGCCGCCGGTGGTCAAGCAAGAGGGCACCGATGCGAGGGCGCGGTCAACCCGAAAGGCATTCGTTCTTGACAGTAACGTGCGTGATTGGCAAGATATGCAAAAATCGAGCGGGAGACCCATGTTCACGATCGTGTTCTACGCCGTCGCGGTCGCGGGGCTCATAGCCTCGCTCATCGCGGATCGATCGAAGACACGTCGGGCGCTTGAGAAGGCGTGGAAGGCGTTTCTGGGCATTTTGCCCGAGTTTGTCGTCGTCATAGTCATCACGGGGATCATCCTGTCGTTCCTCGATCCACAGACGATCTCGAGACTCCTGGGAGACGAGTCCGGGTGGATGGGCGTGCTCGGGGCGGCGGTCGTGGGCTCAGTCACACTCATGCCGGGATTCGTTGCGTTTCCGCTCGCCGCGCTGATCCTTGAGCAGGGGGCCGGGCTGGTTCAGATCGCCGCCTTCGTATCCACGCTCATGATGGTTGGAGTGATCACCTTCCCCGTCGAACGGCGAGTCTTCGGGACAAGGATAGCGCTCGTGCGGAACTCGCTCGCTTTCGTCTTCGCGCTGGGAGTGGCCGGGGTTCTGGGCGTCGTGCTGGGGAGCGTTTGGTGAAGTCGGTGCAACCGTCTGCGGCACCATCGCCGGCGCGGAGGTTCGTCGGGCCGGCGATCGCACTCGTGATCCTGACGGGTGTATGGCTCTTCGCGCCCGATCGGGCGGAGGACGCGGTACGTACGATCGGCCTGAGCCTGCGTGAGTTGGTCCTGGTCATTCCGCCGGTGTTCGTGCTCCTGGGGCTGCTTGACATCTGGATCTCGCGCGAACGGCTCATGCGACACCTGGGGGCGGGTACCGGCATTCGCGGGACGACGATCGCCTTCGTCATGGGGTCGGTGGCCGCCGGGCCGCTCTACGCAGCGTTTCCGGTCGCGACGGTCCTGATGAAGAAGGGGTGCAGCTTCTTCAACGTGATGGTCTTCATAGGTGCGTGGTCGACGACGAAGATTCCGATGTTCCTCTTCGAGTACTCTGCGCTCGGACCGACGTTCGCGCTCACGCGGCTTGCCGCGAACGTTCCGGCGATTCTCCTCATGAGCTTCATTCTGTCGCGCGTTGTCAAGGCCGACGAGCTTGCCGAGCTCGTGGCCGAGTGACCAAACGCTTGACGCCCTGACTGCGTTATTGTATATATAGCCAAATATACATCTCCAGGAGGATGTCATGACCATACAGATACTCGGATCGGGATGCCCGAACTGCCAGAACCTGGAGAAGAACGCCCGCGAGGCGGTCGCGAAGCTCGGGATTGAGGCGGAGTTCGAAAAGGTGACCGACATGGACCAGATCGTGGAGATGGGCGTGATGAGGACCCCGGGCCTCGCCTTCGACGGCACGGTTCAGATGTCGGGCAAGGTACTGAGTCCGCAAGAGATCGAGGAGACGATCAAGGCCTACACCGCTTGACCGAACGAAAGGAGTAGGCGAATGAGCACCCGGACGACAACGCAGCTCGGCCCGATCAAGCGCCTCTGGGTCGAGAAGAAGAACCGGGCGCTCGTGGTAATGGTCGGGGTGTTCCTGGTCGCGCTCTTCGTGCCGTGGTCCGCACCGCGGGTCAGCGCGGCGGTCAACGAGGCGTTCCTGATGCTCGGCGAGTACGCTCGCGAGCACGTGCTCCTCTGCCTGGTGCCCGCGTTCTTCATCGCGGGTGCCATCACGGTGTTCCTGAACCAGCAGTCGGTGATCAAGTACCTGGGTCCCGACGCGCCAAAGCTGGTCGCCTACAGCGTTGCGTCGGTGTCCGGGACTATTCTGGCTGTCTGCTCGTGCACCGTGCTGCCGCTCTTCAAGGGTATCTACAAGAAGGGCGCGGGGCTCGGTCCGGCGGTGAGCTTCCTCTATTCGGGACCCGCGATCAACATACTGGCGATTATCCTGACCGCGAAGGTTCTGGGTATCCAGCTGGGCGTCGCCCGTGCGGTGGGCGCGATCGTCTTCGCGTTCCTCATCGGCATCCTGATGCAGCTCATCTTCCTCAAAGAGGACAAGGAGCGAACGACGAACGCGGCGATGTTCCAGAGCTTTGACGACGACACCTCCCGTGGTATCGGCAAGACCATCGTCTATATGGCATCGATGGTCGGCATCCTGGTGTTTCTGAACTGGGCACCGTCGGGAGGCTCGGTCGCGTGGTGGGACTTCCTCCACCAGTGGAAGTGGGCGATCGCCGGTCTGTTCGGAATCGTGCTGGTCTATTCGCTCGTGAGGTGGTTCACGAAAAGCGAACTCTCCGACTGGGTGAAGGCGACGCGCGACTTCTCGGTCCAGATCCTGCCGCTCCTGTTCGCGGGCGTACTCGTCGCCGGGTTCCTGCTCGGCCGCCCCGGCCACATGGCACTGATTCCGGAGAGCTGGGTCGCGAGCCTGGTGGGTACCAACTCGATTGGCAGCAACCTCATCGCGTCGGTCGCCGGCGCGCTCATGTACTTTGCGACGCTCACCGAGGTGCCGATCATGCAAGGCCTGTTGGGCGCCGGCATGAACCAGGGACCGGCGCTCGCGCTCCTGCTCGCCGGACCGTCGCTCTCACTGCCGTCCTTGCTGGTCATTGGCGGTGAACTCGGCGTGAAGAAGACGCTCGTCTACGTTGGGCTCGTCGTTGCGCTTTCCACCGCCGCCGGGATGATCTACGGCTATCTGGTCGCGTAGCAGGCCGCGCGTTCGTTCAAGCGGCGTATCCAAGGGTTGACGTTGCGGTCTCCTGACATGATTATATGAGCATTCGCTCATGTCAACAATATGATCGTGAAAAGGAGCTACGATGTCCAGCAGCCCGCAAAGCTCGCCATCCCGTCCGGAGCGACACATCGGTTTCTTCGAGAAGTACCTCACTGTCTGGGTGATGGGCTGCATCGTGCTCGGCGTGCTGATCGGTCAGTTTGTTCCCGCCGCGCCTGAGTTTCTGAGCCGGCTTGAGTACGCGCAGGTATCGCTACCGGTCGCGCTCCTCATCTGGCTCATGATCTACCCGATGATGCTCAAGGTCGATTTCGCGAGCATCGTTCGCGCGACGAAGCAGCCGAAGGGTCTGGCGGTGACCACGATTACGAACTGGCTTATCAAGCCGTTCACAATGTACGTGATCGCCTGGTTCTTCCTGAAAGTCGTCTTCCGGCCCTGGATCGACCCGGCGCTCGGGACCGAGTACCTGGCGGGCGCGGTGCTCCTGGGCGCGGCGCCGTGCACCGCGATGGTCTTCGTCTGGAGCCATCTCTCCGACGGCGATCCGGCGTACACGCTCGTCCAGGTCGCGGTGAACGACCTGATCATCCTCATCCTTTTCACCCCGATCGTCGCGCTGCTCCTTGGCATCAGCAACATCGGCATACCGTGGGACACGTTGCTCCTGTCGGTCGGGCTCTTCGTCGTCATTCCGCTCGCGGCTGGATGGGCGTCGCGCGTCCTCATCGTGAAGCGACGCGGTCTGGACTACTTCGAGAAGGTCTTCATCGCGAAGTTCAACGGAGTGACTACCGTCGGCCTGTTGTTGACTCTGATCATCCTCTTCTCGTTTCAGGGCGAGATCATCCTGGGTAACCCGCTCCACATCGTTCTGATCGCCGTGCCGCTCGTGATCCAGACCTACCTGATCTACTCGATCGCCTACGGATGGGCGTGGCTCTGGAAGCTACCTCACCCGGTTGCCGGACCAGGCGCGATGATCGGCGCGAGCAACTTCTTCGAGCTCGCGGTAGCCGTGGCAATCAGCCTCTTCGGGCTGACTTCGGGCGCGGCGCTGGCCACGGTCGTGGGTGTCCTGGTCGAGGTTCCGGTTATGCTGAGTCTCGTGAAGTTCACGAACCGGACGCGGCAAAGCTTCGAACGGCGAACAGCCGCGTAGGTGGCAATGGACACGGTTGAGTACCTGAAAGCGCTCGCCGACGAGACGCGTCTGCGCATCGTTAGCCTCCTCACGCAGGCGGACACTCTGTGCGCGTGCGAAGTCGAAACCGTGCTCGGCGTCAACCAGTCGAACCTCTCCCGTCATCTCACCCGACTGAAACACGCCGGCGTGGTTCACGCGGTCAAGTCGGGACAGTGGGTGCACTACTCGCTTGCCCGGGAATCGGCGATGCACGCCGATCTGGTGTCACGCGCCGTAGAGATTGCCCGGGCGGAGCTCCCGCAGCTACAGACCGACGCATCCCGGCTCGAAGACTACAAGGCGAGCCGGTTCACGTGCGACACGATCAAGCAATGGGTTGCCCGCTGACGTGCGCCCGCTGACGTTCGCCCGGTGACACGTTCGCCCGCTGGTGCGGCGCGGCAATCAGCGACGGGCACTCCTGGTCCGGCCCGATACAAGCATCCCCGCGCCGATCATGAGGCCCACCACCGTTGCCGCAACAGCGATCCATTTGGCCGTGGTGACCGGCCCGATCGCCGGCAGTACCGGGTGAAACGCGGGAAGACTCTGTAACGCGATAAGAACGGCGATGTTCTCGACGTAGTCCAGAACAGACGCCACGACAGCTACTGCCGCGAGCCCGCGGTACCAGCCGGGTCGGCCAAGCGCCCCACGAAAGAGCGCCCGAAGCGCGAGCAGAAAGAACGCCGAGTACGCGAGCGGAAAGAAAAAATCCACGAAAAGCATGCGTCGATACGCATCGACCTGCCCGGTATCGACAAGTTCGGAGAGTATCGCTGCGACGCGATCCGCGTCCGCTCCAAACTGCGTGTCGGGAATAGGCCCCGGCGCAAGGAGAGAAATCGCCACAGAGAGCAGCACGGTAACGAGCGCTGAGGCGATGATCGCGGCGCGCATCAGAACCGCCGCGCGGGACGGACGTAGTGTAGTTGCTCCTTGTTCAAGCCTTGGGTCACCTGCTGGCCAATGTTCCGCGCGATCGCGGACGTCGCGGTCACATTCTCGGTTGAGCTCCAGTAGTTGGGGTTTCCCGCGACGAACCCATAGGTGGTCTGTGGCTGCAGCCTGGTGTTCATCTCCACGAGCTCGTCCCTCGAAGGGAGAAACCAGTCGAGGTATCCACCGAAGGTCGCGTTCGACGCCACAAGGGCTGCGCTGGTAGTGTGTCCAGGCTGCGCGATGATCAGCAGCGTGTTCTCCAACCCGGATCCGATTCCCTGCAAGGTTGTTCCAAGCAGAACAC
>RECL01000168.1 GCA_007694025.1 Spirochaetaceae bacterium
CCAGCTTTCCGTCGATCGACGCTGCGGTCGATCGCGTGCGCAAAGAGGGCGTTGTACTCGATCCCGATCAACTCGCCGCGATCGCGGTCTTCGCGGCCGACACGCTGTCGGTTGTCGACTACCTGCGCGCTGCGGCGGGTGAAACAGGAGCGGTCGATCGCGTGACGCGGTTGATCGGAGACCCGCCGAACGTCGGTCGAGTCAGCGCTCACTTGTTGAGATTCGTCGATCCCGACGGTTCGATCCGCGAGCGCGATATCCCGGCGCTCAAGAACGCTCGTGACGCGATCGCCCGCGCGCAGCAGGATCTGCAGAAGAGCGCTCACGCGTTGGCAAACCGCGATGATCTGCGCCGCTACTGGAGTACCGACGTCGCGACGCAGCGAAACGGACGCACCGTGCTTCCGCTCAAGGCCGACCACCGAGGCAAGGTCCGGGGCATCGTCCACGAGGTGTCGAGCACCGGCGCGACGGTGTTCATCGAGCCCGATGAGCTTGTCGCCCGGAACAACGCGGTCGTCGAGGCGGAGAACCACTACCGCAACGAGCTGCTGCGCGTGTTGCGCGAACTGAGCGCATTCTGCCGTGAACACCACGCCGACATCGCCCACTGCCGCGACTTCATGGTCCGACTCGACCTGGTAGTCGCGCGCGCGCGCTACTCCGCCGCGACCGACTCGGTAGCCGCTACCGAATCCCGGTCGGTACGGCTGGTCGCGGCGCGCCACCCGCTTCTCGGGGGCGCGGCGGTTCCGATCGGAGTCGAAATCGCAGAGCCGACGCGCGTTCTGATCGTCACCGGGCCGAACACCGGCGGCAAGACCGTGTCGCTCAAGACGATAGGGCTGTTCGCGCTGATGAACCAGTTCGGCCTTCACGTTCCGGCGTCCGAGGGTACCGAACTCCCGGTCTTCTCCGCGGTGTACGCCGATATCGGCGACGAACAGAGCATCGAGCAGAACCTGTCGACCTTCAGCGGCCACATGCGGAACATCGGACGACTCCTCCACCAGGTCGACGAGCGGTCGCTCGTGCTGCTCGACGAGCTTGGATCGGGCACCGACCCTGAAGAGGGGGGAGCGCTCGCGATGGCGATCATCGACGAACTGCTCAAGCGCCGCCCGATCACCGTCGTGACGACGCACCACGGCCGGCTCAAGCACTACGGCTTCACGCACGATGACGCAGCGAACGCGTCGGTGGAATTCGACCCGCAGAGCCTCCGTCCGACCTACCGGATCATCCCCGGGGTCCCCGGTTCGAGCCACGCGATCGATGTCGCAGCGCAGATGGGTCTCCTTCGCAGCGTCACGGCGGACGCGCGGCGCTACCTCACCGGGGAGGAGTACGACACCGGCACGATCATCCGTCGCCTCACGACGCGCGAGCAGGAGCTGCACGGCGAGCGACAACAGATCGAACGCGTCACCGAAGACCTGGAACGCGAGCGCGAACGCCTGCACGCGCGAGAGGGCGAGCTCGACAGGCGCGAACGCGCGCTTCGCAGCGCGCGCCTTCACGACCTGGACGAATGGGCGGCCGAAACACGCAGCAAGCTCGAGAACCTGGTTCGTGAACTCCGGGAGGGCGAGCTCACGCGCGAAAAAACGCAGTCTGTCAAGGCGTTCATAGCGGAGCTTTCCGACCGCATCGATCAGGAGCGCGCATCCAACCGCCACGCGCCCGCGGCCGAAACGCCAACGCTGCGACCGACGCAGGGGAGGCAGGACGGGCCGCCTCACGACGCGATCGGTGTCGGCACGCCGGTCCGGGTACGCAGCAGCGGACAGAAGGGAATCGTCCAGCGCAAGGGAAAGAAGGGCAGCTGGGTAGTCCAGGTCGGCACCCTGCGCTTACCGGTCGCCGAAGACGATCTGGAGCTCCTTGCAGAACGGTCGGGTCCCGAACGCCCGTACGCCGCCACGTATGCGGTGTCGGGTGGCGTGTCGTCGCGCCACGCCGTGCTCGAGCTCGATGTCCGCGGCTACAGGCTCGACGACGCGATCCGCGCGGTCGACGATCAGATCGACGCTGCGCTCGTTTCTGGGCTGCACGAGTTCGGCATCATCCACGGAATGGGCGAGGGGATCCTTCAAAGCGGGATCCGGGCGCACCTTGGCGACCATCACCACGTCAGCGCGTACGACTACGCGCGCCCCGAAGACGGCGGATTCGGCAAGACGCATGTCAGCCTGCGACGGGGTTGACGCCCGCTGCGCCGAACGGCAGCGCGGGCGCTGCTCCGGGGTTGAGCGGCGGTGCGGCTTTCACTACTATCGGATCATGATATCTGTGTTCGCCCGGCTTCGGGCGCGGGTGCTTTGCACGGCTGGCGTGTTCGTCGCGTGCGCCGTGGCGCTGTCCGGATGCATCGACGTCGATGCGCACGTGTCGCTGCGCGACAACGGATCGGGCGACATCGATCTGGTCTACCGCATCGAAGCGGCTGCGTACGAGACGGCCGTCTTCGGCACCGGGTCGGGCGGGCGATCGGTTCCGGTTACCAGAGCGGACTTCGACGACGCCGCCCAACTCCTTCCCGGACTCACCGTGCGAAGCCACCGTACCTCTACCGAGGACGGATCGGTAGTTGTGCGCGTTCGGCTCTCCTTCAGCGACCAGCAGACGCTGATCGGGCTGCTCGGCCCCGAATCGGTCTCTATCGAGCAGACCGGACGCTCAGGAACATGGCGACAGATCGTCGCCCCGGCTAACCCCGTCGACCCGACGGCGATCGCGACGCTCCTTGATGCGCTTGAGCCGTACCACATACGCCTGCGCCTGTCAGTGGGGCACGCCATCGAATCATCGGCGCCCGGGACCGTCGCATCCGACCGACGGAGCGCCGAGTACTCGGTGAGTCTGGCCGACATAGCTGCTACACCCACCGATCTGGTCTGGACGGTCGTCTGGTAGGATGCGCCACCCGAGTCTGCTCGAGTTTGAGAAGAAGCTACGCGCGCTGTTCGACACGATCGATGACCGCCTCGAACGCGAATACGGCACGCAGTACCAGCTCCACCCCGCGCGCGCCGCGGCCGGGACGACATCAAGCCGGACGAGCGACGGCCTGTTCAACGTGGGGGCATCGTTTACCCCGGGGTACGGGTCGAGGATCGGGCGCGGGTACGTTGTTCAGGTCGAACTATCGACGCTCGACCGGGTTCCGTCGGACGTGCGCGAACAGATCGAGGCTCGCGTCGCGGACATGGTAGCCGAAAAACTCCCGTACTACTTTCCCGACCGGACCTTGCGCGTCAGCCGCGACCGCAACGTCTACAAGATCCACGGCGATCTGGGGCTGGGCTCGGTGCATTGATCGGGCCATTCGCTTGAACTGAGCGGACCTTTCCACTACACTTTACGTGTCCCAGCAGAATCCAAAGAGGAATTCATGGAAAGCCAACTCAAAGAGCTGATCGAGACCATCAAGGCCGAGGGCGTTCAGACCGCAGAGAAGCAGGCCGAGCAGATTATCGCTGCGGCCGAAGAGCGTGCGCGTGAGATCACCGCGAACGCGCAGAAGCATGCCGATCAGGTAGCCTCGGACGCGAAGCGCGATCGACAGCGCCAGGAGGCCGCCGGGACGGAGGCCATCCGTCAGGCCGCGCGTGACCTGATCCTTGGTGTTCAGACCCAGCTGGTCGCGTTGTTCAAGAATATCGTTGAAAAAGAGACCTCAACCGCGTTTTCGGGGGAGGTTCTGGAGAAGGCCATCCTCGCGGTAGTCCAGGCGTGGGCATCGGATAGCGAGCCGGAACTCGAGATTCTGCTCTCCGATAGCGAACGATCGCGCCTGGAAGCGTCGCTTCGCTCGAAACTGTCGTCCGAACTCGCATCGGGAGTCGTGGTGACCGCGTCCCCGACGATCAAGAGCGGCTTCCGGCTGTCGACCAAGGACGGCACCGTCTACTACGACTTTGGCGCGACCGCGGTCGCAGAAGCGATGTCGGCGTACTTGTCGCCTCGCCTCGCCGAAGCGGTGCGCGAAGCGGCCCAAGGGGCGTAGGCTTGGGCCAGTTCTACTTTCTGGTCGCGAGCCTTCCGACGGTATCGTACGAAAGCCGCGACGCCATTGAACCAGACGCATTCCTCGACATCGCACGGCGGCATCTGACCGACGGTGAGTTGGAAACGCTCGAGCGTGCATCGATCGCCCCCGCCCCGGCAGAATCGGTCGGTCACCGCATCATCGACGACTGGAACCGCTTCGAGCGTGGCCTGCGCAACGCGCTCGTACGAGTTCGCGCGACGCAGCGGCGCGTTGACGTCGCCGTGCACCTGCGCATCGACGACGCCGGCGATGACGCGAGCGACGCGCCGGGAGTGTCGGACATCGCGCGCGAGGCGAACGCGCACGAAACGCCGCTCGGAGGCGAAGACGCGCTGAACCACGCGCGCTGGCGCTTTCTTGACGAGCTGGAGACCGGACACTTCTTCGACCTGGACCGGCTGATCGTGTACTACCTCAAGCTCCAGATTCTTGCGCGTCGCAGGCACTTCAACCGGGCCGAAGGCGAACAGCGCTACCAAACGATCACGGAAGGCATCATGAACGACTACTATCAGGAATCCAGCGGGGAGCAGAGCGAATGAGCCAGTCAACGGGTAGGGTGCTCGGTGTAAACGGGAACATGGTTTCCGTTATCGTCGAAGGCGACGTTGCGCTGAACGAAGTCGGCTACATCACCGTCGACTCCGACGGCGAAGAAAAGCGGCTCAAGAGCGAGGTCATCCGCGTACGGGGCGACCGCGCAGAGGTTCAGGTCTTCGAAATGACCCGCGGAATCGGAGTCGACGACCGCGTCGAGTTCACCGGCGAGCTGCTTGCGGTCGAACTCGGGCCCGGCCTTCTTGGCCGCGTCTACGACGGCTTGCAGAACCCGCTACCGGAGCTCGCGGCGCAGTGCGGCTTCTTCCTCGACCGGGGTGTCTATCTCAACGCGCTCGACCGGAAGCTGACCTGGGCGTTTACGCCCAAGGTCGCTGTCGGCGAGACGGTCGAACGAGCCGATACGCTCGGCATCGTACCCGAAGGGATATTTGAGCATCGCATCATGGTGCCGTTCAACCGGTACGGATCGTACACGGTGAGGCAGATCGCCTCCGCCGGCGAGTACACCGTCGATCACGAGATCGCGCGGCTCGCCGACAAGGACGGAAACGAGATCGGCGTGACGATGATGTTCGAGTGGCCCGTGAAGCGGGCCGTCGACTGCTACGCCGAACGGCTCAAGCCCGAAGATCCGATGGTGACGAAGGTCAGGATCATCGACACCTTCTTCCCGGTTGCGCTCGGCGGAACCTACTGCATTCCCGGTCCGTTCGGCGCCGGCAAGACCGTCCTCCAGCAGATCACCAGCCGCAACGCGGAGGTCGACATCGTGATCGTCGCCGCGTGCGGAGAGCGCGCCGGTGAGGTCGTTGAGACGCTCCGGGAGTTCCCCGAGCTGACCGACCCGCGCACCGGGCGGACGCTGATGGAGCGGACCGTCATCATCTGTAACACCAGCTCAATGCCGGTTGCCGCGCGCGAAGCATCGGTCTACACAGCGGTCACGATCGCCGAGTACTACCGTCAGATGGGGCTCAACGTGCTGCTACTCGCCGACTCTACGAGCAGATGGGCGCAGGCGATGCGCGAGATGTCGGGCCGCCTTGAGGAAATCCCCGGCGAGGAAGCCTTCCCCGCGTACCTGGAGTCGGTCATCGCCGGCTTCTACGAGCGCGCCGGCGTTGTACGGCTTCGCGACGGCGGACACGGCTCGGTCACTATTGGCGGGACGGTGAGCCCGGCGGGCGGAAACTTCGAGGAACCCGTCACGCAGGCGACGCTGAAGGTTGTCGGAGCGTTCCACGGCCTGTCGCGCGAACGATCGGACGCGCGCCGCTATCCGTCGATCCATCCGCTCGAGTCGTGGAGCAAGTATCGCGGACCGATCGACCGCGGGATGGTCGAATACGCGCGCGACGCGCTTCACCGTGGGAACGAAGTCGGACAGATGATGAAGGTCGTCGGCGAAGAGGGTACAAGCCTCGACGACTATCTCTGGTACCTCAAGAGCGAGTTCACCGACGCGGTCTATCTGCAGCAGAACGCGTTCGACATGGTCGACGCCGCGGTGGATACCGAGCGGCAGCGATTCGCGTTCGCGATGCTGTTCACGCTGCTGACGCGCAAACTGAGTTTTGCAGCGAAGGAAGAGGCGCGAAGCTGGTTTGCCGAGCTTCGACAGCGGTTCATCGACTTCAACGGCGCCAAATGGCAGGGCGACGAGTTCAACCGGCTCCACAAGGAAATTGTGTCGACGATCGAAGCCCGCACGGCCGGGACCGAAGAGAATGCCGAGCAGCTCGTCGGCGAGCGAGGGTAGCGTATGCGCAAGGTTTACAGCAGGATTGAGGCGATCGCCGGTAACGTGATCACGGTCACCGCGGACGACGTGCGCTACGGCCACCTCGCGATGGTGACGACCCGCTACGGCAAGAGCCTGGCCGAGGTGATCCGGTTGGACGGCAACCGGGTGTCGCTCCAGGTCTTCGCCGGTGGTCGCGGTATATCTACCGGTGACGAAGTCGTCTTCCTGGGCCACCCGATGCAGGTGTCATTCAGCGACAACCTCCTCGGAAGGATCTTCGACGGTCGTGGCACGCCACGCGACGCGGGTCCTCCGCTTGAGGATAACCTCATCGAAATCGGTGGACCATCGGTCAACCCCGCGATGCGGATCATCCCTCGGAACATGATCCGTACCGGTATCCCGATGATCGACGTCTTCAACAGCCTGGTGGAGAGTCAGAAGCTCCCGATCTTCAGCGTCAGCGGTGAACCGTACAACGAGCTGCTGTCGCGCATCGCGATGCAGGCCGAAGTCGACATGATCATCCTTGGCGGTATGGGTCTGAAGTACGACGACTACCTCTACTTCCGGGAAGTGCTCGAAGAGGGCGGCGCGATGAGTCGCACGGTCTTCTTCGTCCACACCGCCAGCGACCCGGTCGTCGAGTGTCTGCTCGTACCCGATATCTCGCTTGCGGTCGCAGAGAAGTTCGCGCTCGGCGGCAAGCGCGTTCTCGTCCTCCTGACCGATATGACGAACTTCGCCGACAGTATGAAGGAAATCGCGATCACGATGGAGCAGGTCCCGTCCAACCGCGGCTATCCGGGCGACCTCTACAGCCAGCTCGCGTCGCGCTACGAAAAGGCGGTCGACTTCGAAGGCGCCGGGTCGATCACGATCCTCGGCGTCACGACGATGCCCGGAGACGACGTCACGCACCCGGTGCCCGATAACACCGGCTATATCACCGAAGGCCAGTACTACCTGAGAAACGGCCGCATCGAACCGTTCGGTTCGCTGTCGCGACTCAAGCAGCTTGTCAACGACAAGACGCGCGACGACCACCGCGCGGTCATGGACGGTATGATCACGCTCTACGCGAACTACCGCGAGTCTGTTGAAAAGCGCTCGATGGGCTTCAGAATGTCCGAATGGGACACCAAGCTCCTGAAGTACGGTGCGCTGTTCGAGTCGGAGATGATGGACCTGTCGGTGAACATTCCGCTCGAGCAGGCGCTCGACCGGGGATGGAGCATCCTTGCCGAATGCTTCGCACCCGCCGAAAGCGGGCTTCGAACCGAGTTGATCAACCGGTTCTGGCCGTCGACCGGCGGTTCGCCCGGCAGCGTAGCCGCGACCGCCGAATCGGGATCGGATGGGGAGACCGCGTAGACAATGGCTCGCGTCAAACTCACGAAGAACGAGCTGAAGCAGCAGAAGGATGCTCTCAAGCGCTTCCAGCGGTATCTGCCGACGCTGCAGCTGAAGAAGCAGCAGCTACAGCTCGTGATCCGTCAGGTTGAGGCGCAGATGCGCGAGAAGTCGCAGGAACAGGAGAAACTCCAGCGACTCGTCATGAGTTGGGTCGAGGTGTTCGGCGAAGACGTGAATCTCCAGTCGTACCTGCGGATCGCGTCGCTTCGCACCGGAGACGGCAACATAGCCGGCGTCGACATTCCAGTGTTCGACGGGATCGACTTCGAGGAAAAGCCCTACGATCTCTACACGATGCCGTTGTGGGTCGACCGGGGGCTCGAAGCGGTCAAGCGGCTACTCGCGCTCGATGCAGAGGTCCGCGTGCTCAAGGAGCAGCATCGACGTCTGAGCGACGAGCTGCGTATCACGACCCAGAGGGTCAACCTCTTTGAGAAGGTCAAGATTCCGGAGACCCGGGACAATATCCGCGCCATAAGGATCTACCTTGGCGACCAGCAGACCGCAGCGGTCGTCCGCGGAAAGATCGCAAAGTCGGCAATCGACAAAAAGAACGGCGCACAGGCGAGGTCGGCATGATCGTACCAATGAAAAAGGCGACCGTGCTGGTTCTTGATTCGCGGCGCGACCAGGAGCTGCAGGTGCTCAAAGGTCTCGGCCTGCTGCACCCAGTGATCGAAGCACGCACGGACGAATCGATCGAAACGCTCGTCGATCAGCTCGAGACGTACCAGCGCGCGCTCGCTGCGCTGCCGCCGGGTCCGCAGGACGGCTCCGACGTTTCGACCCGGCGATCGGGAAACCCCGACGGATCGAGCACGCTCAAGCTCGCCCGGCACGTCATCGGACTCGTGGAGCACCGCCACGGTCACACCGAGGTCATCACGAAGATCGACCACGAGATCTCACGGATCCGGCGGTGGGGCGATTTTGACCCGCGCGAGCTGCAGACGCTCGGCAAGCACGGTGTCGATCTCCGGCTCTACGCGATGAGCCCGAAGGAGTTTCGAAAGAGCGCTCCGGTCGGTTCGATCGTCGTTGGTCGCGACGCGACCGCGGTCCGCTTCGCGCTCGTATGGGTCAACGGGACGCACCCGTCGGGACTGAGCCCCGAAGACGCTCGCTCGCTCCCCGGGGTGTACGAGTTCCGGATACCGGAGACCTCGCTTTCGGGTCTGCATCACCGACGCGAACAGGAGATCGCCGCGATCGAACGCGTCGATTCCGAGCTTGCCGACCTCTCCGATAGCGTAGACAAGCTTCGTGGCGCGTGCGCCGACACCGAACGAGCTCTGGCAGACCGGCGCGTCCGCGTCGGAATGGAAGTCGACGGACGGATCGCCTACATCACGGGGTTTTTGCCGGCCGACGAAGTCGAAGCGTTCACGCAGAGTGCTGCGAACAACGGCTGGGGCACGCTCATTCGCGACCCCGAACCCGACGATCCTGTCCCGACCAAGATCCGAAACGCAGCGTGGGTCGCGATCATCAAACCGATCTTCGACCTTCTTGGCGTCGTGCCGGGATACCGTGAACGCGACATCAGCTTCTTCTTCCTGTTGTTCTTCATCGTGTTCGTTGGAATGATCGTCGGTGACGCCGGATACGGCACCATATTGCTGGTCGGGGCGATCTACGGACTCATCCGCACCCGGAAAAAGGCCGGAAACGGCCTGGTGCTGCTGCTGGTCCTCAGTATCAGCACCGTCGCGTGGGGAGCGCTGACCGGAAACTGGTTCGGGTACGAGCCGATCGCGCAGATGGCGCCGTTCCGCTACGCGGTAGTAGACTCCTTGTACAGCTTCGACCCCGCGAGCACGCAGGCCGTCCAGGCGGTCTGTTTCTTTCTTGCCGCCGTGCACCTGTCGATCGCGCACCTGTGGAACTTCGTCCGCGAACTGTCGCAGAAGCCGCGCGTACGGGCGATCGCGCAGCTCGGCTGGCTGAGCTCGATTCTGGGGCTCTACTTTCTTGTGGCAAGCCTCTTTCTGGGCAATCCGTTCCCGGAGTTCGGCCTCTACATGATCGCCGGCGGCGTGATCGCGGTGTTCGTTTTCAGCGAGCAAAGCGCGGAGAAAGGATTCGTCGCGGGTGTGATCGATGGCCTGAAGAGCGCATTCACGATCGTCTTCGGGAAGATCGGCGCGTTCAGCGACATCATCTCCTACATTCGCCTCTTTGCAGTCGGCCTTGCGACGGTCGCAATCGCGCAGGCGTTCAACGAGATGGCCGCGGGCATCGGCACCGAAGGCTTCAGTCTCGTGATATCGGTCATCGTGCTCGCGCTCGGGCACACGCTCAACCTTGTGATGGCGGGTCTGGCGGTCGTCGTACACGGCGTGCGCCTGAACCTTCTGGAGTTCTCCGGACACCTCGGAATGGAATGGACGGGAATCGAATACAAGCCGTACAGCGATCGGCGAAACTAAGGAGATAGGCATGAACTGGGGACTTATTGGCATTGGCGCGGCGATTGCGTTCGCCGCGATCGGATCGGCGCTCGGAACCGGAAGCGCGGGCATGGCTGCCGTTGGCGCGTGGAAGAAGTGCTTCATGCAGAATCGTCCTGCGCCCTTCATCCTGGTCGCATTCGTAGGCTTTCCGCTCAGCCAGACGATCTACGGGTATCTGCTGATGAACCGACTCACGCAGGCGGTCGCAGCGGGAGCCGACGCCGCGTACGTTCTGGGTGCGGGCATTCTGGGTGGAATCGCGATCGGGATGTCGGCGTGGCTCCAGGGACGAGCCGCGGCGAGCGCATCTGACGCGATGGGAGAGACCGGGAAGGGCACCGGTAACTACATCTTCGTGCTCGGCATCATCGAAACGGTCGCGCTTTTCGTGATGGTCTTCCTGTTCCTGACCACCGGAGCCTTCGAAGGCTGAGCTACAGCGGCCGCGCGAACACGTCGATATCTGTAAACAGATGCGTCGATTCATCCGCGCCGTTCTGGTATTCATAGTCGTCGCCGGCGCGCCGCTGTCCGCACAGCAGGTTGCGCCGGCTTGGCTGCTCGTCGCCCGTGCCGATCGGCTGATGGAGTCGTCGGAGATCGGCCTCGCGATACGCACGCTCAGGCAGGCGCTCGAGCTTGAACCCAACAGCCCCGAGGCAAACTTTGCGCTCGGGCGCGCGTACGCCGCGACCGGGATACCAGGAGACATAGCGGTCGCCCACGAGTACTTCTCGCGCGCGCTCGAACACCGTGACCGCTTCACCGTGCCCGACAGCGCGATTCTCGTCCGCTACGCTCGATCCGACCTCTACCGGCTTACCCGCGATTTCGCCCAGTACGAGCAGGAACTCCTTCGAATCCTCAACGAGGCGCCGCTTCCCGGTGACGTGCTGCTGCCCGCCAACCCGGGCCGCCAGATCGCCGCACAGGGTCTCGACCGCACGATGATTCTCTACCGCGCGAACGAAGACGGTGCAACCGACGCGAGGGGACGACTCGCCGCGCTGTTCGTCGGACTCGGACGCTACGAAGACGCTGCAGCCGCGGCTGCGATCGCGGTCGTTCAAGGTGTCACGACGCTCGTCGACGGCGTCCTCGCCCGCGACCCGCTGTTCGAGTACTCAACGTTTGAGGCGCTCCTCGATCACGCGCGGCGCTACGCGGAGACGCGGCGGTACATCGAGCAAACGACGCTGTTCCGCGACCTCTACTACCTGGCCGCGGCGTGGCTTGGAAGCGGCGAGCGGGCGGCGGTCGCGCTGTGGCAGCGGATCGCGGCGATTCCCGAGGCCGGCACCTTCGCGACGCGAGCGTCGGTCCAGGCGCGCGAACCGCAGCCCGAGCCGCTGCTGGTACCGCTGCCGTAGACGGAGGACCGTCTTTACGGAGGACCGTCTTTACGGAGGACCGTCTTTACGGAGGACCTTCTTCACGGCGATTCACACGCAGACCCTATCTGTCGTAGTGTAGGGCACCAATGGACCAGCTCATCATCCGCGGTGCCCGGGAGCACAACCTCAAGAACATCGACGTTACGCTGCCCCGCGATCGGCTCATCGTCATCTCGGGGCTGTCGGGATCGGGAAAGAGCAGTCTCGCCTTCGATACGATTTTCGCCGAAGGACAGCGCCGCTACGTCGAGTCGCTCTCCGCGTACGCGCGGCAGTTCCTTGGGCGACTCGATAAGCCCGACGTCGACTATATCGAAGGGCTCTCACCGGCGATCAGCATCGAACAGAAGACCACGAGTCGCAACCCCCGGTCGACCGTCGGAACGGTGACCGAGATCTACGACTACTACCGGCTGCTGTTCGCGCGCATCGGAGTCCCTCACGACCCGAAGACCGGAGAGCGACTCGAGCGTCAAACGGTCGACCAGATCATAGACGCGGTGATGGCGCTTGCTCCCGGATCGCGCGTCACGCTCGCAGCGCCGGTCATCCGCGGAAAGAAAGGGGAACACCGGAAGGTGCTCGATGACGCGATGAAGGCGGGCTACCGCCGTGCGATCGTCGACGGCGAGCAGGTTTCCCTCGACGATGGGGTTTCCCTCGAGCGGCACCGCAAGCACGATATCGAGCTGATCGTGGACCGAATCAAGGTCAGCGAGGATGCGCGACGACGGATCGCCGACAGCGTCGAGACCGCGCTCGAGCTCTCTGGAGGACTGCTCCGCGTCATCGACGGGGTCGGCAAAGACGCGCGCGTGCTTTCGTTCAGCCAGAACTACGCGTACTCCGACAGCGACCTGTCGTTTCCCGAGCTCGAGCCGCGCCTGTTCTCGTTCAACAATCCCTTCGGAGCGTGCCCGGAGTGTTCGGGCCTGGGGATACGCCTGGATTTCGATCCCGATCTCATCATGCCCGATCGATCGCTGAGCTTCTACGACGGCGGCATCGTGCCGTACAACCCGAAGGCCGCGTGGAACCGCAGCCGCTTTGAAAGCCTTGCCGAGCACTTCAAGATCGACCTGCACGCGCCGCTTTCAGAACTCCCGAAACGCGCGCTCGACATCATCCTGTCGGGCAGCGACAAGGAAGTCCGCGTCAAATACGTCAACAAGAACAAGACCGGATCGTTCGAGTACCAGACGCGATTTCCGGGGGTTCTCGCCGACCTGAAGCGGCGTTACGTCGAAACGACGAGCGAAGGCGTCAAACAGTGGCTCGAGTCGTTCATGAGCCAGCATCTGTGCGATGCGTGTGACGGCAAGCGGCTTCGGCCCGAAGCGCTCGCGGTGCTCGTCGGCGGACGCAGCGTTCACGAGCTGAGCGCGATGAGCGTCGGCGAAGCGCACCGGTTCTTCACCGCGCTCGAGCTGTCGGCGACCGAATCGCAGATCGTATCGCAGATCCGCAAGGAAATCGTGTCGCGGCTCGAATTCATGATCAATGTCGGCCTGCAGTACCTCACGCTCGACCGCAAAGCGTCGACGCTGTCGGGCGGAGAGGCGCAGCGGATCAGGCTCGCGACGCAGATCGGCAGTTCGCTCGTCGGGGTGCTCTACATCCTTGACGAGCCGACGATAGGCCTGCACCAGAGGGACAACGCGCGGCTTATAGAGACCTTGCTACGACTGCGCGACATCGGCAACACGTTGATCGTCGTCGAACACGACGAACAGACGCTGCGCAGCGCCGACTACATCGTCGACCTGGGACCCGGCGCCGGCGTCGCCGGCGGACGCGTCGTGGCGGCAGGCAGCGTCGAGGAAGTACTCGCGAACCCGAACAGCCTCACGGGTCGCTACTTGAGCGGAGCGAGCGCGCTTGCGCTTCGCACCGAGCGCAGGTCGTCGGATCGTATGCTCGTCGTGCGCGGCGCGCGCGAACACAATCTCAAGGAGATCGACGTGTCGTTCCCGGTCGGCGCGCTATCGGTCGTCACCGGCGTATCCGGCAGCGGCAAGTCGACGCTCCTCTCCGATATCGTCTACCCGGCGCTCGCGAACCGACTGAACAAGGCGCACCTGAGCGAAGGCGCGTACGATGCGATCGACGGAACCGAGCACTTCGACAAGGTCATCAATATCGATCAGAGCCCGATCGGGCGCACGCCCAGGTCGAATCCGGCGACCTACGTCGGGCTCTACGGTCCGATCCGGGAGCTGTTCGCGTCGCTACCCGAGTCGCGCGCGCGTGGGTACAAACCGGGCAGGTTCAGCTTCAACGTGAAGGGCGGCCGGTGCGAAAACTGCGAAGGCGCCGGGACGATCCGGATCGAAATGCACTTCCTGCCCGACGTCTACGTTACGTGCGACGTGTGCGGTGGCAAGCGGTTCAACCGCGAAACGCTCGACATCCACTATCGCGGCAAGACGATTCACGACGTGCTCGACCTGACGGTCGAAGAGGCGCTCGAGTTCTTCGCCGCGATACCCGCGGCTCGTCGCAAGCTCGAGACGCTTCACGCCGTCGGGCTCGAATACCTCAAACTCGGCCAGAGCGCGCTCACGCTCTCTGGCGGCGAGGCGCAACGCGTCAAGCTTTCTCTTGAGCTGTCCAAGCGCGGAACCGGACGGACGGTCTACATCCTGGATGAACCGACCACCGGTCTCCACTTCGAAGACGTGAAGAAGCTTCTGGAGGTCATCACCGAGCTGGTCGACCGGGGCAACACGATCCTGGTCATCGAGCACAACCTGGACGTGATCCTCCAGGCCGACCACGTAGTCGACCTGGGACCCGAAGGCGGCGACGCCGGCGGAACGCTCGTAGCGTCGGGTACGCCCGAAGCGGTGGCCCGCTGCGACGGTTCGTTTACCGGCCACTATATCGCCGACGCGATTCGCGAACGCGGCGCGGGTGCCGCGCCCGCGGGGAACGCGCCCGCGTGAACGCCCGCCGCCAGACGCGCGCCGGGCTGTTGACGCTCCTTGTCGTAACGAACCTCTGCATCGCCACTCCCGTGCACGCCAACGATGAAGTGCCGCAGCTCTTCGACCGCACGATCGCTGCCGACATCGCGACCGCAGGGTTCTACGAGCTTGTCGCGTGGCTCGAATCGCTCGGACTGTCGACCCGCGGTGACCGCTCCGAGCTCGAGCGCCGCGTTGCGAACCACTACGGCGTTTCGGAGTCGGACATCGCGCGCGCGCGCGGTGAGGGCCCGGAATCCGCGGAGCCGACGCGTTCTATCGTCATCGACTCGGCGAAAAGAACCCGCTACTTCACGGTTACGAACGTCGATGAGACGAACGTTCAGCTTTCGGGAGGCGTGGTTGTCACGCTGCGCGACGAAGAGACGGGGAGCGTCCATCGGATCGAGGCGGATCAGATAACGCTCAACGAGACGCTCGGCACGCTCGCGGCGAGCGGTTCGGTCGTATACACGCTCGAACGCGACGGTTCTACCGAGCGCTTCGTCGGCGAGGCGCTTGCGGTCGATCTTGACTCGTTCTCCGGAGGCTTCGTGCGCGGCGTCACCGAACGCGAACGAACGATCGACGGAGAGCAGATCGATTTCCTCTTTTCCGGAACGTACATCACCAGGTCGGCCAACGACGTCGTTGTGATAGAGGACGGGACAATCACCAGTTCGAAGGCCAAGCCGCCGAACTACCATATCCGCGCACGCAAGATCTGGGTACTCGCACCGGGTGAGTGGGGGTTGCTCGGTGCGACGCTCTACGTCGGACGGGTTCCGATGTTCTACCTGCCGGCGTTCTTCAAGCCCGGAAACGAGCTGTTCTTCAATCCGTCGCTCGGAACGCGAACCCGCGAGGGGATCTACATCCAGACGACGACCTACCTGGTCGGCGAACCCGAAGAGCGCGATTCGCCGTTCTCGCTGCTTCAGCTCGCCGACGAAGCGGGGGGCCGAACGACCCGCCGTCGCGAAGGCCTGTTCCTGGTGCCCGACCCGGATGGGGCTGATCCTGCCGCCAGCGCCGCGGGCAACGACACCGTGAAGATTCTGGCCGACGTCTACACAAAGCTCGGTGCGATGGTCGGGATGGAACTGTCGGTACGCGAAGCGCTTCCGCTGCGACAGGTTCGACTCTACGCCGCGCTCGCAGCGAGTCGCCACCTCTACGAGTATCGGTCGGGTGGCGTTGCGTTCAGTCCCTTCATAGTGTCGGAACCCGAACCGCTCGCCGAACCGGGGCCCACGACCGCGATCTACTACGACTCGTGGAACCAGAGCAGGATCTTCGCAACGACGGTTCCGTTCCGCTGGGGCCTGGACTTCCAGGCGACGATCGGACAGGCCCCGCTACGCGCGAGTCTGAGACTCGATCACTACAGCGACACTCGCTTCAGGAGCGACTTCGGTGACCGCGCGGAGGATATCGACTGGCTCGGTCTGATTGCGCGCGACGAATCGTCGACCCCACAGCCACCGATCGGATCGTTGCTCTGGCAGATCAGCGCCGCCTACACACCGAACGTCACGCCGCTACGCCCGTACCTGACGCAGTTCTCCATACAGCCGGCGCTCGCGTCGCTGCGATACGCGGTCAGGACGATCGATCCCGAGCTCCTGTCGTACGAGGTGCGCGAGGCTCATGAAAGCCCGCAACGCAGCTTCTTCTACCCGAGCGTGATGCGGCTCCCGGAGATCACCGCGCGCGCGGCGGGCACGCTCATTCAGGTACCCGGATCGCCCGCGCGTCGGCCGGCCGCTGTCGCAGCTTCCGATCTGCCTCCACTCATCCCGCCATGGCAACGCGACGAGGAACCGGAGGCCTCCACCGAAGGCGACCCACCGAGCATTGTCATTCCACCCGTGTTCGCCAGCCTGCCCGCGCCGTCGCTGACGGCCGCGTCGAGTGCGTCGCTTTCGTACTCGGTGTCCAACACGTCGATTGTCGATCACACCTTCGACAGCGTGGGCTGGAAGGAACCTGAGGATGTCGACTTTTCAATACGCCACCGAAACGCGACTACCCGAGCATCGGGTTCGCTGAACTGGAGGAGCTCGATCCTGTCCGGACTGTTTGCGGGAGACGCATCGCTTTCGGCGAGCGGCCAGCAGCGATCGGTGTTCGATCGTGCGCCGAGCGTGCCCGAATCCGAATGGTCCGCACTTGAACTGCAGGCGTGGCGTTTTGCGTCGTTTTCGACCACCACGACGCTGAACGCAAGAACCGCGCCGTTCGCCTCGTCGCGGCTGTGGTCGGAGAGCTCGTTCGGATATACGGTGAACCTCCTCCTGTACCGCTACCTGTTCGACACCGTCGTGGACAATGCTCCTGTGTATCGCTCACAGAGCATCGACTTCTCCGACCCCGATTTCTTCCGGGCACACCAGGTTCAGAGCACGGCTGCGCTGCGGATCCTGCAGAACTCTCAACAGTTCACGCTCACCGCAGCACTGCCACCGCTCGATGAACGATACACGGGTCGGCTCGCGCTGCGGAGCGAGCCGCTTCGGGTTACCGTTGCGAGTGGGGCGACGCGGGTCGACGACTGGGTATACGATCCGTTGACGGCAACCGTTGAAGCCATCGCCGGACCGGTAACGGTGACGAACAACCTGACGTACGACCTGAACAACGAAGAGCTGACGCTCATCCGCACGCGCGCGACGTGGCTGGGGGCGCACGCGGAGCTCGAAGCGCGTCAGTCCACCGGCTTTGACTTCGGCGGGCCCGGTGTAGGGTGGGTGGCCGATGGCGATCGCACGTTTCGACCCGTCCGAGCCGAAGCCGGAGTCACGTCGAACACGCCGATCGGACCGCACTGGCGCGACCGAATCACCGCGCGTGTACAGACGCAGGCGCGCGCGTCAACGCACCTGCTGCGCTTCACCGACAGCGCGCTGACGCTTTCGCTGAACGGGGCGCTCGCGATTCATCGCTTCCTGACGCTGCAGCTGCGTATGAGTTCGGTCAACAATCAGCTCTACGTCTACCTGCCGATGCTCGCCGAGCGGATCGGCCGCGCTCCCAGAAGCCTGCCGATGGATCTGCTGCGAAGCATCAATATCTTTTCGATCGAGGACCGACGCGCATCGGCGTTCAACCTCCAGCAGATCGAGATCAATGCCGTGCACGATCTTGACGACTGGGAGCTCACCGTTGGGTATCGCGCGCGACCCGAGATCGTCACCAGCGACGAGGGTAGAAGCGTCTACGAACTGAAGGGAGTGTTCACGATGAACCTCCAATGGCGCCCGATCCGCGAGCTCCGTACAACCATCCGCGACGACGGCGACGATCTATCGTTCGACAGCGACCCTTGACCACTACCGGGAGCGCTTCTATACTCCAGTCAGAGGAGAGTTTTTGACGAAATCGAGTGCCGTCGTGCTCGAGAGTCCGCGGCTCGTCAGCGAGCTGTGCGGCGTAAACGACCAGAATCTTCGTCTGCTGGAGCAGCTGCTTCACACGCGTATTCTTTACCGTGGAAACGAGCTCTACGTCGACAGCGACGACCCGTCGGTCCGTTCGATTCTGATTCGTGTCGTCGAAGAGATTGATGCACACGTGAAGCTCGGACAGACGCCGAACCGTGACCTCATCGCCGCTGTACATGCGTCGGTCACCGACGACGACGCGTCCAAACCGGAACTCCTCAAATCGAATACGCTCGCGATTCCCGGTCGTGGTCAGGACGTGTTCCCGCGAACGATCAGCCAGGCGCACTACCTTCAGAGCTTCAGGCAGAGCGACATCGTGTTCGCGGTCGGGCCCGCCGGCACCGGTAAGACCTATCTTGCGGTTGCGCACGCGCTCCATGAAATCCTGTCGAAGCGGAAGAGAAAGCTCATTCTGACCCGACCGGTCGTCGAGGCCGGGGAGAGCCTCGGATTCCTGCCCGGCGACCTCGCCCAGAAGATCAGCCCCTACCTCAGACCGCTCTACGACGCGATGGAGTCGCTGATTGCCCTCGAGACGATTCGACGACTCGAGGAGCAGCGGATCATCGAGATCGCGCCGCTCGCGTACATGCGCGGAAGAAGCCTGAACGAGTGCTACGTGATCCTCGACGAGGCTCAGAACACGACCCGCGAACAGATGAAGATGTTCCTGACGCGAATCGGAGAGGGAACCCAGGCCGTCATCACGGGAGACGTGACCCAGATCGATCTGCCGCGCAAGAACCACTCGGGGCTCCTCCACGCGATCGAGATACTCTCAGAGATCGAAGAGATCCGGTTCAACTACTTCACCTCACGCGACGTCGTGCGCAACCCGCTCGTACAGCGGATCATCAACGCGTACGAGGCCGACCGCGCCCCGGGCGCGTAGGGGATCGGATGCGCGAAGTGGACGTTTCTGCAGACGAAGTCGACCCTCCGCCATGGATCCCCGATTTCGCGCAGGTGGCACAGACCGTGTTCACCGGGCTCGGGATCGATTCGTGGGATGTCCGCGTGCTCCTCTGCCGGCCCGACCGGATTCGCGATCTCAACCGCGAGTTCCGCGACAAGGACGCCGCGACCGACGTTCTGACCTTTGACGACCACGACGACATCACAGGCGGTGACATCGCGATCTGTCCCGACATCGTATCGGAGAACGCGACCAGTTTTCACGCATCCCCCGCCGAGGAGTGCCTTCGCGTCTACGTGCATGCGCTGCTCCATCTGTGCGGCTATACGCACAGCGGCGTATCGCTCGACTCCACCGGCGCCACGCACCACCCGATGTTCGAAATCCAGGAACGAATCGTCGCATCGCTCGCACACAGCGGCGGTGCGGATGAAAAGGAGAGGCTTTGTTGACTCAGGAAGGATTCCTCCGCCGACTCTTCCGCAGAAACGGCGAGGTGAACCCGGCTGGAATGGACGAGCTCGCGCTCGAGAAGCGCGAGATGATCCGCGGTGTCCTCGCGCTGTCGGAGACGACCGTGAAAGAGGTGATGGTACCACGGATCGACGTTTCGTTCGTCGGTGTCGACATGGCACCCGCCGAGGTTCTGGACAAAGTCGCGAAGAGCGGCCACTCGCGGCTCCCGGTCTACCGAGACACGATCGACAACGTCGTCGGCATGCTCTACGCGAAGGATCTGCTTCAGACGTTCACGACCGGAGAAGCGTTCGAGATCACCGAAATCATCCGCAAGCCCTTCTTCGTCCCCGACAGCAAGAAACTCGACTCGCTGCTGCGAGAGATGCAGCGCAGACGGATACACATCGCCGTCGCGGTCGATGAGTACGGCGGAATCTCCGGGGTGGTCTGTCTGGAGGACATCATCGAAGAGATCGTCGGGGATATCCAGGACGAGTTCGACAACGAGCGCGACGATATCCTGGAGATCGGCGAAAAGGTGTACCTCTGCGACGCGCGGGTCGATATTGAAGATCTGAACGATGAACTGAGGCTGGAGCTGCCCGACGCTGACTTCGACACGCTTGGTGGATTCGTGTTCGACCTGTTCGGCAAGATCCCGGTCAAGTACGAGAAGGTGAGCTATGGCGATATGGACTTCATCATCCAGGACATGGATGGCCACAAGATCAAGACAGTCAAGATCGTCGCAGCCAAGGAGCAAAAGTCCCGCACGTGACCCGCTTCGCCGATCGATGCTGAGGGCGTGTGCGGCCGTACTCCTTGCCGCCGGAGTCGCGGTGCCGTTTGCGTCGACCCAACCGACCGGTGCGCCCGAGCACGCAACGCGCGGAGAGATCGCACTTTCGCGTGGCAACTACTTCGACGCGATCGAGGCGTTTTCAAGCGCGCTTCGCGTGAACCCGAACGACACCAGAGCGCTTCTTGGCAGCGCCGAAGCGCACTACCTGCTCGGCGAATACGACTCGGCTCGCCCGACGATCGATCGCGCGCTCTCTCTCGCGCCGCGCAACCCCACGGCGCTCAACCTCTCCGGAAGGATTCTCATCGGACTCGGAGACCTCACCGGGGCGCTCTCCGCGTTCGAGCGCGTGCTCGCGATCGAGCCCAACAACATCGAGGCGCGTCTTGGGCGCGCCGAGCTCGCCGTCGTCCAGGGCCGAACATCAGAGGCGTTGACGACGCTCGTCTCCTCTCTGCGACTGAACCCCGAGCATCGGCAGACGCTCCTGTCGCTCGTGCTCGTCGCCGAGTATCATGGCGACATCGCTGCGGCCGAGGCGTACCTGGAGCTCGCCCGGACTGCGCACCCCGACGACGTGACCGTGCAGCTGCTGGCCGCCGAGTACTTTCTGCGCGCGGGCAGAATCGGCGACGCAATCGACGCGGCCGCGATAGCGGGTTCGATCGACCCCGACTCAACGCGTGCGCTGACGCTGCGCGCGACGCTTCAGCTGACCGCGGGGGGGGACCCCGAAGCGCTCGCGGAAGCGATAGCGCTCGCCGAACGCCTGATCGCGGCCGACCGTTCGGCGGCGCACGCGTGGTTCGTCCGTGCCGCGGCGCTTCGAAGGAGCGGCGCGATCGACACCGCGATCACCAGTATCCGTACCGTCCTCCGGCTCGATCCCGGGGACGAGATCTACCGTATCTGGGCCGAGTCGTTCGCGCTCGCCGAGCTTGGGCTCGAACACCCGTTTCGAACCGAGCTTGCACGGATCAGGCGCGACGAGGCGCGCTCGCTCGTCGGACAGTTCCGCTTCGAGCGCGCCGCGACCGCGTACCGTCGCGCGGTGCAGCTCGCGCCGCTCGACTTCGAAATACGAGCGGCGTACGCCGATCTGCTTCGACAGGTTAATCGTCCCGCCTCGTACCTGCAGGAGCTGCGGCTGCTCGGCAACGACGGTTACCGAACGGCACGAACCGATCGCGCGATAGAGGTGTTCGACCGCGCGATTGCATCGTCGGTCGCGCGCAGATGGGGCATCGACCAGTTCGCAACCCCGCGAAATCGTCATCGCGTGGCGATCTATCTGGTCGGGCGAGCGATCCCCGAGCGCTATCCGGCGACTGAAGCCGCGCTGATAAACCACATCGAACGCAGCTTCACGTTCCGTGAAGGAGTTGACGTCGTTGACACGCGCGCGGTCGGCGGCTTCGCTGACGCACTTATGCAGAGTCGGGCTCAGGATGTCGATTTTTTCATACTCGTCGACCTGTTCGCCGACGCGCGGAGCTTCGCGATATCGGGTTCGCTGCACGTTGGAAGCACCGGCGCGCAGATCGCTCCGGTCGGGTCGATCCGGACGGGTCCGCATCGCGTCGCCGACGCGACCGAATCATTCGTCACGCGCGTACTTGCCGAGTTGCCGTTTCGCGCGACGGTGATCGCGCGCAGAGGACGCAGCGTACTGCTCGACCGAGGGAGCCGGGATGACTTGCAGGTCGGTGATACGCTGCTCGTCGTCGACCGTACCGCAATCACGCGCGCGCCCGATCGTGGTGGATTCGTCTTCCCCGCGGACGCGGTCCTCGCCGAAGCAACGGTCAGCGCCGTTGACGAGCTCGTCGCTGAGGCGACTCTTGCGATTCGCGGCGGGATCGACGCGGTCGCGATCGGTGATGCGTCGGTCTACGAGCCCGCTGACGGCACGCCTGCGGCGGTCACCGAGCTCTTTCCGATTCTCTACGAACGCCTCCGGCTTATCCGCGCGACCTCCCGGCTTCGTTGACATCCGAACGGGTGGTTTTGTATCATTCAGGGAAGCCCAAAGTCTATAAGTGAGGCGACCATGGTGCGAACCATCCGCGACCTTGACATGAAGAATAAGCGCGTTCTTGTGCGCGTCGACTACAACGTTCCGATCAAGGACGGTGTGGTCACCGATGCGACGCGGATAGAGGCGAGCCTGCCGACGCTCAAGTACATCATCGATCAGGGGGCGTCGCTGGTTCTCGCGAGCCACCTTGGCCGGCCGAAAGGCAAACCAGAGGCCAAGTATTCGCTCGCTCCGGTCGCGCAGAAGCTGTCGGAGATGATCGGTCGCCCGGTCGCGATGGCCGACGACTGCATCGGGAAGGCGGTCGCGTCGCTCGTCGACAAGCTCTCACCCGGTCAGATTCTGATGCTCGAAAACGTGCGGTTCCACGCCGGCGAAGAGGCGAATGATGCCGGCTTCGCGAAGAATCTCGCGTCGGTCGCCGATGTCTACGTCAACGATGCGTTCGGCACCGCTCACCGTGCGCACGCGTCGACCGAAGGTGTCGCCCACCTGCTGCCGTCTGCCGCGGGGTTCCTGATCGAAAAGGAAGTCGCGTTTTTCCAGCCGCTGCTTGAGAACCCCAAGAAGCCATTCGTCGCGATCATCGGTGGGGCAAAGGTGTCGACGAAGATCGGCGTCCTTGAGTCGCTGCTGCCCAAGTGCACGACGCTGGTGATCGGCGGCGGCATGGCGTATACCTTCCTGAAGGCGCGCGGCCATCAGATCGGCAAGAGTCTTGTCGAAGACGATTTCATCGACACGGCCGAACAGCTGCTGTCGCAGGCCGCGTCGTCCGGTGTCGACGTGATCCTTCCGCTCGACCACGTCGTCGCGTCGGAGTTTTCGGAGAATGCCGACGCGGAGCAGATCGATTCGGTCGATATCCCGAACGACCGCATCGCTATGGACATCGGTCCGAAGACGATCAGCGCCATTCGTGACGCGGTCGCAACCGCTCAGTCGCTCGTCTGGAACGGTCCGATGGGCGTGTTTGAGTTCGAGCGGTTCGCTAAGGGTACGCTCGAGGTTGGCAAGTTCGTCGCCGATTGCGCGGGAACGACCGTTGTCGGTGGTGGTGACTCGGTTGCCGCGGTAAACACCTTCGGGCTTGCCGACAGGATCGACCATGTGTCGACCGGCGGAGGCGCGTCGCTCGAGTTCCTTGAGGGCAAGGTCCTGCCGGGGATCGCGGCGCTGCAGAAATAGCTGCAGAGATGGAGCCGGTCGACGATTGCGCGGTATGCCCGCGCGGTCCGGCCGAACGAACGGCTGCTCAGGCAGCCGCAGCGAAAGACCAGGAGATTGAATGCGTACACCGTTTCTAGCGGGCAACTGGAAAATGCACAAGACCGTCAGCGAGGCAACCGCGCTCGCACGGGAAATCGTCGCGGGCGCGACCGGCAGCGGAAACCGGATCATGGTAGCTCCTCCGTTCACCGCGCTCGCCGCGGTCGGCGCGATCGTGAAGGGTTCGCCGGTACGGCTCGGTGCGCAGAACATGGCGGGCGAACTGTCGGGAGCGCACACCGGAGAGACCTCCGTGCTGATGCTCAAGGATCTGGGCGTCGAGTATGTTATACTCGGGCACTCCGAGCGTCGCCACGTGTACGGAGAATCCGACGAGCTCGTGAACAGAAAGGTGAAGCTGGCGCTCGAGCGCGGAATGCAGACGATTCTCTGCGTCGGTGAGACGCTTGAAGAGCGCGAAGCGGATTCGGTCGAGTCGGTCGTGGCGGCGCAGCTCGCCGGCGGGCTCGACGGAGTCGAAGAGGCATCGCTCGGGCAGGTGACGATCGCGTACGAGCCAGTCTGGGCGATCGGCACCGGGAAGACCGCGACGCCCGACGATGCGAATGCGGTTCATCGCTTCATCCGTGATTGGTTCGCGAAGCACTACTCGGCGAAGGCCGCCGACGCGATGTGTATCCAGTACGGCGGGTCGGTCAAGCCGGACAACGTGCGCGATCTGATGGCGATGGAGCACATCGACGGTGCGCTCGTTGGCGGAGCGTCGCTTGACGCGGACAGCTTCCTCGCGATCGCGACATATAACAAGGAATAGGGGTTTTCTATGACACTTCTCAGCGGTTTTCTGCTGGTCGTTTTGGTGCTGTCAGCGCTTCTGCTCGTCGTGATCGTCCTTATGCAGGACGAACAGGGAGAAGGGCTCGGGGGTATCTTCGGCGGCGGTGGCGCGGCACCGGTTGGCAACCGATCGGGCAATATCCTGACCAAGGCGACCGCGGTGATCGCGACCGTCTTCCTGGTGACCCTGTTCGGGTACGCGTGGATCAACCGGACCCCGGATGCGTCGAACGTCGAAGCCGCGGCGCGGCAGCTCCAGGGAGAGGGCTTCCTGGAGTGGTGGCGTGTGGACCGGCCGATCGAGCTGCCCGAAGCCGAGATGGCGCCGCTTGAGGGTGAAGATCCGGCTCCAGAGCCGGATAGTCAGTCGGATTAGAGGCGAGCAATGCGCACCGCAGTAGTCTTCATCCCGCAATCGCATCGAGACAAGCTGCTCGAGGTTTCGAAAGCGCTCGCGACCGGTATACAGGCGCAGGGCCACACCGTCGATATCATCGACGGAAGCCGCGATGTCAACACTAAACTGACGATCTACGAGTACGTCGCGATCGGGACCGAAGTGACGTCGCTGTTCGGCGGGAAGATCCCAGAGAAGATCTCGTCGTTCCTGAAGTCGTCGGGAATCGTTGCCGGGAAACGGTCGTTTGCGTTCGTGCTGAAGAAATCGATCGGCGCCGACAAAGGACTTCAGCGGCTGATGAAGCAGATGGAAGGCGAAGGCATGTTTCTGAAGTTCTCCGACGTGCTGACCTCTGCAGCGCAGGCAACTGAAATCGGCAAGCGGTTGAATATCAGTTGAACAGCTACTACGAAATCCTCAGTATCAACGTCACCGCGAGCGCGGATGAGGTCAAGCGGGCCTTTCGTCGGCGAGCGAAGGAGATCCATCCGGACGTCAACCTCCGGACCGATGATCCGGTCGGTGACATGCAGACGCTGCTGCGCGCGTACGAGACGCTGATCGATCCGCGTCGACGCTACGAGTACGACCGACGGATGATGCTGCTGCGGCCCGAGTTCCGCTTTGACTACCGGGAGTTTCTGCGCAGCAGACCGTACGACGACGAGTTCCAGGCGCGTCTGGTCTTCTTTGACCTGCTCCACCACCACGAAGACGACGCGGTGAAGCTTCACGACGAGCTGCGGACGCGACCGGGCTTCCGTCTTCACGAGCACCTTGATCGCGAGGACTACATGGACTGCGCGTATCTGCTCGCCGAGGAGTACGAGCGACACGGCGATCTGATGACGGCGTTCGAACTGCTCGTGTCAACGGTTCATTTTGAGACCGATCGCCCGTACTTCAAGCACTTCTTTGTCGATGTCACCGAGCGGCTGCGTAACCTGGTGTGCTTCCAGATGCCTGTACACCTCCCGACACCAGATGTGATCGCGTGTATCGATGCGGTGCTCGACCTGGAAATCCCACGCAAGGAACTCGCGTTCTTCATGAAGAAGGCGGCCGAACTCTACGCGGATCTAGACGATCCAGAGTCGGCGTGGTCCTATCTGCGCCGCGGCCTCGCACTCGACCAGAGCCTGCCCGGCACGAAGAAGCTGATCGAGCGACTCGACGCGTACCACGCGGTCTGACGACCGGCGATGTGGTATCATTCTGCCAGGGGAATCGATTCATGACGAAGCTTGCTGCAACCGCTCTGTTCGCGCTGATCGCCACCGCCGTGAGCGCTCAGGTGCTCGACCGAACGGTCGCTACCGTTCGCCTGACCCAGACCGTCAACATCACGCGGAGCGAACTTGCGTCGCAGATCACCCTGTTTGAGCAACAGCTTGGCAGAACCTTGAACCGCGGCGAGCGCGTACAGATTCTTGACGCGATGGTACACGATGTCCTGCTGCTGCAGGCGGCCGATCGGAGCGCCATCCGCGCGTCGCAGGAAGAGGTGCAGAACTACCTCGCCGCCCAGCGACTTCAATTGAGCCAGATGGTCGGGACACAACTCTCTGACGAGCAGTTTGCGCGCCAGGTCGAGCAACAGACCGGCGCACCGTTTTCCGAGTACGTGCAGAACGTGACGTCCGAACTGCGTAAGCTCAAGTATGTGCGTCAGACGCAGGCTCAGCTGTTCGCACGCACGCCCGACGTCACCGACGCCGAGATCCGGGCCGTCTACGACGAGCAGGCGACCGCGTTCACGAATCCTGCGATGGTCCGCTTTCGTCACGTCTACGCCGACATCCGCAACGCAACCGACGAAAGACGTTCCGAACTTCGGCAGGAGCTCGAGACCTTCACCAGGCGGCTGCGTTCCGGCGCTCTGTCGTTCGACGAACTCGCGTCGATAGCGGTCGATTCCGAGCACCTTCAGGCAGAAGACTTCGGGTACCTTGTCCGTAACGACACGCGCGCGATCCAGCTCCTTGGACGCTCGTTCGTCGATGCGGTGTTCGCTCAGCAGCAGGGGAACGTCCACGGCGTTCTCGAGTCGCGCGTGGCGCTCCACATCGTCAGCATCACCGACCGGCGGCCCGCGCGCGTACTCGGGCTTGACGACCCGATCTTCCCCGGCCAATCGGTGACGGTTCGCGCGCAGATCCGCAGCGCGATTGTCTCACAGCGTGAGAACGTGATCCTCGCGCAGGCTGTCGAAGCGGCGGTCGCGCTGTTGCGCCAGGAAGCCGACGTGACCGTCCTTGACGCGAATATTCCCTGATGGGCGCGCGACACCGGGGCCGTACGATCGCTATGCAGGCGCTGTTCAGCTGGGACATCAACCGACGTCCTGTCGGTGACCTGTGCGACCTCGACTGGCTCGAGCCCGAGCAGCGCGACGGTGAAGCCGCCGATTTCGCACGCCTGCTGATCGCTGGAGCGTTGGAGCACGTGGAAGACATCGATACCGCGATTTCGGATCATCTGGAACACTGGACGCTCGGGCGACTCGCGAAGGTAGACCTGGCGATACTGCGACTCAGCGCGTACTCGCTGCTGTATCAGTCCGATGTCGCAGCGGGGATAACGATCAACGAGGCGATCACTCTGGCCAAGGAGTATGGGACCGACGACTCGTACCGATTCGTGAACGGAGTGCTCGACTCGATCCGGACTACGGATCGGCCATGACACGACGACGACACTGGGCGCTGCTCATCGTGTCGATCCTCGCGCTTACGCTGGTCATCGTGTTCATCGCGGGTCGGATCACGACGTCCAGACATCGGCGCGACCTCATGTTCGGCATCGAACAGCTCGACATCCTGATCGACGACGCCCGTGGCGCCGTTGACGGTGCTGACGCGCTCTACGACGAGGCAGCGGC
>RECL01000270.1 GCA_007694025.1 Spirochaetaceae bacterium
AGCTGATGCGGCAGCAACGAGTCCCATCCGTCCTCGTCGTCGATCATGGGTGCCTTCGTGAACACGTAGTTCAGATAGGCGAACGGATCGAGTCCGTTGTGCTTCGCTGTCTCGATGAGCGAGTAGACCGCGCAGGAAGCTTCGGCTCCTCGCGGGCTACCTGAGAACAGCCAGTTTTTCCGGCCAAGGACAAACGGCCGGATTGCGTTCTCGGCCGAGTTGTTGTCCGGCGTGATCTCCGGGCGATCGAGATAGCGACCGAGTGCGTCCCACTCGTGAAGCGTGTACTCCACCGCCTTGCCCAGGAGCGTTGAGGGGACCACGGTCTTCTGCTTGTCTTTCAGCCATGAACGGAACTCGACCAGAATCGGTTCGCTCTTCGCTCGCCGCTGTGCCACGAACTGTTCGGGCGTCAGATCCTTTGCCCGTAGTTCACGCTCGGTCCGGTAGAGTTCGCCGATGAACTTCAGCCCTGCTTCGGCCGCGCCGGTCTTCTTCGTCGCCTTGCTCGCCTCGTGGAACTTGCGCCTGGCATGCGCCCAGCATCCGACGAGGGTGAATCCGATCTCCTCGGCGAGCATGCTGTAGACTTTGTACCCGTCGGCCTGAACGTATCCGGTGTACTCATTGAGCAGGCTACGCGGATACTCGCCGCCACGGGTCTGGCTGTAGTGATAAACCACCACCGGCTGCTCGGGCGGTCCGCCACGCGCAAGCCACATGTAGCTTTTTGTCGTGTTCGCGCGTTCGGGCTCGTTCAGCACCTGTAGCGGTGTCTCGTCCATCTGGATCACCGGTCCGCTGCGGATCAGTGCCGCGAATCGCTCAATGAGTGGCCGGACTCTCGTGGCCACCGCGATCGTCCAGTTCGACATGTCCTGTCGGCTGATGTCGATCCCGATCCGCGCGAATCGCTTCTCCTGCCGATAGAACGGCAGGTGGTCGACGAACTTGTTGACCAGTATGAACGCGATCAGCGCCGGCCCCGCGATGCTTCGTGGAAGGATCGTCGCCTCGCGCGCCGCGATGCGTACCGCCGGACGATCCTCATCGCCGGAACCTTCGCAGGCGTGGCAGCCGTACTTCGGATAGACGTGGCGTTCGACCCACATCTGCTCGGGGATGACCTGAACGATCTCCCGGGTCTCTTCTCCGATGCGCACCAGTTCGTCACCGCAGCCGCACTGCTTCTGTTCATCGCTGATGTCGTGGAGCACCTCGATGCGGGGGTGGCTCGGATCGATGGGCTTACGGCCAGCCTTCTTGCGCTCGTGTCCGGCGACGGTAACCGTGGTCGCCTCGGTCTGTTCGGGGGCGAGCGGCTCTGCCGTCTGTTCGACCTCATCGAACAAGTGCTGCTGCCCGGCCGGCTCGTGCTCACTCGAGCGGGCGAAGCGCTTGAACAGCAGCAGCCGGTGTCGTTCTTCGAGAACTTCGTAGCGCTGCTCGAGTGCTTGGTACTTTCGCCGCCACCGCTCCCGGCTGCGCTCGCTCGCGTTTGCTTCCTGCTCAATCTTCTCGATGTAGCGGCGAACCGTCGGATCGAGGGTCTGTCGTGCAGCGTCGGTGAGCGCCATTGACCATGAGTTCTATCAGAATCGAATTCGGGTGTAAAGCGTTATGACACAGATTGATAGATTCGAGTGCGGTGAGCGTTCCAGAAGTCGATTCCGTCGAGCAGCATCCGTAGCTGCTCCGCGGTGATCTCGCGCGCGGCCTCCTCACTGACCGGCCAGGGGAACCGGTCGCGTTCAAGCCGCTTCTGCAGCAGCCAGAATCCGTTGCGGTCCCACCACAGTCCTTTGAGAATCCGACGGTCCCGATTGCAGAACACAAACAGCGCACCGCCCAGCGGATCAGCCTCCATCTGTTCGGCCACGATGATCGATAGCCCGTTGGCGGCTTTACGCATATCGGTCGCACCGGGCCGCACGTACACCGTCGCCCGCGAGAGATCCGGACCAATCATCGGGAGGCTGCTGCTCTCAGCACGTTGCGGATCACCGTCTCGTCGGCCGGAAGGTCAAGCTCGGCGACGACCTCGCCACCGAGGTGGATCCGCAGCACCGTCGGGCGACTGAGCTCCATGGTGCCGAGCGAGACGAACCCAGTCGTCGAAGGCCCGCTCGTCGTCGCCACCGACAACCGCTTCAGCCAGTACCCGAGCGTGCTCAGTGCGATCCCCCGCGACTGGCAGAATGCCTTGCGGGTCATTCCGCTGTCGCGAAACTCATCGCAGATCTGTCGCCACTCGCTCTCACGCTGTCTTTGATTCATGCTCCACCTCCGACGAGGCTGAAGTATGGATCACGCTGCGCTCACGCAACAGGTGGGGAAGAATTGTCGCTTACGAAGCCGTGGCGGGTCGGGAAGCCAAAAGTGGGAATGTGCGCGCTCAGGATCCAGCCGCCCGCGTACTCGGCCGGCTCAATTACGATCGCCGCGAAATCGGTCAGGCAGACGTAGCGGAGCTCGATTTCGTACTGCGTACCGCGGTGATTCATGCCAATGTGAATCTCAGCCGGATTAAAAGGGAACCGTGCCATCAGGGCCTCCTGTTTAGCAGTATTTGTAAAGCGCCCTGCAAGCTGGTCGACAAATCGGCGCAACCACACCATAGGCGATCGACCGCTCATTGTCAAGAGACGCCACCACCGCAGCTCGGCCGAAGGCCAAATTGACAATCCCCAACTGACCCGTCAGAGTACCTCCATGAGCGTCCGCAGTATCATGCAGCGCATTGCGTACATAGATAGCCGCCTGCGGCATCGGAAGGACTATCCGTCGGCTCGGGAGTTGGCCGATGGATTGACCGAAGAGTTCGGAGAGACCCCGTCGACGCGGACCATCCAGAGGGACATCGACAAGATGCGCGACCGCGGGGCTCCAATCGAATACGACCCGCACCGGCATGGGTTCCATTACACGCACGAAAACTGGCAGCCGCCCGGATTCACGCTGACCGAAGGCGACCTGATGGGGCTCATGGTCGCCGATCGCGCTCTGGCCGGGTACCGCAACAGCCCGTACTACCAGGAACTGCGCTCGGTTTTTGACCGACTCACCAGACAATTGCCGCAGACGGTGAGCGTGAGCTCGCTCGATCTGGTCGCGAATGTGTCGGTGATCACCGATCCGGTGACCCGGATCAAGGACGGCATCTGGGACGCAGTCCGCACCGGAATGCACGAACACCGCTCCATCGCGATCCACTACCAGGCGCCCATGTACGATGAGGCCGTCGTGCGCGTCGTCGACCCGCTCCACGTTGTCGGCCACAGCGGCGAGTGGTACCTCCTGTGCTGGTCGCACCATCACCAGAGCATCCGGATCTTCGCGCTCAATCGTATTCGGAAGGCGCGGATTCGCAATGACCGGTTCATCCGTCCCGAAGGCTTCCAGGCCGAGCAGTACATAGATCCATCGTTTGGCGTGTTCGTGAACGAGACCGCGGTCGACGTCGCGGTACGCTTCGAAGGCGAAGCCGCGTCAAAGATCCCCGAACGCGTGTGGCATCCGGGACAGCGAATAGAGAAGGCCGGCGGGGCGATCATCGTCCGGTTCCGGACCAACCAGCAGTCGCAGGTGCTCTTCTGGGTATCGCAGTGGGGGCCGCAGGCGGAGATCCTGGAACCGCCCGAGCTGCGCGAGCGCGCCGCCGAGTGGTTCCGCGACACTGCCCATCGCTACGACGGTACGAGCGCCCCGGCCGATCAGTAGTTTCGGGCCGACGACACTCCGTGTCGTGCGCTGTGCGCTACCCTGCGCGCATGAAAGTACCACACGGATCGCGTAGCGATCGACTCTCCGTAGCCGACGATCAGTGGACGCTCCTCTTGCGCGCGATCTTCGTGCTCTGCGCCGATCGGCTTGCCCCGAGCGATGAGCTCGCCGCGCTTGCCGTGTCGGTAGCCGACCGGCCGGAACTCTGCGAACTCGTCGATCGGATCGGGCAGTCGCGGGAGAGACTCAAGATCGAGCCCGACGCGATCGCCGACCTTCAGGAAGCGGTCGCGCTTGCCGCACCAGGCACCGGTCCGGCCGGATGTACCCGGCTGCGCGACGCGTGCCTGAGGCTCGCTCGTCGTCACGACCCTGTGATGCCGTTCATGACCGACCGGATCCTCGCGATGATCCGCGGGGCCGCGACCGACGAACCCGTCCCCGTTCCGGCGATCGCGACCGAAGTCGGGCGACTCTTTTCGCTCGGGGAGAACGAAACGCGCATTCTGTCAGCGCTCTACGTGATGGAGAGCTCGGGACCGCTTGCGAGCGCTCTGCGAAACGCGCCCGACTGGATCGTACTGTCGATCATCGCAGCAGCCGCCGGAGTCGACACGCAGGAGTTCGTGGAGAGGACGATTCCCGGCGGACGGCTCGAACAGCTCGGACTGATCGCGCTCAGGGGCGGACGCGATGAGCTCGCCGATGTCGGGCTCAGCCGACCCGTTCTCTTCTGCTTCCGCTCGAACACGCTCGACGATCTGAGCGCGGGTCTCTTCGCGACGACACCCGCGCCGCGCCACGCGATCGACGACTTCCCGCTCTCAGACGAGGAGATCCGAATCTGCAGCGCGTCGATTGCAGGCGGGTACCCGATCCTCCTGTCGGGTGACCCCGGGGTCGGGAAGACCGAGTTCGCGCGGTCACTGGTCGCATCGCTGGGGCTGCGCGCGCACACGCTCGCCGCGGTCCACGACCGCTCGATCGACCGCGGTCGCGCACAGAGCGCGACGACGCGCGTCGCGGCCGTCCGGATGGCCGTCGGCCTCCTGCAGCGATCGCGCGATGTGCTCATCGTCGACGAGGCCGACGCGATCCTGCAGAGCGCCTCCGACTTCCTGGGACTCTTCGGGGCCGGTAGCTACGACAAGGCCGAACTCAACGACCTCCTTGAGTCGCTGCAGGTCCCCTCGATCTGGATCACGAACGCGCACCGCATGATCCCCGAGTCAGCGCTGCGCCGGTTCGCTCACGTGGTCGACTTCCCGCACCCGAACGCGCAGATCCGGACCAGGATGCTCGCAGAGCGGATCGGGCCGCTCGCGCCCGATCACGCCCCCGACTGGATCGAAGCGCTCGCCGCGCAGTACGAGCTCACCCCGGCCGCGATCGAGCGCACGACGCGGATCGTGTCGGCCCAGATCGAGTCTCAGTCGATCCGCGCCGCCGACGTCCCCAGCCGTGTCGCGCGCTATCTCAGGCAGACGAGCGGCGGAGCGCTGTCGCACGATATCCGGCGGCTACCCGCGGTCAGCGCCGGCTTCGATCCGCGATTCTGCAGCGCGAGTGAGTCGCTCGACCGGATCGAGCGACTGGCCGTGCACCGTCTGCAAAGCGGGCAGAGCCTGCGCCTCCTGGTCGGGGGACCACCCGGCGGCGGCAAGACGCAGTACGCGCTGTGGCTCGCGCGTCGACTCGGCAGAGACGTCGTTCTCAAGCGGCCGTCGGATCTCCTTTCCAAGTGGGTCGGCGATTCGGAGAAGCTGATCGCCGCCGCGTTCCGCGACGCCGAGCGCACCGGCTCCGTACTGGTCATCGACGAAGCCGACGCGCTCCTCTACGATCGCGACACCGCGGTGAGAAGCTGGGAACACTCGCAGATCGCCGAGTTCCTCCAGCAGATCCAGGAGTTCGAGGGCATCCTGATCGCGTGCACCAACCGGGTGGACGGAGTGGATCCCGCGCTGCGCCGCCGCTTCCACAAGCACCTGACCTTCGGCCCGATCGCCACCCGGGCGACCCTGGAGGCCGCGCTCGCCCACGTCTTCCCCAACGCCGCCTTCTCCCCCGACGACCTGACCGCGCTCTCCCGCGGCCCCGCGCTGATGATGAGCGACCTTGCCACCGCAACGCAGATGATCGCGATCGACGGAGACACCGATGGCGACGGCCTTACCGACGGCGGCGGCAGCCCCAGCGGCGGTGATGGGGACGGCCTCACCGACGGCGGCGAGTTGGCCGTGGCTCCGCCGGCGATTCGCGCCGCCGCAGCATCGTCGCGTGACATCGTCCGCGAGATCCTCGCGAACGCATCTGCCCGGCAACCGACGCGGACGATCGGGTTCTGATGGGGAAGGAGATGTACTAAGGATAGCTGTCATTTTACCGTCGGTGTACGGACTCGGCGCAACGACGAGTCATCACAGCGCCGGTCGTGGATCGTCTCGCCTCGACACGGGCGAACCGGGACCGCGTGAGCGTCACCGCGTCGACTCTCGGCCTGTACGACCAGTGGTCGGCCGACGACGATGCCTACGTCGCGCGAGGCTTACCGCGGGTACGCAGCGAGTAGGTATCCAACTATAGTTCCCACCATGGGAACTATATGGTATATTCCCTCATGGGGATGCCCGCCTTGTGACGGTCGTGGGTCGAGACAAGCTCGTCAGGTTCATGGAACGCCATGCGAAAGCGCGACCGGCGCTGAACACGTGGTTGGCTGAGGCGCGCGACGCGTCGTGGCGCCGGCCGGTCGACATCAAGACACGCTATCCGAGCGCCGACATCCTTCCGGACGACCGGGTGATCTTCAACATCAAAGGGAATCACTACCGACTGGTTGTGCGGATTCGATACCGGAACGGGATTCTGTACATCGAGTGGGTTGGGACCCACGCGGAGTACAGCAAGCGCTCCTTTGGGGGGTGAAAAGATGAACTACGCCAAAGTAATCAAGACCGAACGGGAACACG
>RECL01000271.1 GCA_007694025.1 Spirochaetaceae bacterium
ATGGAACATCAGGTCATCCACGACCCGGAGCGGCACCGGTTTCTGGTGCACGAACTCGGCCACGAGGCGTACCTGTCGTACTACGAGCTGCCCGACAAGGTCCTGGATCTGGCGGAGACGCAGACCCCGAACGAGATCAGGGGACGCGGGATCGCAACGGCGATGATCCGCTTCGCGCTCGATTACGCCCGTCAGCACGGCTACCGGGTCGTTCCGGGGTGCCCCTTCGTGCGCACCTACATCGACCGGCACCCTCAGTTCGCCGACCTCCTGGCCGACCGCCCGGTACCGCGCTGGGAGTGAAGGTTCGTCAGGGCGCGCTCACCACGCCCGCTGGTACTGCGGCGGCGCGGGGACGTCGTGCCCCAGGCGGCGCGCGGCGTGGTACGGCCAGTAGGGATCGCGCAGCAGTTCGCGCGCCAGGAGCACCGCGTCGGCGTGACCGGTGCGAACGATCTGGTCGGCCTGTTCGGGCGCGGTGATCATACCGACCGCGCCGGTGCGGATGCCCGCCTGCAACCGAACCGCCGCCGCCAGCGGAGTCTGGAAGCCGGGTCCGACCGGTATCGGAACGTTGGGGACGATCCCGCCGGACGAACAGTCGACCAGGTCGACACCGGCGTGATCGAGCAGCCGCGCAAGGCGGACCGAATCATCGACGCTCCAGCCGTCGTTTCTCCAGTCGGTCGCCGAAATCCTGACAAACACCGGAATCGCGTCGCCCACCGCGTCGCGGACCGCCGCGACCGTCTCCAGCAGGAGTCGCGTCCGCCCGTCGAAATCGCCACCGTACTCATCGGTCCGATCGTTCGCGAGCGGCGACAGGTACTGGTGAAGAAGGTAGCCGTGCGCCGCGTGGATCTCCACGACGGTGAAGCCGGCGTCGATTGAGCGCGCGGCGGCCGCCGCGAACAGACCGGGAAGCGCGGCGGTCTCTGCGGTGGAGAGCGCGCGCGGCGCGGCGGAGTCGGCTGAGAACGCGCGAGCGGTCGCGCTGACCGTCTCCCACCGCGCGTCGGCCGGAAGCGGCGCATCGGGTGCGTCCCAGGGCCGGCGGGTCGCCGCCTTGCGCCCCGCGTGCGCAAGCTGGATCGCCGGCACGGCGCCGTGCTCGCTGATGAACCGAGCCACGGGCCGCAGCCGATCGACGTGGCGGTCGTCCCAGATCCCCAGATCGCCCCATGAGATCCGTCCCTCCGGGCTTACCGCGGCAGCCTCCGCCATCACAAGCCCCGCGCCACCGACCGCACGGCTTCCCAGGTGGACAAGGTGCCAGTCGGTCGCGTCTCCGTCGACGCACGAATATTGGCACATCGGTGAAACGAAGATCCGATTCCGGATCGTCACACCACGCACTGTGAGCGCGGAGAAGAGGTGGGCGTCGTCATTCATCCGCGGAAGATACTATCGCCGGAGCCGCAGCGTCGTGTAATCGAAGGTCGCGCGGTCGATCACGACCGATCGCAGCAGATCGGCAAAGCGCGCGTTCTGGACTATGTCCCCGATATCGGGGATGGCCGACCCGCTGCACGCGGCGATCAGTTCGGCATCCAGGCCGTCGTAGCGGCTGGACGGACGGCGGTTGTAGCGCGCCTTGCGCTCGACCAGCCACTCGGTGTAGCGACCCGCGGCGCTGCGCAACCTGCCAACGTCTGCGCCGATGGCACGGTAGAGATCGAGCATGTGATGGATAAGGACGTTGACCTCATCGTAGCGGTGGAGAACGCCGCGGTAGATCGAGTGCGGCGGAAGGAAGGGGATACCGACACGGCGGTTGTGGCGCAGCGCGCGCGACGCGGTCGCGGTCCGGTACGCGGCGATCGGAGCCCCGGATGCACGCTCCTCCGCGTAGAGACGGTCGTACTCCGCGATCAGCCCCGGATACCCGTCGGCCAGGCGCTCCATGAACCACCGCTTCTGCCTGCCGGGACGCAGCGTGAGTTCTCCCGGTTGTACGAAGTCGACTCCGATCCGTGCGAGCTGGTCGTAGAGCCGGCCCAGATTGTCGTCGGTATCGGTGATTCCGGGCAGAAGCGGCATCGCGAGCACACCGGTCGCGCAGCCCGCGTCGCGGAACGCGCGAAGCGCGTCGATCCGCTCTTCCACGCGCGACGCACCGGGCTCAAAGTGCGCGCGGGTCTGGTCGTCGGCGTGGGTCAGCGACACGACAAGGAGGAAGCGCGAGCGCTCGTTCACCCTCCGCCACAGATCCAGATCGCGCGTCACCGCCGCGTTCTTGGTCATCACGACGGCCGGGAGCCCGGAGTCGGCGATCACTTCGGCGCAGCCACGCATGATGGTACGCACTTGCTCCACCGGCTGGTACGCATCGGTGATCCCCGACCCTATCGAAATGAAGCCGCGCTCGCGCAGCTTCGGCAATTCGTGAGCGAGCAGTTCTGGCAGATTCGGCCGGACGACGATATCGCGGTCGAACTCGCCGTCGACCCAGTAGCGCTCCGCTCTCCCGTCGCAGTACGTGCAGCCGTGCGCGCACGCCATCGACGGCGACAGCCCGTACTTCCCGAGCACGAACGCCCCGGTCAGATTCGCGCGCTTGAGCGCGGTCGTGACGAGTCGTTCGTGGACTAAGGGGGGATTCACCACGGCTCCACGCCACCAGACTACCCGCGCGCGGGCGTGAACTGCAAGCGGCGCGAACCACGACGGCTCCAACGCAACTAGTTGAACCCGTCTCCGTCACCTTGCAGGTTGAGGAAATAGCCGGGATGCTCCGAATCGTTGCTCGGGATCAGCAGCTTGGCGGAGTAGCGCGTACTGGTACTCTGACCGGTGAACCGTACGGTGACCGAGACCTCCGCTGCGGGGCCGACCGATTTGCTCTCGGCTCCGACCAGGATCGAGAACGGCTTCTCCGCTTCGTTCTGATCGACGATCTGAACGTAGTGTGGTTCCGGCGCCTCAAGCACGAGGTCGGCGGTGCCGGGGTCAGATTGCACGAGGCAATCACCAGTACCGAAACAACGATGGACACTGCAATCGCGTACTTCTTCATCTCTTACTCCTTGGGACAGGTTTATGGTGACACGAACGCGTCGTCGAACACGGCTCTCCAACCGTTGAGAGGAGCGCGGGCGCTCAGCCCCGGACGGTTGGCTCTGCTCGGGCGGATGTGGGATCGGACAGAACCTGGCGATGTGTCCACACCGATCGCTGGTATTCGCCAGGGGCCATGCCGGCAAATCGATGGAAGTCCTTGGCAAGGTGGGACGGGTCGGCATACCCGAACGCCGCGGCGATCTCCGTCCACGAAACGCCCGGCGACAGACGCGAGCCTTCGAGCATCCGGTTGAAACGGATGAGCTGCTGGTAGCGCCTGGGAGTGAGGCCGACCGACCGCTTGAACAGTTCGACGAAATGCTTGTGGGAGAAGCCGATGGTGTCTTCGGCGAAGTCGACGAGCGAGATCCCGGCGGTCTGGCCACGCCGGATCGCCGAGACCGCGAAGTCGATCTCGTTGGCATGCTGCGGGTCGGGGTCGAAGTGCCCGCGCAGATACGCTTCGACGATGCGGAACAGGCGCTGCGGATCCGACTCTTCGAGCAGCCGCTGGTGAAGAGCTCGAATGTCCGGCCCAAGAATGTCCGTCGCCGGCACGATCGAATCGGTCAGCGCGTCGATCTGAGGTCCAAGGAACCGCGCCGCTCCACCCGACGCGAATACGATCCCGAGCGCGCGTGTGCACCTCGACGTGTCGTAGATGCGGTAGCTCTGCTGAGGACCGACCAGAGCGGGCTCGGCGACTGCTACCAGACCCTTCTTTGACGCGCTGGCGGTGATTTCGGTTTGACCCTCAAGCGGGATCAGAAGGTCGACGGTGCCCTCCGACATCATCCTGAAGCCGGTGTCGTTCGCGTCAAAGGAGTCGTAGTAGGCTATCCAGTAGACGTGGTCGCCGAGCGGTTGCGCTGGTGTGGCGCTAATGATGCGCATTTCACTCAGCATTATACACCCTTTCGGCTGAGCGAGCAGAATAGGCTTCGGCGAGTCGGGCGCGGCTACGATGGCTACGCGTCGATCCAGTGCGACACCGGCCGCGACAGGAACTCGTCGAGCGCGATACCGTCACCGCCGACGAGTAGCGTGCGCTGCGGCGCGAACGCAGCGGCGAAGGCGGCGGCGCCGGATCTCAGCCGTCCGGTTGCCGCGCTCTTGACCTCGACAGCGATGACCCGGCGTCGCGACCGTACGACGAAGTCGACCTCATCGGCCCGCTCTCGCCAGTAGAAGAGTTCGCACTCGCCGCAGGCGGCGGCGTTCGCCAGGTGGGCACCCACCGCGGACTCAATGAGCCGGCCGCGATACTCGGGGTCGCTCCGCACATCGGCAGGCGAGAGCCCAACGGTCGCGGTCATCAGCGCCGTGTTCAGGACCTGCAGCTTCGGGCTCGAGCCTCGGCTTCGTGCTGCGTCACCCGTGAACTTCTGCAATCCGGAGACCATACCGACGCCGGCGAGCAGGTCGAGGTAGTGCGCGAGCGTCGTCGTGTTGCCCGCGTCCTGGAGCTGACCGACCATCTTCGTGTACGAAAGAATCTGCCCCGAGTAGCGACACGCGAGGTCGAACAGGCGGCGCAACAGAGCGGGCTTGTCGATCCGGGTGAGGAGAAGAACGTCCCGGGAGATCGTCGTCTCGATCAGGCTGTCGGAAATGTAGCAACGCCAGCGGTCGGGCTCGTTCACCAGAGCCGCGGCGCCGGGGTAGCCACCGAAGTAGAGGTAGCTATCGAGATCGAACCCGAACGCCTCGCGCATCTCGGCGAACGACCAGTGAGGCAGGTAGAGCAGTTCGAAGCGGCCCGCCAGGCTCTCTGTGGCGCCGCGCGCCATGAAGAGCGGCGCCGACCCAAGAAGCACCACCCGAAGCGGTGTCTTGAGCCGCGTGTCCTCGTCCCAGAGCCGTTTGACCGTTTCGGACCAGCCGGGGATCTTCTGGATTTCGTCCAGAGCCAGGGTGACGCCGCGCGTGCCTGCGTCCTTCGCGGCAAGGCGAGCGGCGTCCCACTGCTGCTCGACCCAACGGTCGCCGCGCAGGGTCGGCCCATCGGCGCTGGCGTAGCGCAGGGTCGGACCGATCTCCGCGACGAGTTGATGCACGACGGTGGTCTTTCCCACCTGCCTTGGTCCGGCCACCACCTGCATGAAGCGACGCGGCTCCACCAGGCGACGGCGTAACTCGGCAAGTTGGGGACGCTGGTACCTGTCTGACATTTTACTCATTATACTGAGTAATTTTACTCAACGTAGTGAGTAAACGCAAGAGCGGGATGCGCAGAATAGTGCCGGTGCCCCCAACCCGCTGCTGGTAAGCGTGACCCGACCGGCTATACTGATCGCGTACCATGAACCCGGGGGCACCCTCGCTCTATCTCGATCCGCTCCTCCCGCTCGCGCTCTACCCCGGGCCTCGCTCGATCCCAGCCGTCGCCGGCGCCACCCCGGCGCGCGCGATCGTGATCGCGGAGAGCGGCGGCTATAGCGTGGGTGGCGATGCGGGTTCGCGCGCGGCCGAGCTCCACGCGCCGGGGTTACTCTGGCGGCGCGCCGACGAACGGGTACGGCTGCGGCCGCTCGCAGGGGACTCCAGCACCGACGATGCCGAAGCCAACGCCGCAGGCGGTCGCCGCGGTGACGCGCGCGCGGGTTGGCTCGTGGTCGTGGGGCAGCAGTTGCTCGATCAGCTCATCGTCGGCGCGTACGGCGAGCCCGGCTTCTCCCGGTTTGTGGAGGGCTTCTCGAACCCGGGATCGAGCCCTTCGGGTCCATTTCTCGACGACCTGGACGATCTGCTTGCGGCACTCGTGCGCGAGCTCGACGAGCGGCCGCCCGCATGGCGGGTTCGCGCTCGGTCACTCCTGACCGACGCGCTCCTGTCGCTCTACCGCTCGACGCTCACCGCCGATCCCGCCGGAGACTCGACCGGCGGTACCGACGGCTTCCGGATGGCCGCGCTCATCGACCACATCGAGCTCAACTCTGCCGATCACCTCGACCTGGAGTCGCTTGCCGCGATGATGCAGACGAGCCCGACGCATCTGTCGCGCGTGTTCCGCAGGGAGGTGGGGGTGGCTCTGTTCGAGTACATCAACCGCACGCGCGTCCGCAAGGCGTGCTCGCTTCTGCGGCGGACGAGCCTGCCGGTCACGCGGATCGCGGTCGACGTGGGCTACAACAACGTCTCGTTCTTCAACCGCTACTTCCGGCGGATCATGCGCTGCTCCCCGCGTGACTACCGACGGCAGGTGACCGAGTAGCGGCAAGATAGTATCGGTCCCGAGCATCCGCTCGGGGCGCGTCGCGTCCACCCTCGGCATACTGACGATAAGGAGGCCGGCATGAGTGGCAATCTTGAGACCTTTCTCAGCGACTCGACGATGGCGCGGCGCGTCCGCGCCGACGCGAGGGTGGTGATACGGCGGTTCGACGCGAGCCCGCGCGCGGTAGGAGCGGCGATCGATTCGGGCAGGGTGGAGATCGAGGCGCAGCCCGTCTGCGAACTGGTCGTGGGTAACACGCTCGTCGCTCGCGGCGAGATCGTCACAGAGAACGGAGCGCGCGCGTTCCGCGTCACGGAGGTAGTCGAATGAAACTCGGGCAGATCAAGGATGTACGCGTACCGATCGA
>RECL01000273.1 GCA_007694025.1 Spirochaetaceae bacterium
GCGAGTAAATCGGATGAAGCGACTTGCCGGCTTGCCTCTCAGGTTACATTCCGCTCTTCTTGCGATCATCATCGTGCTGGTTATCAGCGGCGGGATATTCGTGTTCTACGCCCGGGTATCCACGCTGATGGTCGAACGAAACACGGCTCACGTGAATGATGTGTTCGGTCGCGTACAGGCGAGCATCGAGCACATCGGGGTCACATCCGGACGGCTACTACGCACAGCGGCGTACAATCCTGCCGTTCAGCAGTACATGGCCGAGACTGATCCACTGACTCGCTATGAACTTTCGACCCACATCGGGCCATTTCTGACCCAGATCATAGCATTCACCGACGGTATCGTGGATATCGCGGTGCGACCGCTCGACGGGCCGCCGTTCGGTCTCGGCCCAGCCGGTCATCTCATCGAGAGGACCGGCCGCCGATTCGCAGACGGAAATCGTCCTGTCTTCAGCGAGCTGATCTTGTTCGCGTCTGCGGGCAGTATCCGGCCACGAAGAATCGTCGCGGTCGGGATGACCGCCTTTTCCGTGCTTCCGGGACAACGGTACGGTGAGCCGCTCGGAGATATCGTCCTGCTCCTTTCGGCTGACGCGATCGCGGCGGCGATCGAGCCGTTGGGGGACGCTACAACCCGGTATTTCATCCTGGATCGGGCGGGCAACATGCTTGCAGGCGACCGCGAATTCCTCGATCGCAGTGACGACCTGTTCGCGATCGCCCGAGCCGCCGACGTCGAACTGCAGACCGTTCTGTTCGACGGTCGCGCGTATTTGGTGCAGAGCGCGGCTGCGCCGACGCTCGGCGGTACGGTGATCGGGGTCACCGAACGGGCGGAACTGCTCGGTGCCGTGCGTACCCTTCGGTCGGTCATGCTCGTGATCATGTTCGCGGCGGTGATGATTGTCGCGGTGCCGGCGGCACTCTTTGTCCGTAACGTCTCATCGCCGCTCGTGCGGCTGACCTCGTTCGTCGGCCGAGCCAAGCGGATCGATCCGCGCAAATTCCACGAACGTATCGAACCGTCCGGCTTCGCCGAGCTGCGGATCCTGACCGCGGAGTTCAACGGAATGCTGGACGAGATCGCCCGCCTTACCGACCGTCTGCTGGAGGCCGACGCGAGGGCGTACCGCTCGGAAATCCTCGAACGTGACATCGAGCTGTCCGTCCTTCAGGGACAGATCAACCCCCACTTCCTCTACAATACGCTCGAGACCATTCGTGGGATGGCGCTCGCGGAGGCTGCCGACGATGTCGCCGAAGTTACGTTGTCGCTCGGCCGGATCTATAAGTACGCGGTGAAGACCAGCGATGTCGTTGAGTTGCGTGACGAGTTGAAGATGCTCGAATCGTACCTTCACATCCAGAAGATACGCTTTGGAGAGAGGATCCGTTCCGACTTCAGCGTCGGGACCGGTGCGAGCGGCTTTCCCGTGCCGAAGATGATGCTTCAGCCGATCGTCGAAAATGCGGTGATCCACGGGATCGAAGGTGCCGCAGGCGGGGGGCAGATCACGATCGAGGCGTCCATACATTCCGACGGAGGTCTTTCGGTCACCGTGCGCGACACGGGGCTCGGGATGAGCGAAGCCCGTCTCGCGGACGTCCGCCGCATGCTCGCCTCCGGATCGCGGTCGCGCAGCGGAGGTTCCCGGGGTCCTATCGGGCTCAAGAACGTGCGTGACCGACTGGTGCTCCTGTACGGCGAGTCGGCGCGAATGAGCATCGACTGCGTAGCGGGTGAAACAGTCGTCAACCTCCGGATTCCAAGGTTGCAGGGGCGATGATGTATCGTGTGCTGATCGTCGACGACGAGGCGTGGGTCGTTGAGAGTCTCACGAGGACCATTCCGTGGACCGACGAAGGCTTCGAGGTAGTCGCGACGGCGGAATCCGGTGACGCGGCGCTCGCGGCCATTAAGCGGCTCTCACCAGATCTCGCCCTTGTCGACATCCGCATGCCCGGCATGAGTGGACTCGACCTGGTTCGCGAGTCGAGAACGCGCGGACACCGGTGTGAGTTTATCATGGTAAGCGGGTACGCCGAGTTCGCGTACGCGCAACGGGCATTGCAGTACGGGGTCACTGCGTACTGTCTGAAACCGGTGGAGGCGGACGAATTGGTGACGATCCTCCGTCGGGTCAAACGATCCTTTCGGCGATCGGCTTTCGGAGCCCCGGCTGTCTCTGAAGTTGTTGCGAGCACTGCGGATCTCGAGGACGGCTCGCCGCTCCTCCAGTTGTTCCACTCCCAGCACGCCGAAGCGCTGTCCAACGGTCCGCTGCGTGTGCTCGTCCATGATCATCGCCGCGAGCCGGACCGTGCGCTTGAGAAGGTGGCCTTGATATCAACCAGTATCGGCGGGGCATACCGCGCGACCGTGGTCACCCAGGAAGGCTACGCCTCCTACCTCGACGAGTCCGACCGTCAAGGGACGGACAGCCTCCCGGTCGGGGTTTCCGCGCCGGTCGAAGATGTGGCCGCGCTGCACGGAGCGATCCTCGAGGCGATCCTCGCGGCAAAACATGCGTTCATGGGTAGCTCGGATACCCTCGTGGAGTTCGAACGCACGAGCGACCCGTCAGCGCTCCGAGCAGCGCTTCACCGCATCGAGGCCGCGATCGGGAGTCGCTCGCCCGCAGGGCTCGATCACGGATTCGACGAGCTGCGCAAAGTTGTCGCGACCAACAAATACGACGCATTACACGCCGGCTTCATCTACAACAGTGTCATCTATTTCCTGGAAGGTATCGACGTTGAACGTCATGAACCTCTCGCGGAGTACGAGGATCTCGTCGATCTCTACGGTGACGTGCAACGGATGCTCACCCATTTGCACGGGTTGTGCCGGGAGACAGTCGCAGCAGAAGACCCGGACAGGCCGGCAGGAAGCGAGCGCATCGACGAAGTGGTGCGGTACGTAGAAGCGAACTTCGCGGATCGGATCACGCTCGACGAGCTGACCCGGCGCTTCGCGATGAGCGCGAGCCATCTCTCCCGGTCGTTCAAGCGACGGACGGGTCAGACGATTACCGAGTACCTCGCCGCGTGCCGCGTAGAGTACGCGAGGCAGCTCCTCGAGACCACGCAGATCGCGATCGGCCAGATCGCGGAGGAGGTGGGGTACGACAGCTACTTCTACTTTGCGCGGGTGTTCAAGCGCGTCACCGGGGAGACGCCTTCGACGTACCGGTCGCATAACGCCCCGGCGTTTCCGCCGGAGGAAGCCGACCCCGATTAGCGGGGTCGGCTTTTTCAATCGATGAACCACCTCACACGATGAGCAGAACCTACTTGCCGATACTCCGCGCGTATTCGTTCATCTCGCGCTCGAGCTGCTGGTAGCCCATCGCATTATACTTGCTGATGATCTCGTCCCACACAGCGTCCTCACTTCGAGAGGAGAGGATAAAGGTCGTCCGGTCCTCGGCCGCGTCGAAGTTCACGCGAGCGTACGACGGAAGGGTCGCCGCAGCAGCGTCAAGCTCCCAGGCGACGTCCGGTGCCTTCGCGTTCGCCAACACCCAATCGAGGTGCTCCTTGCTCTCCCGGCGCAGCCCTTCGCTGATCCACGGATAATCGTACTGGTGCTGGTCGCCCCAGGTCGTCCAGTAGCCCATCGAGTGGAGGAACGGATACTTGGTGCCGGGAAACACGTCCGGTGCGAGTAGACTCACCTTGGTACCGTCCGTCCGCTCCTGGTAGTCGATACCCTCGAAGCCCCAGAGCTGGACCGTCTGGAACTCGTCGCTCATCAGGAAGTCGTAGAGCCGCAGGATCGCATCCATCTTCGCGTCGCTGACGTTGCTGTTGATATAGGTCTCAGACCAGTAGCTCGCGGTGATGAATCGCCATCGCTGCCCGTTCTTATCCCGGCGCTCGGGCACAATACCGCTGACCTGTTCGAACGGAACATCGGGGTTAAGAGACGCCCACACCTCGGCAGGTCTGTGCCAGTGTTTGGCCGCGACCTGAATGGCCAGCGCACCGGCCCGGCCGGCCCCGAACCGGTCGATCCCGTCGTTTCCGCCGAGCACCGCGAAGTCGGGATCAAGTCCGCCTCGCTGATAGAGCTCCCGCAGCGCCGAGTAGAGGGCGCGCGCCTGTTGCGATACAGCTGAATGCACCCAGCGTCCGTCTTCCTTGACCCAACCACCCCAGGCGAGATTCGGAGCAACTTCCATGAACGCGCCCCAAAGGAAGCCGGCATTGTGAGCGGTCAGGCCGATCGTGTCGTTACGGCCGCTCCGGTTCGGATCCCGTGTTGCGAACGCCACCATCGTGTCGATGAACTGCTCACGGGTCTGGGGCATCGGAAGCCCGAGGTTCTCGAGCCAGTCGGTTCTGATCAGCACTCCCCGGTCGTTGGCCCACCAGGCCGGGTCCGGGTAGTTTGCCCTTGGGATGAACCAGTTCTTTCCGTCCACCTGGAACGCCTGATAGTCGCCTGCCTGGGTGATCGAGTAGACGCCCGGGTATGCGGTGAGATCTTCCGGCAGCGGACTGACCAGCCGGTTGGCGATCCAGTTCCGGTACACGGTCGTACCGACGATGTCGGTCGACCAGGTGTCGGGGAGCTCCCCGGACGCCGCCCAGACGTTGATCTTGTCGCGCCAGTCTCCCCAACCCGTTGCGACCGGCTCGATCTGGATGCCGACGGCATTGCGAACCAGATCGTAGACCGGATCAGGTTGGCCGGTGATAGACTGATCGATCTCCCAGTGCGCTATCGAGACCCGGATCGGAGCGTCGGCCGCCGCCTTCTCTCGCGCCGGGGCGGCGCCGGCGAAACCGGCGACCGCGACTGCCAATACGAGTACCAGTAGTCGTTTCTGACTCATCGTTGTCCTCCTTGATATGGTTGTCTCCGGCTTCAACGAAGCCGGCTCAAGCCTTGATCGAACCAAGCATGATCCCCTTGGTGAAGTGCTTCTGCAGAAACGGATACACCAGTAGAATCGGAATCGTCGAGACAACAACCGTCGCCATCTGGATCGTCATCGGATAGACGCGCATGACCGAGTCACGCATCGCCTGAGCCATCACGTTCCCCAGCTCCAGGTTGGACTCCACGACCACGCGACGCAGCACGTTCTGAAGTGGTAGCTTCAGGGGATCGCGGATGAAGAGCATGCCCATGAACCAGTCGTTCCACCGGGCGACGGCGTAGAAGAGGCTGATCGTCGCCATGATCGGTGCGGCCGTCGGGATGACGATCCGCAATAGAATCTGCGGATTGGTGGCTCCGTCTATTCGTGCCGACTCTTCGAGGCTTTCCGGCATCGTGAGAAAGTAGTTCTTCATCAGAATCATGAAGAACGTATTGAACGCGACAGGGATCATGAGAACCCAGAGTGTGTTGAGCAACCCAATGCCGCGGATGACGAGATACCACGGGATCAGCCCGCCGGAGAAGTACATGCTGAAGATGACGATCACGAACAGCCCGTTGCGACCCGGAAGATCGGGCTTGGACAGTGCCCACGCGGTCGGAATCGTGATGAACATCGAAATGGCGGTCCCTCCGAGTGTTATGGCGATAGACACCAGGAATGAGTTCACGAGCAGCCGGTCCATGAAGATGAGGCGGTACGCGGTGAGGTCGATTGCTTGCGGCCAGATGTAGAGCGGCGTCTGCACGATGTCGCGATATCGCGCGACCGACATAATCAGTACATTGTAGAAAGGGAAGATCGTCACGCACGCAAGGAAGGTCAGCGTGGCGATTATCGCGACATCCGCAATCCGCGATGCGACCGATCTCTGAAATTTGTAGGCTCCTGATGCCATCCGTTTCTCCTAAAAGAGGCCTTCTTCCCCGACCATCTTCGCCGCGCGGTTCACGACGAGGACGAGGAAGAACGCGACGAGCGCCTTGAACAGCCCGACCGCCGTGCTGTACCCGAAGTTCACGCCGCGTTGGAACGACTGGCGGTAGATATACGTGTCGATGATGTCTGCCACGCTGTAAACGGCCGGATTGTACATGTTGAAGATCTGGTCGAACGCCGCCCCTCCGCCGGCGTTGAGCAACTGACCGACGGTGAGGATGAGCAGCACGACGACGGTGCTCCGCATCCCGGGCCACGTGACGTTCCAGATCGACTGCCACCGATTTGCCCCATCGACGGCGGCTGAGTCGTAGAGCTCCGGGTTTATGCCGGCGATCGCCGCGAGGTAAATGATCGCCCCCCAGCCGACGCTCTTCCAGAGGCTCGAACCGAAGATCAGCGCGAGAAACCAGTTGTCGTTCGTGAAGAACGGTATTCTGCTTGCCCCGACCGCGGCGAGAAACTGATTCACGACACCGTCGCTGAGAAACATGCCGTTCATGATGCCTACGACGACGATCCACGAGAGGAAGTGGGGAAACGTGTAGACGGTTTGATAGATACGTTTGAGCCCGGAATGGCGTACTTCGTTCAGCAGCAGCGCGATGATGACCGGCGCGGGGAACTCGATGATCAGGCGCCCGACGCTGATGAAGATCGTGTTGCGTAACGCCCGCCAGAACTCCGGATTGGTGAAAAGGATGTCAAAATGCCCGAGCCCGACAAACGGCATGTCCCAGAGGGCGCGGTTGAATTGGTACTCGAAGAACGCGAGGCTGAT
>RECL01000306.1 GCA_007694025.1 Spirochaetaceae bacterium
GTATGATCAGAACGACGCTCCTGGTATCGCTCGCGATGATCGTGGTCCTGATCGCGCCGGTCGGCGCCGATGAGCGCTTCGACGCGGCACGCGAGCGGATGGTGACGAGACAGCTCGCGTCACGCGACATCACGGACCCGTTGGTGCTCGACGCGATGCGTGCGGTGCCACGGCACGGTTTCGTGCGTCCGGCCGACGCGTCGCGAGCGTACGATGACACTCCGGTCCCGATCGGGTACGGACAGACCATCTCCCAGCCATATATCGTGGCGCTGATGACCCAGCTGATCACTCCTCGGGCCGGCATGCGCGTGCTTGAGATCGGAACCGGTTCCGGCTATCAGGCCGCGGTACTCGCTGAGATCACCGACTACGTCTATACGATCGAGATCATCCCCGAGCTCGCCGACTGGGGCGAGGCGAATCTCAGGCGAAGCGGGTACGACCGCGTTCGGGTCCGGCGCGCCGACGGCTATTACGGCTGGCCCGAGCACGGACCCTATGACGCGATCGTCGTGACCGCGGCCGCCGGGTCGATCCCGCCGCCGCTCGTCGATCAGCTCGCCGATGGCGGCGTGATGGTGATACCGGTAGGGTCGCCGTTCATGACGCAGATGCTCACGCTCGTGCGCCGGAACGGCGAACGGATCACCACCGAAGCGTTGCTCCCCGTCAGGTTCGTTCCGTTCACCCGCGCTCCTGAGTGACCGCGTGATCGATCGCGGGCCGTTCGGTCATTGGTCGCTCGCGGCGGTTCTCTCACTCGTGTCGGCGTCGGTGATCGCGCACCAGATCGTGATCATGCAGATGCTGTCGATCGCCCAGTGGGACCGTTTTGCATCGATGGTCATCTCCATGGCGATGCTCGGCTTCGGTGCGGCCGGCACCGTTGCGACGGTTTTCCGCGACCGTCTGCGGCGCGCGGCAGGGCCCGCGCTGATGCTCCTTTGCGGGTCTACTGCTGTTGCTGTCGCGCTCACACCGCGGTTGTCGGCTCTACCCGGATCCTTCGATGCGTTCCTGCTCTTCTACGATCCGGGTCAGACTGCGCTCCTTGCGGTCGTATACCTGTGGTACTGCCTGCCGTTCTTCTTTGCCGGCCTTGCAGTCACGCTCGTGTTCTACACCCGGGTCGACAGGGTAGGGCTGCTCTACGCGGCGAACCTGGGAGGATCGGGTGTCGGAGCGGCTGTCGTGATCGCGCTGCTCTGGATAGTCCCGCTCGATCGGCTTCCCGCGCTCCTTGCGCTGCCCCCGGCCGTCGCGACCGTGGTGCTAATGGTCGACCGCAGCGCGCGCGCCGATCCCCCGCGAAGGCCCTGGAACCGGGCGCTTGTTGCCGTGATGGTCGGCGCGATCGGCGCCGCGATCGTGGTCGCTGCGTTGGCACCCGTTCGCGCGCAGCCCTCAGAGTACAAAGATATCTCGGCCGCGCTGCAGCTTCCCGGAGCGACCATCGTGCACCGATCGACGAGCCCGCACGGAGAGCTGTCGGTGGTACGCGCGGATGCGCTGCGGGTGAGCCCGGGGCTCAGCCTGACCTATCGCAGCGAACCGCCGGTGCGCGACGCTGTGTTTGTCAACGGCGACTACTTCGGGCCACTTCTGGGGTTTGATCCGGCAGCCGATCACATCCTGGGCTTCACGACGCGCGGGCTTCCGTACGCGATCGGCAGTCCGACTTCGGTGGTGGTGCTTTCGGCCGCGACCGGGACGGGAGTGTCTCACGCGCTGTCGGCCGGAGCGCGTTCTGTTGTCGCTGTTGAACCGAACCGGCACGCGACGGGGCTCCTTGCAGAGCGTCATCCCGAGTGGATCGATTCGCTCTACAGCGATCCGCGTGTGACGCTCGCCGTCGAGAGTCCACGCGCCTTTCTGTCGCGGGCGGCTCCCACCGGCGGATTCGATCTGATCGTCGCGTCCGAGCTCGGATCGTTTGGGGGAAACGCGGGTGTTGATTCACTTCACGACCGGTTCGATCTGACGCTCGAGGCGTTCGAGCGAGCATGGTCGCTGTTGTCGCCGGCCGGTATCATCGCGGTTACCGTCTGGACCGACGAGCCGCCGCGGCTGCCGCTGCGGCTGCTTGCGACGTGGCGGCGGCTACTCGACCGCGCCGGCGTGGAGGAACCCGTCGACCATCTGATCGCGGTGCGTGGCTGGGCGACGACGACCTTCGTTCTGTCGCGTCGGCCGGTGTCCGACGGCCAGATCGCGTCTGCGCGCCGCTTCGCCGACGCGATGGGGTTCGATCCGTTGGTGATGCGGGGCATTGACGCCGCCGAACGCGACCGCTACAACCGGCTTCCCGACGACTCGGTGTTCGACTCTGTGGATTCGCTCTCCGCAGGTGACGCCGATGCGATCGTCGCCGGGTACGACTTCGACATCCGCCCCGCGCGCGATGATCGTCCGTTCTTTCTCAGGTTTCTGCGGTTGACCGCGATTGGCGGGCTGATCGACGCCTACGGGCGCAGGTCGGTACCGTACCTGGAAATCGGTACGTTCCTGGGTTTCCTGACGCTCATCCAGGTCATTGTCGTAGCGACACTGATGATCGTGGTACCGCTGTCCGGGCACCGATTTCAGACCGGTGGGCGTCTGCCCACGCTGCTGTTCTTCTGCGGGACCGGAACCGGGTTCATGCTCTTCGAGATTGTCCTTATTCAGCAGCTCACCTTTCTTCTGGGCCAGCCGGTCTACGCGACCGCGGCGGTGATCGCGGTACTGTTGATCGGATCGGGTATCGGTAGCCTCCTGTCGTCGCGGATCGATGCCGCTTCGCGGTTTCTGCCGCGCATCGCCGGCGTTGCGGCGGCGGTGCTGCTGTGCTACGCCGTTGCTCTGATGCCGCTTCTGCGCTTTCTCATTGCGTTTCCGGTCGCCACCAAGATCGTCGCGGTCGTGATTCTACTACTTGTACCGGCGGTCGTGCTGGGTATGCTCTTCCCACTCGGGCTGCGTCGGCTTGCGGCGGGCCGAACCGACCACATCCCGTGGGCGTGCGCGATCGACAGTCTGCTGTCTGTGACCGCGGCGGTTGCGGCAGGTCTGCTCGCGGTTGAGCTTGGGTTCGCGATGGTCACTGCGGTAGCGGCGGCCGCGTACGGCGTCTCGGCTGCAGCCGCGACGCGGCTCGGAGGCGCGGCCAAAGCCGGGGTGTAGCGGTCGCTCCATTGCCCCGCGCCACGCTCGGGGCTACACTGTGCGCATGAGCGACTCTCTCTATCTCCTCGACGGGTACAGTCTGGTCTACCGCAGCTACTTCGCGTTTATTCGCCGGCCGCTGTTCAACCCGAAGGGCAAGAACTCGAGCGCGATCTACGGATTCTTCCGGTCGCTTTTTCTCCTGCTCGAACAGCGCAAGCCGACTCACTTCGCGGTTGTTCTCGATTCCCGGGTTCCGACCTTCCGGCACGAGATGTACGCGGCGTATAAGGAGACCCGGCAGAAGACACCAGAGGACTTGAAGAACGAGATCCCCGTGATCGAGGAAATCCTGTCGAAGCTCGGCGTACCGACGCTGCGCGCCGACGGGTACGAAGCCGACGACGTGATCGCGACGCTCGCACGGCAGGCACGCGAGTCTGGTACGACGTGCTACGTCGTCAGCGGCGACAAGGACCTGCTGCAGCTTGTCGACGGCTCGGTCCGGGTGCTCAAGCCGGAGAGCGGCGGAGGATTCGCCGAAATGGACCGCGACGCCGTGGTCGACGCGTGGGGCGTGACCCCCGAGCAGATCCTCGACTACCTGAGCCTCGTCGGCGACACGTCGGATAACGTGCCGGGCGTGAAGGGAATCGGAGAGAAGAGCGCAGCCGCGCTGCTACAGACCTGGCCCGACATCGATGCGATCTACGCAAACCTTGATGACGTGAGTTCGAAGAGCCAGCGTGAGAAGCTGGTATCCAGCCGGGAGAGCGCGCTTCTGAGCCGCGACCTGGTCCGGCTGAAGAGCGACGTCGATCTCAGCCTCAGCATCGACGACTTGCGGCTTCGCGAGCTCGATAGCGCCGCCGCGGCGCCCTACTTCGCCGCAGAGGGGATGGGAAGTCTGCTCAAGGAGCTCACCGGTTCTGACCGGCTCGACCTGCCCGCCGACGATCCGGCCGCAGCGCGCGCCGAACGCTTCGCCGCGCGCGAGATGGACAGCTGGCTCACCGATCCGGGGGCGACGCTCGACCCGTCGGGGGCGACCGATTCCCAGGCGCACGAAGCGGTTCAGCGCGGCGCCGCCGACGGCTCCGGCACGTCCGACGAGTTTCGCAGACCCGCGCTCTACGGCTACACGCCGGATCCCGAAGACGCAAAGAAGGGCGACTACGAGCTCGTCGACACGCTCGACGCGCTCGACCGCTGGTGCGCACGCGCGAAGGAAGCGGGCGTCGTCGCGTTCGACAGCGAAACGACCAGCCTCAACGCGCTGCGAGCGCAGCCGGTTGGCTTCTCGCTCGCGGTCGAGCGGGGAGCCGCGTGCTACATCCCCCTCCACGGACCCGACGGGCCGGTCCTGCCGGCGGGCAAGGTGAAGGATCGGCTGAAGGAGCTGCTCGAGGACCCGAAGCTTCGGGTCGTGGGGCAGAACCTGAAGTACGACTTCAAGGTCATGAGCCGTTGGGGTGTGCGGATCGCGAACCCGTGGTTCGATACGATGATCGCAGCGTGGCTGCTCGACACCGAGTCGAACAAGCTCGGGATGGACGACCTTGCGCGCGACTACCTTGGCTACGAGACCGTTCACTACGACCAGGTCGTGCCGAAGGCGAAGCGCGGAGAGGAGGAGGCGACGTTCGACACCGTCGCGCTCGACCGCGCCACAGAGTACGCCGCGGAGGACGCAGACGTGACGCTGCGCCTCTATCGCGTGCTCCACCCGCTGTTGAAGCAGGAAGAGGTCGACTCGCTCTTCTTCGATCTGGAGATGAAGATGCTCCCGATCCTGGCCGACATGGAACTCGAAGGCATCGGTCTGGACGTGTTCGAACTGGAGAAGTTCAGCGGAGAGCTTGAGCGCGAGGTCGCCCGCGTCGAAGCCGAGATCTACACGCTCGTCGGCCACGAGTTCAACATCGCGTCGACCAAGCAGCTCCAGCAGGTCCTCTTCGAAGAGCGCAAGCTCAGTCCCGGCAAGAAGACGAAGACCGGCTACTCGACCGACACGAGCGTGCTGAGCGACCTGGTTGGTGACGATCCCGTGCCCGAGCTGGTGCTGCGCTACCGGATGCTCACCAAGCTCAAGAGCACCTACGTCGATTCGCTACCCGGGATGGTCGACCCCGATACCGGCCGTGTTCACACGCACTTCAACGTGACCGGCACCGCGACCGGGCGGCTGAGTTCGACCGATCCGAACCTGCAGAACATCCCGATCCGCGACGACGAGGGCCGCCGGATCCGCACCGCGTTCGTCCCCCGCGATGGGTGGGTATTCGTCAGCGCCGACTACGCGCAGCTCGAACTCGTGATCCTCGCACACCTCTCCGACGACCCGGGACTCAAGAAGGCGTTCGCCGAAGGTGTCGACGTGCACCGGCACACCGGCGCGCTCATCTTCGGCGTTGACGCCGGTGAGGTCACCGCGCAGCAGCGGAGGATCGCGAAGACGATCAACTTCGGCGTGATGTACGGGATGAGCGCGTTCCGGCTCGCGCGCGAGCTGCAGATCTCCCGGACAGAAGCAGCCGGCTTCATCGAGGCGTACTTCGCGACCTACTCGCGGATCAAGGCGTTCATCGACGAGACGGTCGCGCGCGCGGAGGCGTGCGGCTATGTCGAGACGATCCTTGGACGCCGACGCTACCTCGCGAACATCGCGAGCAGAAATCAGACGGTGAAGTCGGCGAGCGAGCGCGTCGCGGTCAACACGCCGATCCAGGGAAGCGGCGCCGACATCATGAAGCGCGCGATGATCGAGCTCTCTTCGCGCCTGGCCGATCACAACCTGAAGTGCCGGATGCTCCTCCAGGTCCACGACGAGCTTATCCTCGAGTGTCCGGTCGATGAAGCCGACGAGGTCGCATCGATGCTGCGGGAGGCGATGACCGGTGTCGTGTCGCTCTCCGTACCGCTCGGAGTATCGGTCGAACGCGGCGCAAGCTGGGGAGAGATGCATTGATCGTAGTTGGAGTGACCGGCAAGTACTGTTCGGGTAAGAACACCGTAACCGGGCTGCTTGTCGATCGCGGCTTCGTGGAGATCGACGTGGACCGGGTTGGCCACGACGCGCTCGCTACCGAGGGGCGGCGGGTGATCGACGAGTTCGGCCCTTCCGTCCGCGGCGACGACGGCCGGATCGACCGGAAGGCGCTCGGCCGGATCGTCTTCGGCGATCGCGCCGCGCTTGCGCGTCTGGAGGCGATCCTCCACCCGGTTATGGTCGCCGCTGTCCACGCCCGGATTCAGACGCTGCGCTCGGCCGCCGACCCGCCCCCCGGTGTCGTGATCAACGCGGCGATTCTCCTGCGGATGCGACTCGACGCGCTGTGCGACACGGTGGTCTTCGTTCGCGCTCCGTTTCTGGCTCGATTGCGCCGCGCGCGCGCGCGCGACGGCGCCGGTCTGATCGACGTCCTTCGTCGGCTGCGCGCTCAGTCTGACGTTGCGCCTCAACATTCACGCTCGTGTGCCGACATTCATAGTGTAGAAAACGACGATGATCGGAAGCGGCTGCTCTCGCAGCTGGAGAGCTTTCTTCCGATCTCGTGATCGGATGGAGCATGGAACAGCGGAAGGTTCTTCTCATAGTAGCGAGTGTATCTGTCGTTCTGGCCGTGACGATCGGTGTCGGGTTGTGGCTCTTCTATCCACGCGACGACTCGGTGCCCGTCGCCGACGCCCGACGAACCGGAGGTCTTGAGTGGGAGCCGCTCGACTTCCTGCAGGGTCTGTCCGATCGGCCGGGCCTCGATCGGGTTGCGGATGACTCCGTGCGGCGTGACGACACCTTTGAGGTCACCTACGGCGTAACCGTCGGTCCGCCGGCAAGGCCCGGTACGACCCGTGCTCCGGAGGACGGACCAGCGGCCCCAACCGACACGCGTCGTGTCGCTGTGGAAGCCGTGCCGGTGGTGCCGCGCGTCGATCCAACCCCGTCTCCAGCTCCAGCTCCAGCTCCAGCGCCAACTGCGGCCCCCGCACCACAGCCCGCTGCGACCCGACAGCCCGCGACGACTGCCGCTGCGGCTCGGACCCCGTCTGTGGTCGCCGCTCCGGCGCCGGCGCCCCGGGCAGTACCAGCCCCCGCGCCGCGTACTGCGCCGCAGGCGTACTGGGTCCAGGTCATCAGCTCTCCGAATCTTGACACCGCAGAGCAGGCGCAGCGTACGCTTGCGGAGCGGCAGCTGGGAACCCGCATAATGACCCGGGAGATCAACGGCACGATCTACTACCGTCTGCGGCTCGGTCCGTTCGCGGTACGGACCGAAGCAGAGAAGTTTCTGGACTGGGTTCTGGAGCTCCGTCAGTTCGCCGACGCGATGATCTTCGTCGACTTCACGACCCCGGTCGTCGATCCTTCCCGCTCGTAGCCGATCGTTCCCCGTCAACCGCCCAGAATGAGCGGCATCGGTCCGGTTTCGCCGAACGTGGTCATCACAAGCGAGAAGGCGGTCGACGCCGCAGGGGCAACGAGCGCGATTGCGATCGCGCCCGTGCATTCAGCCGGCGTCGGGAGCGACCGTCGCTCGGCATGGCGGTACCAGCCCAACAGTCCTATGAGCGCGACCGCAGCAAGCCCTATGACCGGCACCACCGTCGCCGGCTCCGGTGCGAACGACCAGGGGCTTCGACCGTACACAGCCACACAGTACGCGTACATCAACGTGACAACCATTGCCCCGTAGCGCCTCATCGCATCCGGTCTGTAGCGATGGAACGCCGCGATCATCATCATCACGCTTATGAGTGCTGGCGCGCTCGCCACGAGCGCGTAGTAGACGGAGACGACCGATGCGACCGGAAGCGCCAGGAGCGCCGAGACGACGGTCTCCAGCGCATCTCCTTCCATCGTGATTGGCAGGCGAGCCCGAAGCGCGCTTGGAGTATCGCTTCGAACCGACGGTGCGAAACCGATCCGCTGCGCGCTGAACCACGTCATGATCACGCCGTCGTCGCGGTCCGCCAGCCCCGGCGCGACCACGCGACGCGGCGTAGCCGATACGTTGCGAGCGCCCGGTTCGCCGTCGCGCCAGAGGTAGACGTCGCTGCCGCCTTCGGCACCAACGCGATCGTGGAGAAACAGCACGGTCGGCGTGCCGCTGTCCAACGCAATCGTCGGGAATGAGAAGAGCGCGGCCGGCCCCGGTTCGACGATCCATCGTCGCTGTGGCGGGGTTCCGTCGAATCGCAGTTCGTGCAACGCAAGCCCTGTCCAGAATACCGACAGCGCGCTTTGCGGCCGCTCGATGTGCGCCGCTGCAACGACAAGACGCCCATCTATCAGAGCGCCGCCGAACGACGGGCGCAGTCCCAGCCGGATCCCCGGCCCAATCAGCGAATCGGGCATGCGCAGACCGGGCGAGTAGAGCGCGGCCTGCCCGACTGACACGCGCGGACCGATCGTGATGTCACCGCCCGCGATCGCCGCCGAAGCGAGCGTCCGTTGCTGACCGGCCGACTCGATCCATACGAGCACGCTGTCCGATCGCATCGGATCGGGCCGGATGACCTGCAGCTCGACGATCGGGTTTGCCGCTCCATGGATGCTCTCGGGATCGCCGATCGCGAGCCTGTCCGAAATGCGACGACGGAGCAGCTCGTACCCGCCGTGCCCGTCGGGACGGCTCCAGTAGAGTTCGATGCCGGCTACATCGGCGGAGAGCTGCCAGGTCATCTCCGGGCCCGACGCGCCAAGGTCGATCATCGCGTCGGGAGTATCGAAGGCGGTTGCGGAGCGCGCTGTCGCATGCCGGGACGACTCGTCGTCGTATCGATAGAGTCGGATCGTCCGGCCCGGCGGGGCATCGCCGTCGGGTCCGTGCGTGAGGAGTGAGAGGGCGACAAGGTACCCATCCCGGATCGGTGCGATATCGGCCCGCTGCACCCGCAGATCGGGATCGTCGTCCCACGACAGCAACGGGTGGACGGAGATCTCCGACGGCCCCGACGCACGGATCATCACGATCGACCTCCGGTCGGGCGCATCGGCGCCACCGCCGGCCGCCATCACCGTCACGAGCGTACCGTCGGATTCGGCCCTCCAGCCGCTCGAGTTGCCGGGTGTATCAATCCAGCGGCCGAACGTCGGCCACGAATCGGCGTGAGCCAAAGCTGATGCCATGGTGATGAGCGCGATCAGGGCTGCTTTCAGGAGTCTGCGCCGGTGTGTTCGGTGGCCGGTCATACGTGCTCCCATCGTTCGATCGCGCCGGCGAGCGCGCGCAGGAGCAGCACCGCCAGTAGCAGAAACGCCACCGGGAATACCACCGGCAGGTAGTACCCCCTGACGAATCCTCCGACACCCGCCTGAATGGCGCTGCCCCAGTTCACGCTGTACATCAGCCGAGACAGCTCCTCCAGGAAGCCCGGAACCCTGGCGTCGGCCTCAGCGACTCCACGCGGAATCCACGTGCCGACGAACCGGAGGTTGGCCCGCAGCACGATCAGATCGGCCGACAATGCGATGGTCGAGCTGAGAAGCAGCTTCCGCAGGTTCGGCGCGACGTGCCAGATCGTCTGGTGGACGATTCCCCTTCCCAGGACCGTGCTGTACGTCGTGAAGTGCTCCTGGCGAAGGAGGTCGAGCGTATCGCGGAACCGATGATACGACCGTACTGCCGCGACGAACAGAAACGCGTAGAAGAACGCCGCGTACCCGCTTACCACGTTCAGAAGCATCACGACGATCAGGACGGTCGGGAACAGTCCGACGACACCGATCGTACGATGGATCAACGGCGGTCGAGCGTACGTTGTCGCAACCGCCGCGACAGCTCCGGCGAGCACCCCGAGCGCGGCGACGGCTGCGACCGCGACTATGCTTCGCGCGGTGGCAAGCGCAGTGAGCGCGTGAAACGTTATCCTCTGTCCCAGGGGCACCATCGACGGGTTGATGCGTGCCATCGACGGGAGCGGCGCCGGTGGAGGTACGATCGAGCTCGCAATCAGAAGCGCCGCAAGGAGCCCGGCTGCGACAGCTATCTGCGTTGCTGTCGTCCGGTTGTGCCGGATTGAGACTGAAAGCCGTTTGCCCGTCCGCCTCAGAGCACGACCGGTCGCCCTCACTGCCTCACGAAGCGTCTTGACCTGAGGTTCGCCGTCATCCGGGTCGGCAATCCCATGCTGCTCAGGCGTCATCGAAGCGGAGCGTTCGGTCCGCTCGCGATCGGGCCGTCGTGCACGCGCGACGACGGCAACCGCTACCAGCACCGGCGTGATCGCGAGGGCCGAGCCCGCCCAGCCGGAAATCGGAGCGAGCGGGGGAAGAAGCGTCAGCGCGACTCCAATGACCACGCCGCCGGCCGCCGCAGCAAGAATCCACCGTGTGGCGGGTGGTTCGGCGTCAGCCTCAGAGTGGCGAAGCTGCGGAATCAGAATGAGCTCGGCCAGCCGGCACAGAAACTGAGCGCAGACCGCGAAGACCGCGATGTAGACCAGAGCGGCCTGCGACACTATGAGGTGGTCCGAGACGCTCCACCACCCCGATCCGGTGTACGGTCGGATCAGGAAGAAGCCGAGTCCGGTGTAGCGGTAGACGCTCTCCACCAACGCCAGGTACGTCACGATGATCGGCATCGACGACGCAAGCTGCTGCACCAGCGTCGCCAGAAGCGGTCGGCGGAGGTGATGGGTGAACACCTGCCGCCGTGACAGACCTCGCGCGATCCCCGCGGTGACTATCGGCGCGTCGCCAAGCTCGTTCAACCGACCGATCAACGAACTGGTCAGCGCCAGAAACGGAAAGAGACCCACGGTGAACCACGGCAGGATCAGATGATGCACCGTGTCCAGCAGCCGCCCGAAGGGCGGCAGCGAAGCGTGCCCGACCGAAGTAGTCATTCCGAGCGGGAACCATCCGGTCATGCCGGCGACCGCGAAGGCGATCACCGCAATGAACGGAATTGGAATCGAATAGCCAACGGTCAGGAGCGAGCCGGCCGACCGTTGCAGCAGCGTGGATCGAGTCACGAACGCATGTCGGGTGACGGCCATCACCACAAGCGCAGCGACGATCAGCGGAGGAATGAGAACCAGAGCCGACCGACCGATCGCGGGGGTAATGTAGAATGCCGCTGCGACGTTGTCGCTGGTTGTCCCTAACGAAAAGGTTGCCAGGTTCCGGACGTAGATCAGGTACCGATAGAACACGTGATACGGCTCGTAGGTGGATCCAGCGCTGCCCGAGGCGACGACGAACGTGATCGTGAGAATCACGAAGACGCGACCGGCGAGCTCGCCCGTAAGCCGCAAGACTCGAAGCGGCAGGTTCATCGGTGCGGCTCCAGTTCGGTTGCCCGCGCCGCGTCGACCAGCTCGCGCGAATACGCGTGAGTCGGGGCGCTGAAGAAGTCGGCTGCCGGTCGATACTCGACGACTCGTCCGCGCTGCAGCACGAGCACCGTGTCGCACAGCGCGCGAACCACGCCAAGGTCGTGCGTCACGAATACCATCGCGAAACCCAGGCGATCGCGAAGATCGAGTAGCAGGTTGATCACGCGAGCCTGAACGCTGACGTCGAGCGCGGACACGCACTCGTCGGCGTACAGAATCTGCGGCGCAGATACGGTGGCGCGCGCGATCGCGATCCGCTGCTGTTGACCGCCTGACATCTGGTCGGGAAATCGATCTCCCGTTGTGGTCTCCATGCCGACCTCCGCAAGCGCGCGCGTGACCGCGCCCTGCGCCGAACGCACCGGCACGTCACCACGCACCGCCAGCGGCTCGGTTACCGATCGTTCGGTACGCAGCGCCGGATCGAGTGAGCTCCTCGGATTCTGGAACACCACCTGAGCGCGTCGTCGATACTCGTTCTGCTCGCTCGGTGTCGCGTGAAAGAGAGAGCGCCCCTCGTACTCGACCGTGCCGCCTGAAGGGCGCTCGATGAGCAGGAGCGTGCGCAGGAGCGTGCTCTTGCCCGAGCCCGATTCGCCGACGACGCCGACGATCTCGCGCCGGCTGACCGTGAACGACACGTCTTCGATCCCGACGGTGGATCCGACGGTTCGCTGAAACAGCACTCCGCGGACGATCGGATAGTGGACCGACAGTCCTGTTACGCGAAGGAGGGCGTCGTTCATCGCTGCGCTCCACCGAAGCGCGGGTATGGCTCCCGCGCCACAACCGGACATCGGACGGCCCTGTCGGACGCGACTGCGACAAGCGGCGGTAGCGCCGCGTCGCATCCTGGCTCGTGCAGGTCGCATCGCGGCGCAAAGGGACATCCGGCAGGTGGCGCGGAAAGCGTCGGTTGACCACCCGGGATTCCCCGTACCCGCGCGTCGCCGGCGGATACTCGCGGCACCGACGCGATGAGCCCGGCTGTGTACGGATGAATGGGCGTAGACAGGACCGCCTGGCACGGCCCCTGCTCGACAACCAGACCGCCGTAGAGGACCGACACGGTGTCGCACAGTCGACCGATCACTCCAAGATCGTGCGACACGAGCACAAGCGACAGCGACTCTTCCGCGCACAGCCGTTCGATCAGTTCGATCAACCGCCTCTGCGTCGTGACATCGACGTCGGAGGTCGGCTCGTCGGCGATCAGGAGCTCGGGTCCCGGAAGCAGAGCCATCGCGATTCCTATCCGCTGGCACATGCCGCCGGAAAACTCGTGCGGGTACGACATCAGGCGTGACGGGGCGTCGTGAATGCCCACGCGCTCGAGCCATTCGAGCGCCACGTCGCGACGCTGTGCGGCAGCAACGCCGTGCACTGCCGCAAGCTCGATGAGCTGGTTGCCGACCGGAAGGTAGGGATCGAGCGCGCTTCGCGAGTCCTGGAACACGTAGCCGATGCGCCGCCCGCGGATCTTGCACTGGTCGAGCTGCCTGGGATCGAGCAGATCCGTACCCGCGAACCGGGCGGATCCGCCAGGGGCATTGGCGTTGGAGGGAAGAAGACCCAGAAGCGCCCGGCACGTGACGCTCTTCCCGCTGCCGCTTTCGCCGGCAATGCCGCGCCGCTCGCCGCGGTCAACCGTGAAGCCAACGCCGTTGACCGCGTACACCGATCGGCCACCGGCGCGAAAGCGCACCGACAGGTCGTGAACGTCAAGGAGAACAGATGGCTGTCCCATTTGCCGCAGTGTACGCGTAGCCCGTACGGTGTCAACCCGACAGAGAGCAGCGGCGGACGAAAAGCCGCGGCGGCCTGACCGTTTGTCGGGTGATCTACCCCGCGCGGCGGACGCGGCTGCGCGTCACCGAAAACTCGTCGCCGCGGTAGAAGACCTGGCTGTTGGGAGGCACGCTGTCGGTGATCCAGACGTTGCCGCCGATCACCGAGCACTGCCCGATCACCGTGTTCCCGCCAAGGATCGTCGCGCCCGCGTAGATCGTCACGTGATCTTCGATCGTGGGATGGCGCTTGCGGTTCGCCTCGTCCTTCTTCACGCTGAGCGCACCGATAGTAACGCCCTGGTAGATCTTCACGTGATTGCCGATCACGGTCGTTTCGCCGATCACGACGCCCGTTGCGTGGTCGATGAAGAAGTAGTCGCCGATCGTCGCGCCCGGATGGATATCGATGCCGGTCTTCCCGTGGACGTACTCGCTCATCATGCGGGGCAGGAGCGGGACCTCCATCTGAAACAACTCGTGCGCAACTCGGTGAATGAGCACCGCCTCTATCCCGGGATACGCAAGGATCACCTCCTCCTTGCTGGATGCCGCCGGATCACCGTCAAACGCCGCTTCGACGTCCATACGGATGCGCCGGCGCAGCTCAGGGATCATCTCCAGCAAGGTGGAGGTGATCGTTTCGGCGCGCTCGTGGCATCCCTCTATCTCCTGGTCGTGCTTGCGTCTCGAGCACAGATCGTCGGTGTCGAGTCCCCGCTGGAAGCAGAGGCACTTCTGGACTTCCTCGGTCAGGTTGCGGCCGACCCGGCTGACGCGTTCGGCGACCGAGTACTTCAGGTTTTCGGTGCGGCCGGTCTCCTCTTCGTGATAGCCCGGGAAGATGATCGCTTCCAGGTCCTCGATCACGCGCAGCATCTGAGTTCGGGACGGAAGGCGCGCGCCTTCGATGTGGTTGATTCCACCGATCTCCTGGTACGAGGCGAGAATCCCGTCCACGATGGGCCCAAGGCGGTGCGTCATTCGGCTACTCCTCTGAATACAAGTATCGCGTGGCCGACCAGCGATATCAAGCCGGCGCTGCATCGACCGGTCCTCGACCCGACGGCGCTACAAGCCAGCGGTTCTACGGGGCGACCGCTGGCTGTTCCGCCTCACCGCCGGTCACTCGTCCCATCAGGAAGAACGCGAGCAGCAGACAGGCCGCGCAGAACAGGAAGATCGACTGGTAACCGGCCAGGTCGATGATCGTCCCGGTCACCGGTGGGGCCAGGATCGCGGCGCCCTGGCTGAAGAAGTAATAGAGTCCGGTGTAGACCCCCATGTTCGCGAACGTCGCCATCTGCCACAGCATCGGGAAGCTGTTTGTGATGATCGACGCCCAGAAGACTCCGAACACGAACAGCAGGATCCAGAACGATCCGATCCGCAGCGCGGGCGTCAGCGCGAGCGCATCCGCGACCGGTGCGTGGAGGCTGATCAGCGCGGTGATCGCCGACGTGACGATGAGCGCGGTGCGAATCGTCCGCTTCCGCCCGAATCGGTGAGCGACGTAGCCCGACGGGATCGCAAACACCGCGTACGCGATCGCGACCATCCCCGCCGACAGCCCGGCGATGCCTTCGCTCGTCCCGACGACGTCGCGCGTGTAGAGCGTCACGAACGGCAGAAGACCCTGGTAGCCGAAAAACCAGACGAAGATACTCACGAGGATCCAGAACGCGCTCCGGTCTTTGGTGTTGAACAGAATCCTGAGCGACTTGACGATCGGCTCGCGCGCCTCCCTCGCCGATTTCGAACGCGCGTTCTCCTTTACGAGGGTGAACAGGATCACCGTCGCCGCGACCACCAAAAGTGCAGCGATCAGGAACGGGAGCTTTCTGCGCGTGTTGCCGATCACCGGGAGGTCGATGTCCAGGTCCATGAGCGGGCTCAGAATGATCGTGCCGACGATCGCTGCGATTCCACCCATCATGTTGATGACGCCGTTCGCCTCCGACCGGAAGTCGCCGGGGATCGTGTCCGGCATCAGTGCGACAACCGGACCGCGCGCGGCCTGCTTCACGCCGTTGAGAAGGAAGAGCACTACGATCAACGCCGCGAGCCCCACGCCTGCAGCGAACGGTATCAGCCCGAAGAAGAGCGCGCTCAGCGGGAGTGTGACGATGATGTACGGCATGCGGCGGCCAATCCTGGTCCTGGTCTGGTCCGACAGGTGCGAAAAGACCGGTATCAGAAAGAGCGCGAAGATGTTGTCGAACGTCATCACGAGCCCGATCATCCCCTTGCGCTCGAGCAGATCGTCCAGGAAGATCGGCACGTACGCGTCGTAGAGCGGGTCCATCAATCCCATCGTGAAGAAGCCGAGCCCGATCAGGAAGGTTGTCGTCATGTACGGTCTGAAGCCGGCCTTGTCCTTCACTGGTACGTTCCTCTACTTGATCGTGGTCAGTAGTTCCGGGTCGATTCTGCCGGTAGTCGTGTTAAAGAACCATGAAGAGTCGAACACGTTCAGCGGATCATGCACGGCAGCGCGGCCGACAGTCAACGTATGAAAGAGCGTTCCACGACCGCGCTGCCGGTCGATCCTGTCCACGTGGCGATCGGCAATCTTCGGTACCCGGAAGTCGGAGACGACCAGAACGTCGGCGTGTTCGCTCTGGCTCTGCTCGAGGGTGGTGAGCGCCGTAAGGAGCGCACGATTGAGGTCGGTTCCCCCGTGAAAGCTGCCGTGAAGAAACGTCGCGAGGTCTGCCAGGCGAGCGTCGGCGTGGTCGAGCGTGAAGCAGCGGACATCGCTCGCAAAAGCGATAACCTCTACCCGGCGGCGGTCGGCAGCGACCCGGCGCGCGAGCGCGAGCACGATCGCCTTCGCAACCTGTTCGGGAAGCCCGAGCATCGACCCCGACGTATCCACGCAGACCACGATCGGGCCGCGCTCGGCGAGCACGCGTTCGGTCGTCCAGACCCGGCGCGTCCGGACGTCCTCTACCACGTCGACGCTTCGGTAGTCGAGGATCAGCAGTTCGCGGCGCGCGAGCTTCGCGTAGAAGAGCTCCTGTGTTTCGGGGGTCGACAGGAGCGCGGTCTCGGACGCGATCAGGCTCGTCAGATCGTCACCGAAGCGGACGCCGGTGACCTCGCTCTTGCCAATCCCGACGCTATGCTCGCGAACCATGCGATCGACCCGCTGCACGCGCCGCTCGTGCGTCACCGCGCGGCTGCGCCCCAGGATCTGCGCGAGCCGTTCGATCTCAGGGTTCTGACCGAGCGTCGTTGCCGCCGCATCGAGCCCGCGCGTGTCGAGCGTCTCCCACTCGTGCATCGACAGGTCCCACAGCGCGTCGTCGTTGCCCAGAGCGTCGCGCACGAGTTCCTGCGCGCGGGCGAGTCCGGGAAGCGCGGCCTGGATCTCCCTGATGAAGCTGCCAACCGCGCGGCCGAGCGCACGCGCATCGCGCCACGACCGGTCGGCGGCCACCTGCTCTCTCCACGCGCGCACAAGGTAGCCGATGCGTGCGTTGCACTCGAGCCGGGCTCGTCGCGGATCGCTCGGGAGATCGGTCATCGCCGCGCGTGCCGCTTCGGCGAGCTCTCCGCGCGCTGCTGCGGCACGCTCGGCGACGCGCTTGACCGCGTCGTGCGCGACCGAAGGTTCGACCCGCGCCTCATCGGCGATCCGGTCGAGTTCGGCCTCCTCCGCATCCAGATCCTGGTGGGCCTCCATCGCCGCCCACCGGTGTCCCGTCCAGTGCACCGCCTCGTGCGCGATCCGCTCGCTCATGCGCGGGTTTCCCGCGGTGTACCGTTCGAAGTCGGCGGCCGTGAGGAGCCGCCTCAGCGTCAGCCGGACCGGTGACGCGTCTCCGGTGTCCTTTCCGGCCGCCGCGTCGCTTCGATCGTGGCCGATGAGCCTGCGGTAGAGCTCATCCTCGAGCTCCTCACGCAATGCATCGGGTAGCGGGTCGTCGTGGAAGTAGCGGCAGACGTGCACCTACACCCCGGTCGTCTGGGTGGCCAGGTCGGCGACGAGCATCCGGATTTCGGACAGCCGGGTTGCCGTGTCGCGGACCGAGTCGACGACCAGGTCGACATCCTCCTGCGCGACGAAAAGATGCGCGCGCGCGCCGTCTTCGAGCGCCGATTGCGTTTCGATCAGCTCGTCGATCTGCTGGTCGACCCGCTCGAGCAGTTGCTCGATCTGACTCACGACCCGCCGGCGCTCGGCGGTGGTCGGTGAGCGCGACTCGGTCACCTCCGCCTCCGCGCGCTCGACCTCGATCGTGTACCGCTCCCCGTCTATATCGAGGGCCACCTCCGACTGTCGGTGAATCGCAACCTCCTGCGACCCGGTCAGCTGCTCCGATGCGTCGTAGAAGAAGATGTCGACGTCGGCCCGTGAACCGATCGACAGGTCGTCGATATCACCGTGCCATGCCAGGATCGTTGAATCGTCGGAGCCGTCTCCGGACTCTTCCGCGGGGATGAGCCGGTAGTACTCCTGTCGGTGGCGTCGTGGGGTGTCGACCTGACGCACGACGCGCCGCTGCGTGAGCTCGGAGATCTGATCCCTCAGGTCTTCGGTCGCCGCCGCGGCCGCCACGGACAGATCCCGGCTGCCGGAACGCGCCGCGAGTTCTTCCGAGACCACCGTTGCCACGTATTCCAGATCATCGAGCGTGCTCCACAGGCACGACCGCAGCAGCGCGCAGTCAACCGGGTCAACGGTGTCGCGGTCGTGGAGCAGCGCGCTCATTCGAAGCAGACGCACGATCTTCTTCCAGCGCCGGTCGGAGACGTACACCTGCCGGCCATCGCGGTCGGACGCGAGTCGGCTTCGGATCGCCGAAAGCATGCCGATCACACGGTCGGACAGCTCAATCGACTGCGCGCGGAGCTGGAGGTCGGCGTACTCGTCGGGACGAATCTGCAACTCTCGCGGGATGTCGACGGTGTACGGATCGCCGGTTTCCCGCACCAGCGTCGCGAACCGATGGTCGCCGCGGATCGGCTCGACAACGATGCGGACCAGGAACCGGTCCCAGAACGCCGCCGACTCATCGCTCTCCTCCGGGAGCTCGTTGGACGCGCCGATGAACGCCTTGAGCGGCAGCGCTACCTCGGTCGTACCGTTGCGGAAGACCCGCTCGTTGAGCGCGGTGAGCAACGCATTCTGAATCGGAGGACTCGCCTTCCAGATCTCGTCCAGAAACACGACATCCGCATCGGGCAGGTAGTGTTCGGTGGTACGCTCGTAGCGGTCATTATCGCGGAGCGCACGGATAGACAGCGGCCCGAACACCTCGTCGGGCGTGCTGAAGCGTCCCATCAGGTACGAAAACGCGCGCGCATCGGCGAACGCGCGCTGGAGGCGTCGCGCGATCAGGCTCTTCCCCGTCCCCGGTGGCCCGAGCATGAACATGCTCTCTCCGGCGAGCGACGCGAGCAGCCCAAGCCTCACCGCGTCATCGCGCTCGTAGAGCTGGTGCATGAGCGCGGTGATCAGCCGTTGCATCCGGTCGTACATACCTGGAATATACCGAGATTTGCCGGCCTGACGCAGCAACTGCAGGCTCGCTGACACTGCCTGAGATGTGGCATCGTGAGCTAACAATCTCTAGGTAGATTTATCTTTTCTCTCCATATAATCCGTATTATCTTCCGCCGCATGAGGAAGCACATAGCAGTAGTAGCAGCCATGACGCTGGTCGTGATCGTCTTTGCCGGATGCGACCGATCGCTCGACGCGGCGACCGAGGCATCGGCTCCGTGGGTGATGGAGCGGGTCGCTTCGCTGCCCCCGCTTCCGGTGGAGGTCGTCGCCGCCGAGCGTACCCGGCTGGTGCCCGATATCGGCGCGTCGGGGATGGTGTCGGCGACCCGTGAGGTTACCATTGTCGCGGAAACACAGGGTGTTGTTCAGGCAGCATCGTTCGAACTTGGGGAGCCGGTCGAGGCGGGGCAGGTGCTCGTCACATTCGACTCGCTCATCCAGGTGCTGACCGTCGAGGAGGCGAGGCAGGCGCTCACGTCTGCAGAGCTCACCGTCGCGACCACAGAGCGGCTCGTCGGCACGGGGAACGCGTCGCAGGCGCAGCTGACGCAGGCTCGCGGTGCGCTCGCCGGCGCGCGAGCCAGGCTCGCACAGGCTGAGAAGGCCCTGGCCGACCGTACGCTCATCGCTCCGTTTGATGGCCTGGTTGCCGCCCGATCGCCGTCGGTCGAACCGGGGAACTTCGTGAGTGCCGGGGTCATGGTTGCCCGCATAATCGATACGAGCCGGATGGAGATCCGTCTGTCGGTCGGCGAACGCGAGATCCGATACCTGCGCGTCGGCGGCGCGGCCTTCGTGAGTATCCCGGCCGCTGGACCGGGAGAGATTCGCGCGGAAATCGCCGCAATCGCCGCGGGCAGCGATCCGCAGACCGGCAGCTTCCCGGTGGTCGTGCGGTGGCAGCAGCCGCCGAACACGCTTGTCCGCGCCGGCCTGTCCGCCCGGGTACGGATTCCCCCGGTTGGCGCGCCGACTCGACTGGTCGTTCCAGCCGGGGCGGTCATCACCCGTGGTGACGAGCGATCGGTCTTCGTTGCAGCGGCCGAAGGCGTCGCCGAGCGGCGCGTTGTGACCGTCGGTGAGCGGGAGGGCGAACGCGTCGCGATCCTGTCCGGAGTCGAGCCGGGCGAACTCGTCGTCGTATCGGGTCTGCGCACGCTCGCGCATGGAGATCGCGTAGCGCCGACGGTGCGCACTGCCGATGCCATGGGGGCGGCCCGATGAGTCTGGCGCGATTCTCGGTCAAGAATCCCGTCCTGGTGAACATAGTGATGATCGCTGTACTCGCGCTCGGGGCGTTCAGTCTGGTCCGCCTTCCGCGCGAGCAGTTTTCCGAGGTGCCGCTCTTCTTCATAAACGTCGTCGTGCCGTATCCCGGCGTTTCGGCCGAGGACGTCGAGCAGAGCGTCACGGTCCCCGTCGAAAACGAGATGCAGGGGATCGACGGACTCCAGGCAATCAGGTCGACGACGAGCGAAGGGCTGTCGATAGTAACGCTCGAGTTCGACGACGGGATGTCCAACGAGGCGTTTGCGCGGGCGCTCCAAGACGTCCAGACCCGGTTCACCAGAGTGTCGCTACCGGCTGGGACGCTCCAGGCGAGTATCTCCGACTTTTCGTCGAACGACTTCCTCCCTGTCATTGAGGTGGTGCTTCATGGCCCGGTCGACTTTGCGACGCTCGATCAGACCGCGAGGACCCTTGCAACACGGATCCGTCGCCGCGATGACGTATCGGGGGTCGATCTCATAGGCGGGAGAGACCGCGAGATCACGATCGCCGTGAGCCAGGACCGCATGGAGGCGCTCGGGCTCGACATCGGGCAGATCGTCGCCGCCATACAGGGCCGAAACGTGACGATACCCGGAGGAACGATCTCTACCGGCGGCCGAGAGTTCCTGCTGCGAACGGTCGGCAGCATCGATGCGGTGAGCGCGTTCGCGGATGTCGTTGTGCGTAGCACCGCCGACGGAGTCGTTCGCCTTCGCGATGTCGCGGTTCCGACGCTCGACTTCGAACGGTCGGGTGTCGTGTCTCGCTTCAACGGCGAGCGCGCGCTTGTCCTGAGGGTTACCAAGGTTCCGCGCGGAAACTCGGTTGGCGTCATCGATGCGGTTCGGGAGGAGCTCGACGCGATACGGGAGACCTCAGACCCCCGCGTCGCATTCAGCCTGTCGAACGATTCGACCGTTCAGATTCGCCAGAGCATTAACATCCTGGTCAGCAACGCGGTTATGGGGTTCGGGCTTCTGGTCCTGATCCTGTTCGTGTTCATCGGGTTTCGCAACGCGATCATGACCGCGATCGGGATACCGCTGAGCTTTGCGATCACGTTCGTAGTGCTCGAGGCGCTCGGTGAGACGCTGAACAGCAACACGCTGTTCGGACTGGTGCTCGTGCTCGGACTCGTCGTCGACCACTCGATCGTGATCGTCGAAAACAGTTATCGCCGCCAGCAACTCGGCCTGAGCAAGCACCGAGCGGCCGTGGTCGGAACCAACGAGGTGATCATCCCGGTAGTCGCCGCCACCGCGACGACCGTCGCCGCATTCCTTCCGCTCACGCTACTACCTGGGGTGATCGGGCTGTTCCTGCGGGTCGTGCCGCTGACGGTCACGATCGCGCTCATTGCGTCGACCTTCGAAGCAGCGTTCTTCCTCCCGTCGCACTACGCCGACTGGCCCGGCGGCAACCGCGAACCGGTCCGCCGATTCTTCGACGCGATGCGCGACGCGTTTGGCCGGCTGATCGCGCGCGTCTACCGGTTTCGCGGGCTTACGGTCGCGCTGATGCTCGTTGTTCTGGTCGGTGTCTTCACGCTCGTCCCCTTCATCCAGCAGGACCTGTTCAGCGCTGAGGATTTCTCGGTGTTCTACATCGAGCTCGAACTCCCCGTCGGATCGCCGCAGGCGCGCACCGATGAGATCGTTCGACGGTACGAAGATCGACTGCTTCCGCTCGTTGGTAATGGCGAGATCGTATCGGTGAACTCAACCGTGGGATTCTCGCAGACCCAGACGGGAACGGTTCGGCGCAGCAACGTCGCGCAGATCGTCGTCGATCTGACCGAGCAGGACGAGGGGCGCACGCGGTCGATCACCCAGATCATCGCCGACGCGCAGGAGATGACCTTCGACATCGCGGGAGCCGATTCCGTCCAGTTCAGACGCGCGACGAACGGTCCGCCGACGAGCGCTCCGGTGAGTTTTCGTGTGTTTGGCGACAGCTTCGTTGAGCTTGGACGTGCGGCCGCGATCATCACCGATCGGCTTGCGACGTACCCCGAGCTGTTCAACATCACCGATAACCTTGACGATGGCACGCCTGAACTCCAGGTCGTTGTCGACCGGGAGCGCGCCGCGCGGCTCGGACTCACCGATCAGGAGATCGGGAGCTTCATCAGGACTACCTTTGACGGCCTGCGCGCATCGTCGGTGTTCGTGAACAACGAAGAGTTCGACGTGATCGTTCGCTACGCCGGGACCGAGTCGGCATCGGCCGGCGACATCGCCCAGCTGCGCATCCCGACGCGCGATGGGAGGTTGATCCCGTTCTCATCGGTCGCGAGTATCGGCGAGGCGAGCGCACTCGCGGCGATCAGCCGTCGCGACGGCAAGCGGGAAGTGACGATCACCAGCGACGCGTTCAGTCAGGCGAACCTCTCGCAGATCAACGATGACATCGTCGCGCTCTTCGAGCGCGAGGTGCTCCCGCTCTATCCGGGGCTTTCGCTCAACGTCGGCGGCACCTTCGCCGACTTCACGAACCTGCTGATAGAGATCCTGCGCATCTTCCTGATAGGGGTCCTGCTGATCTACCTGATCCTTGGTTGGCAGTTCCGCAGCTACACACAGCCCCTGCTGATACTCCTGTCGGTCCCGTTCGCGTTCGTCGGAGTCGTGCTCTTCCTGGTCGTTTCAGGGACTCCGTTGTCGACAACCGTCATCTACGCGTCGGTCGCGCTCGCGGGCATAGCGGTCAACGACACGATCGTCCTGGTCAGTTTCGTCAATGACCGGCGCGCCGCGGGAGTTCCTGTTGCGGCGGCCGTGGTCGAAGGCGCATCGACACGCCTGCGTCCGATCATCCTGACGAGCCTGACCACGATCGCGGGGCTTCTTCCGACCGCAATCGGTCTTGGTGGTACGTCGGTGATCTGGGGACCGATGGCGAGCACGATCATATTCGGCCTGGTCTTTTCCACGCTGACCGCGTTGGTGGTAGTCCCGTGCCTTTACGGTCTGTTGTTCGACAACCCCCGCGCGGAACAACGCTTTCGCAGGCAGCTCGCGCTTTCGCGCGAGGCCGACGCCGCGCTGGACGAGGGCGATGCGAACGGGATTGCGAAGCCTGCGCCCGCCGCCGCGCCGGTCATGGTTGGTGGCAACGGCGACGCTGCGGATTCGCAGCTCGCTCACAATACGGAGCACTCATGATGAATACTCGTAGGCTTACGCTCGTCGTCGTACTGCTGATCGTGGCGACACTCCCGGTCTTCGCACAGGACACGACTGTAGATGGCACAATCACCATCGAAGAAGCGATTCGCGCGGCGCTCTCCCGCAGCCAGTTGATCGACCAGGCACAGCTTCGGGTGCGGCTGGCAGAGCTTGCGCGCGATTCGATCGTCGACTCGACGCGCCCCAGCTTCACGCTCTCCGCCGACCCGGCATACGGCGCGCGTACCGCGCGAGGGAGTAACTTTGCATCCATCACCGACATCACCGACTTTCCGCCGCAGACCGTCTCAAGCGCGACGCACACAACCGGGCTCGGCGTCACGGTTCGCCAGCCGTTGCCGACCTCCGGCATTCTGACCGCGGCGGCGACCACTGCCGCGTCTGTAACCCTCAGCGGATCGGACGATGACCGGTCCGCGTCGTACTCGCTTTCGCCGTCGGTGTCCGTATCACTCGTACAGCCGCTGTTCGTCGACGGACGCTTCGTCGATACCGACCGGCCGCGACTCGCGCTGTCTGCCGCCGACGCGGCCGTAATCGCAGCCGAGCTCGCCGTGGAGGCCAATCGCGAGCAGGTTGTGCTTGCCGTTGTTCGCCTCTATAACCAGCTTGGCGTGTTGAGGCGTGCGATCGACCTGCAGCAAACCCAGCAGAAGCTTCTGACGCTCCAGCTCTCCGAAGCTGCCGTTCGGGTCGAGCAGGGAGAAGGATCCCGCCAGCTTCTCACAAGCCTGGAGATCCAGCGCAATCGCTCGCGCGACATCGAACTCCAGAACGAGCTTGCGGCGAGCGAGATCAAGATCGAGCTTTCGCGTCTGACTGGTCTGGCCTTCCACGCAGGCACGCGGATCGACGGGGTCGGGGTGCCTGCGGCCCTTGATGGACACGCAGATCGCGGTACACCGGCGATTCTTCAGGCGCGTAACGCGGTGGATGAGGCACGCATCGAACTCGAGCGCAGTCGCAAGACCGACCGCGCGACCGCGCGCATCGCGCTCAGCCTCACTCCCCGGTATCAGGATAGTCGCGAGTCGGCCGACCGGTTTGTCGGAGCCTTTACAGATTACGCGGGTGACGGCGCAGGGGTTGACGTAGCGTTCTCCATCGGGGTGGACGTTCCGCTCGACACCGCGCGCGCGCGAGCACGCGCCGTGGAGCAGGCGACGATCGCCGTCGCCTTGGCCGAGTCTCAGGCGGCCCGGATAACGGATGAGGAAGCCTCCAGCCGCGCGGTGCTTGCCGCGAGAGCCGATACGCTCCGTCGTCGCATCGAGCTCGCCGAGTTCGATCTTACCTTCGAGACCGAACAGCTCGCGAGCGACACGGGACTTCGCGACCTGGGCATGGTGACCGACATCGACATTGCCCGGCGCGAAGCGACGATCGCCAGCCGTCGATTTGACATCGACTCGATGCGCTCCGATCTGGTGCTGAACGCGCTGGAGGTTGCCCGGCTGGACGGACGCCCGATCGCCGATCTGTTCGTCGGGGCGCGTTCCGAGTAGGATACCCGCGTGCATACCCCGGCAACAGGCGGCGATTCGGCGCGCGCGCGCGTGCTCGAGTGCGCCGAGCGGCTGTTCATGGAGCGCGGATACCAGGCCGTGAAGCTCCGCGACATAGCCGATGAGCTCGGTGTTCGAGCCGCGTCGCTCTATTACCACTTCCCGGGCGGGAAGCTCGATATGTTCCTTGCCGTTCTGGACGCGGCGATGGACCGCTACCACACCGGACTCGACGCGGCAATCCGCGGTGCGGGCGCGGGTCTCGAGGCAGAACTCGATGCGGCCGCTCGGTTCTTCCTGTCGCAGCCCAAGATCGATTTCTTCCGCATGCTCGAAAGTGATCTGGAACAGATCGAGCCGGCGCAGCGCGCCGCGGTTGCGATGAAGATGCACCAGTCGCTCCAGGGACCGGTGATGGACGCGTTCCGGCGGGCTACCCCTACAGGATCTGAACGTGATTCGGCTCCGTCACCTGCGGACGCTCCGACGCCCGAGCTCCTGGCCGGCAGCTTCCTCGCGATCGTGCAGGGTATACACCACCTCCGCGCGGAGTTCGATCTCCCGATCACGAAGGAACAAATGGCCGAGCAAATGTCGCGTATCCTGGCCGCGGGCCTCCGGGCGGTGCGCGAAGCACCGCAGAGCGCAGATCGGGATCAGCCGAACCCGAACGACGCCAGTTCGGTGTAGACGGGACCAGCCGGTCGAAGGTCGCTGCGGTAGAGTACGCACCGGTCGGCGATGAAGGCGGGCGGCAGATCGCGCGACGCGACCCATTCGACCGCCCGCCGCACCGTCTCTATGAGTTCGGCGTCCCCCGCGCGTACGGCCCGATTGCTGGCCGACTTCTGGCGGTGGGCTCCCGCCGGGCCGGCCGCCAGTCGCGCTACCGTGATGTGCGGGTGGTAGTCGGCGCCATCGCGTCGGATCCCGATCTGCGCGCACGCTATATCGACCGCCTGCTCGACGGCAAGAAGCGCCGGGTGCGGCTGCACACCTGCCCACACCACGCGCGGCCGACCGCGCTGCCCAAAGAAACCCGCGCCGGCGCATCCGATCGACGGAGACTCCGCGTCGCGACACGCGTCGCGAAGCGCATCGACGAGCGCGTCGATGCGATCATTGCCTACCTCACCGGCGAACTTGAGCGTCAGGTGCACGCGATCGCGAGGAACCCACCGAATGCGCGCGAGCGGCGGCTGATCGGTCGTCAGAGGTGCCAGCAGCGCGTCGGGCAGCGGGATCGCGACGAACAGACGCATCGTAACCGCGCCGCTACCACGGCGCGAAGCTGCCGTCTTCGTACTCTATCTGCGGTGTCTCCCACGACCCGTCGTAGCCCGAGCTCTTCGACCGGTCGACCAGCTCGTCCCAGTCGATGTCGATTCCGAGTCCCGGCCCTTCCGGGAGTTCGATCGAGCCGTCGACGATCCTGAACGGCTCGCGGATGATCCCGACGCCCAGGTCTCTGCCGTCCTCTCGTCCGGCGAGTTCCTGGATCGTGAAGTTTGGCGTGCACGCGTCGATCTGCAGGCAGACCGCCAGGTTCACCGGTCCGAGCGGATTGTGCGGTGCAAGCCCGATCCCGTACGTCTCTGCGGCGGCTGCGATGCGTCGCGTCTCCGAGATACCGCCGGCGTGGCTGGGGTCGGGCTGGATGATCGATGCCGCGCGCAGTTCGAACAGCGGCTTGAAGCCCCACCGCGTGTACATCCGTTCGCCGGTTGCGATCGGGATGTGCGTGAAGCGCGCGATGTCGGCCATCGATTCAAGCTCCTCGGCAAGGACGGGTTCCTCTACGAAGAGCGGGCTGTACGGCTCGATCGCACGAATGATCTGTCTGGCCATCGTCGGGGCGACGCGGCCGTGGAAGTCGATCGCGATCCCGACGCCGGGGCCGACGCGATCCCGGACGGTCGCAAATGTGCGCGCGATCGACTCGATTCGTTCGGGTGGTTCGAGCATCGCCATCGGCGCCGGGACTCCCAGCTTGACCGCCGAGTATCCCTCCTGCACGCGGCGCTCGGCGCCTTCGGCGATCGCGACCTCGTACTGCTCAGACGAGCCGGGCGCCACGTGCGCGTAGCACGCGATCCGGTCGCGCACGCGCCCGCCGAGCAGCTCGTACGCCGGCACCCCAAGCCACTTGCCCTTGATGTCCCACAGCGCGTGATCGACGCCACTGACCGCGCTCGCAAGAATCGGTCCGCCGCGGTAGAAACTGCCCTTGTAGAGGCGCTGCCAGATCGACTCTATCCGTCGTGGATCGCGCCCGATCAGGTACGGCTCGAGTTCGCGTACTGCCTGTTCAACGGTCCGCGCGCGGCCTTCGACGATCGGCTCGCCGTACCCGACGACGCCTTCGTCGGTCTCGACCCGCAGCAGCAGCCATCGTGGCGGCACATGCAACAGCTTGAGCGTGGTGATCTTCATG
>RECL01000378.1 GCA_007694025.1 Spirochaetaceae bacterium
CCTCCTGCCGGAACGCCTTCGCGATCGCGATGCCGCCGATACTCTCCTGCATGTGAGCGTTGATCGTCGCGGTAGCGCGCTTTGAATCGAGCGTCACGCGGCGCGCCGCCTTGCGGAAGCTGAGCGCGACGACCGCCGCGAGCGGCGCCATCGCGAGGAGCGCGAGCGTCAGCCACCAGTTAACGCCAAAGAGGTAGACCGTCAGGACGCCGACGACCAGAAGCTGGCTCAGCAGGTCGATAACGAGCGTAACCGTATTCGAGAAGTCCTGCGTGTCCGATGTGACGCGGCTTACGATCCGCCCGACCGGGTGTTCGTCGAAGAAGCTCATGTCCAGGTCTACTACGTGCGCGAAGACGTCACGCCGAAGCGCGAGCACGACGTCACCGATCACCCGGGCGGCCGTGCGCTGGCGGATGAAGTTGAACAGCCACGCGGTCGCGCCGACGGTGAGCACGATCGCGCTCACCGTCACAATGAAGCCGACGGTGTTCCGGCCGGTGACCGCGTCGATCGCGCGCGCTATGACGATCGGCGCGATCGCCTCCAGGAGAGAACTCACCGCCAACACAAACGCGACCAGCACCATCGCGCCGCGGTGCGGGATGAAGTAGCGGATGATCCTGCGGATCAGGGCGCGGTCGGAGTAGTTTCGGTCGTACGACTCGGTTTCCAGGCCGTCTAGAATGAACGCCATCGGGGCTCCTATACGTACGCGAAGATGCGCCGGTACGCGTCACTACGGGCGAGGAGCTCTTCGTGCCCCCCGACGTCGAGCACGCGTCCGCGCCGCAGCAGAACGATCCGGTCGGCGTGACGGATCTGGCTCAGTCGGTGCGTGATCAGGATCGTCGTCCTGCCACCGGCGATCCGGCGCATCGCCTGCTGGATCTGATCCTCGGTCCGGCTGTCGATCGCGCTCGTGCTGTCGTCCAGGATCAGAATCCGCGGATCGGTCAGGAACGCGCGGGCGATCGCGATCCGCTGCTTCTGTCCGCCGGAGAGCGTGACGCCGCGCTCTCCGATCTCGGTCTCATAGCCGTCCCTGAACGAACGGATGAACTCGTCGGCCTGCGCCTGAGCCGCGGCGTGAACGATATCCTCGTGCGACGCGTCGGGCCGGCCGAATGCGACGTTCTGCGCGATCGTCATCGAATAGAGGAAGATGTCCTGCTCGATGCTCGATATCTGTCCACGCAGGCTCTCCAGGTCCCACTCTCGAACGTCGACGCCGTCGATCAGCACCGAACCGGCGGAGACGTCGAAGATGCGGTTGATCAGGCGAGTCAGCGTCGTCTTGCCGGCACCCGTCTGCCCGACGATCGCGATCGTCTCTCCCGGCTCAACGGTGAAACTCACGTCGCGGAGCACTCCTTCGTTGTCTTCGCGGCCCGCGGTGTCGGCGACGCCGGAGAAGTCGAAGCTCACACCGCGAAACTCGATCCGGCCGTCGATCGTCGCCGCGTGTCCGCCACGGTTCTGGTCGAGCGACGTACGCTGCGTGATCATCGCCAGAATCCGCGCGGCCGACGCGATCCCGAGCTGGACCAGGTTGAACGAAAAGATGGAGATGAAGGTGGCGAACCGGAAGGTTCCGAACAGTCCCATGAAACTGACCACCTGTCCCAGACTCACCGCGCCGCTGCGCCACAAGAACAGGCCGTGCAGCAGCGCGAGCCCCCAGCACACCGCGAACGCCATCATCGGCCAGTAGCGCGCCTGGATGTCACCCTGCTTCACGAAGTAGTCGCGAAACACGCGCGCCTTCCCGACGAACTTGTCGAGTTCGTAGCGCTCCTGCACGTTCGACTTGACGACCTCTATCCCGCCGATCGCGTCGGCGAGCAGCGTATTCATCGAACCGAACGCCTCGCGCTGCGCGCGGCTGACCGGCTCCAGGCGGCGGTTGTAGTCCCAGACCGTGAGCACCAGCAGCGCAAGAAAGACGAGCGGGACGACGGCGAACCGGACGTCCATCGACACGATCATCGCGAGCGGCACCAGAATCGCGAGCGCGCTGTCTATGATCAGCATCAGCCCGGGACTCCACATCATGTTGAGCGCGCGCACGTCGTTGGTCGACCGCGCCATCACATCGCCCACGCGCTGAGCCGCGTGGAAGCTCTGGCTCTTGCCCAGGAGGCTGCGGTAGAGCTCTTCGCGACTGTCGCGCTCGACGCGTTGCGCGAGGAATTCGTTCGCGAAGTTCCGCGCCAGCCCGGTGAGCCCCTGCAGCACCGCCGACCCTGCGATCACGAGTGCAATGAGCAGCAGCTCGCGCTGCGCCCATCCGTCGCGGCTGACGACATCGAAGCCGCGGCCGATAGTCAGCGGGACGTTCCCGTACGCCCAGTTGTTCACGATCGACGTTAGGACGAGCGTGAGTGGCAGCCACCAGTAGCGCATCGCGTGCGCGGTGATCCACCGCAGCGGACTCGACGTCGGGTAGTCGCGCGCGTGCTCGACGTGGAACTCGCGCGCGTGGCCGGCGGTTGATCCCAATCGACTATCCGACCGACGGCAGTCCGGAGAGCGCCATCGCGATTTCTTCGGCGGGGTACTCGTACGCCTCCAGCTTGCCCGCGTGGTAGTCGAGGTACGCCTGCATATCGAAGTGACCGTGACCGCAGAGGTTAAACGCGATCGCCTTGCTCTCTCCCGACTCCTTGCACTTGAGCGCCTCGTCGATCGCCGCGGCCACCGCGTGGTTCGCTTCGGGTGCCGGGACGATGCCTTCGGCCTGCGCGAACTGCACGCCCGCCGCAAAGGTCCGCATCTGATCGTAGGAGACGGTCGTGAACTCGTTCTCCTGCGCCAGGTGGCTCACGAGCGGCGCCATCCCGTGGTAGCGCAGTCCGCCCGCGTGGAAGCCGGGCGGCATGAAGGTGCTCCCCAGCGTGTGCATCTTCATCAGAGGCGTCGTGTGCGCGGTGTCGCCAAAGTCGTACGCGAACTTGCCCTTCGTCAGCGACGGGCACGCCGACGGTTCGACCGCGATCACGTCGACCGCCCTGCCTCCGCGCAGCTTCGCGCCGATGAACGGAAAGACGAAGCCGGCGAAGTTGGATCCACCGCCGGTGCACCCGACGAGGACGTCGGGGTAGTCGTCGGCCATCTCGAACTGCTCGATCGCCTCAAGCCCGATCACGGTCTGGTGGAGGAGCACGTGGTTGAGAACGCTTCCGAGCGCATACTTCGTGTCGTCCGACTGCGCGGCGACCTCAACCGCTTCCGAGATCGCGATACCCAGGCTGCCCGAAGAGTTCGGATTCGCAGCCAGAATCGCACGGCCCGCATTCGTCTGGTCGCTCGGGCTTGGGAGGACGGTCGCGCCGAACGTCTCCATCAGCCCGCGCCGGTACGGCTTCTGGTTGAAGCTCACGCGGACCATGAAGACCTTGAGCTCTATTCCAAAGATGCAGCTCGCCATCGCCAGAGCCGACCCCCACTGGCCCGCGCCGGTTTCGGTCGCGATCTTCTTGATGCCCTGCTCCTTATTATAGAAGGCCTGCGCGACGGCGGTGTTCGGTTTGTGCGACCCGGCGGGGCTCACGCCTTCGTACTTGTAGTAGATACGGGCCGGAGTATCGAGCGCCTTTTCCAGCCTGCGCGCTCGAAAGAGCGGCGACGGGCGCCACTGGCGGTAGACGTCGCGAACGGGTTCGGGTATCTCGATCTCACGCTCCTGGCTGACTTCCTGCTTTATGAGTTCCATCGCAAAGAGCGGTGCCAGATCGTCGGGACCGATCGGCTGCCCGGTGCCGGGGTTGAGAACGGGTGCGAGCGGGGTCTTGAGGTCGGCCTGAATGTTATACCAGCTGCGCGGAATGCGCTCCTCGGGCAAGAGATATTTCACCGTATCCATATTCACTCCTTTTGCATATAGTGCCGCACTGTACCATAGCCGCATCGTCGATGCAAAGCTATAGTGTCGTATGGAATCACGACGCACCCAGCTCAAATCCAATCTCACCGGAGCCCAGGAACGGGTCGAAGCGTGGTGGCGCGGCGAGCGCGCAGACCGCCCCGCGCTGCTGCTGACCGCCCCGCGCGACGGCGCCTCACCGTACACGGGGCCGAAGACCGACGACCTTGACGCGTGGTGGACCGACCCCTCCTTCGTGATTCCGCGTCTGGAGCATCGACTGCGATCGACCTGGTACGCGGCAGAGTCGATGCCGGTCATCTACCCGGTGTCGACCGGACTGGTGTCGATCACGAACAAGTACCTGGGCGCGGAGAACCTCTACATCGACCGGAACACGACGTGGTCGCTCCCGATCATCGACGAGTGGGACGCGCTCCCGCCGCTCGGGTTCAACCCCGACAACGTCTGGTGGAAGCGCAGCGAACGGCTGCTGGAGGCGGGCGTCGAGCTGATCGAGTCGAACGGGTACCAGGCGTTCGTCGGACTCCCCGATCTCAACGGTCCGACCGAGGTCCTGTCGGGCCTGCGCGGTCCCGAGCGGTTCGCGATCGATTTCTACGATCACCCGGGCGCGATCAAGCCGGCGCTCCGCGCGGTCCAGGATGCGTGGTTCGCCGCGTACGACCGTGCGACCGCGATCGCGCACCGCTGTGGCGGCTACTTCTGCTGGATGGGCGTCTGGTCACAGTTGCCGATGTCCGACCTGCAGTCGGACGTATCGTGTCTGATCTCAAAGGCGATGTTCGACGACTACTTCCTGCCGTTCATCGTCGAGCAGGCGCGCCGGATCGACCGGACGATCTACCACCTGGACGGACCCGATGCGATCCGGCACCTGGACTCGCTCCTGGCGGTCGATGAGATCGACGCGATCCAGTGGGTCCAGGGAGCGGGTGCCGGACGCATGACCGAATGGATCGACCTCCTGAAGCGGATCCAGGACGGCGGCAAGCTCATCTGGGCCGCGTGCGACCCGGACGAGGTGATCCCGCTCGCCCGTGCGCTCGATCCGGGGAGGCTGCTCCTGGCCACCAACGCCCCGTCGCAGCGCGAAGCCGACCGGATGCTGATGGAGCTGGAGCGCAGCCTGTAGCCGCCGGGAATACGTAGAAGGTACGATGCTCTAACCGTAGCGCTGCCCTACACTCCGATCCGAGACTATCTCTCATCGGAGGTGCAGTATGGTTACTAGATTTGGCAAAGTGCTCATCTTGCTCATCGCAGGCCTCTGTCTCACGTTGTTCTCCTGTGACATCGGTGCGGGAGACACCACCAACGGCGGCGGTACTGGCGGCAACGGCACAACCGGAGGGACGCCGCTTCCCGTCACGACGCTGACGCTCGGGGCTCCCCATTCCGTGGTGATCGGAGAGAGCAACCTGCTCTTCTTCCACTTCACGACAAACGGAAGCAACCCCGACTACATGATCGAGATTGACGATCTGGACCCGCTGATCGTTCAGCGAGCTGGCGTCGTACGGCTTGGGGCGCGTGACCTGCCGATTACGCTTCAGGAGTTCATGGAGTTCGGGCCTACGTGCGATGAGCCGGACAGCGATGGCTACGCCGGCGCGCGACACTTCGCCAACTACACTGGCTTGGCGACGAGTACGGGGCACCTCTTCTGGATCGACTTTGGCGATGACGTGTCGGGTACGGTCCGGGTCGATGTGGCGGGGATGATCGAGTAGAGCCATCCTTGGAACACACCCCGGGGTCGCGGCATCACGGTTTGCTGGTACGATAGCGATCGCTGGCGCGCCGCGTGCCGCCGCACCCCGGCCTTCATGAAATCCGCCTGCAGCTGCCCCCCCCGACGCCCGCGTCAGGGGGGGCTGACGTTTGCGCGCTGACCCGCCATTGCGGGAGAGTCAGAACCTTCTGACGGCTCGCACTCTCGCCGTGTTTGTCTCTCTTCCGGAATGCAGGTGCCCGTATGCGGCCTGGTTGAAACTGAACACACTGGCGAAGGTAAGGGGTGGTACACCATGGGTGTGCGACGCCCAGTACGATGTCCGGGTCAACCTGCTAAGTGATGCAGGTCCGGTACCCAACGGGGGTGCGATCGCCTGCAGCTCCAGGACAGTGGGCAGGAACCAGTCGCTGTACCCGTTGTAGACAAGGTCGTTGCAGAGCTGGGCGGCCTTCCCGGTTTCTCCGACACCCACGAGGGCTGCGACGATGATCTGGGTGTTGGCCAGTCCGGTACCGATCTCCTCGGATGTGCCGGCTATCTCGACGGCGTGCCCGCCGAACACGATGCTACTCCATTCGGTCGATAGCGGAGAGAGCTCCAGGTACCGCCACCCGTCGGAGTAGGCTCCCTTGTCGTAGAAGACCAACCCACCGGCGACGCCGGTCTGCCTGAGCACGCTGTCACCGTCTTCCCACCACTGTGCGTACAATGTCAGATCATGATTCGTCAGGGGGGTATGCCAGGTCCCTGCTTCATACTGGTTTCCGCTCCCATCAGCCGCATCGTTCCACCTGACGAAACGGCGTTTGATCCCGTCCCGGATGTCGGGGCCACGGAAGTCGCCCGGATCAGCGACCAGGAACGCGCCGTGCTGGTCCGGAACTGACGGACCCGGGACTGCTCCATGAGTGTGCCCGTTGCCGGCGTAGGAGACCGTGAAGCCTCCGCCGCCGCCGGAA
>RECL01000163.1 GCA_007694025.1 Spirochaetaceae bacterium
GGCGCAACGCTCCCGTCTTGCCGGTGTAGATCGAGTAGAGCGAGGTGTGCGCGGTGATGAACAGCCGATTCCGTTTTGGGCCACCGAAGGTCAGGTTCGCAACCGCTTCCGGGACCGGGATGCGGAGCACCAGCTCGCCGGTGCTCCGGTAGCAGTTCACGCCGGGGCCGGCGCTCGTCCAGACGTTTCCCTCGGTGTCCACGCGAAAGCCGTCGGCGAGCCCCCATTCACCGACGTCGGCGAACACCTCGCCGCCGGTGAGCCCCTTCTGCGAAACCGCGAACGAGCGGATGTGCGCGGGCCCGTCTGAACGCTCGGTCCGCCCCGTGTCGGAGACGTAGAGCACCGACTCGTCGGGAGAGAACGCGATACCGTTCGGCATGACGAAGTCGTCGGCTACCACAGCGATCTCCATCGACTCGGGATCGATGCGGTAGACGTTGCAGCTGCCTATCTCTCCGTCGGCGCGGTTACCTTCGTAGTCGGTGACGATGCCGTACGTTGGATCGGTGAACCAGACCGAGCCGTCGCTCTTCACGGCGACGTCGTTCGGCGAGTTCAGTCGCTTGCCGTTGTAGTGCGATGCCAGGACCGTCCGCGATCCGTCGGGCTCGGTTCGAACGACCGACCGGCTTCCGTGCTCGCACGTGATGAGCCGCCCACTGCGGTCGCGCGTGTTGCCGTTCGAGTTGTTCGCCGGCTGTCGGTAGATCGTCACCGACCCGTCGGGAGTCCAGCGGAGCATCCGGTCGTTCGGAATGTCGCTCCACAGGAGGACCTCCAGATCGCCGAAGTAGACGGGACCCTCCGCCCACTTCGTCCCCTCGTAGAGCTTTTCAAGAAGCGCTGACCCCGGGACGAAGCGCCCGGAACCTTCGACAAACGACTCGTATGCTGCCACCACAACCTCCACTTGACGCGCCCGAGCCAATCGCCTACGATGCCCGGGTGGCTTAGCCACTATACGCGATCGCGAAGAGGGAGGCAAGGGTGTCGCAGAAGTCGGCTCCGCCGGTGTACCAGCAGCTGTCGGACACGCTCGCCGATCTGATCGCGACCGAGTTCGCGGTGGGTGACCAGTTTCTGACCGAGCGCCAGATCGCCGAGCGCTACGGCATCAGCCGCACCACGGTCAACAAGGCGCTCTCCAATCTGGTCGTCGACGGCGTACTGGAGTTTCGAAAGGGCGTGGGCACCTTCGTCCAGCGCCGGAAGCTGAACGTCGATCTGAAGCGGTTGGTCAGCTTCACCACGAAGGCGCGCGTCGCCGGGTTCTCGCCGGAAACGGTCGTGCGCAGTTTCCGAGCGACCCGTGTCGCGGACCTCACCCTCGTGCCGCCGGCCGCGGTGATCGCGCTGCTCAATGCGGACGACGACGCCCCCGTCTACGAGACCGAGCGTGTACGCAGCGTCGACGGGCGGATCGTGATCTACGAGCGGCGAGCGCTCCTTGCCGACCGCTGCCCGGGCCTCGCGGCAGCCGATGCGGCCGGGTCGCTCTATACGGTGCTGCAGGAGCGGTACGGCATCGGGCTCGACGGCGTCGCACAACGGATCCGCGCGCGAACCGTAGACGCGCAGTCCGCCGCGATCATCGGCTGCGATGTCGGCGACGCGGTGCTCGAGCTCACCGGCGTCGGGCACGCGATTGGCGGCGCGCCCCTCTGGTACGAAGAGACCTACTACCGCGGCGACGCGTACGAGTTCGTGAACCAGGTACGCGCGTCGGGGGACGACAGCCAGTCTTCGATAGACACAGCGGTTGGGCGCGGCCCGGCTGGCGAGTACGCGTGGTACTCGTGGTAGCGCGGGCCGCCGCCGCTGCGTTGATTCCAGGGAGGCCAAATGGGTGACCGGGACATGTTCGATGTGACCGGGAAGGTGTACGTGATCACCGGAGGAGGCGGTGCGCTCTGCGGAGAGATGGCGCAGGCGCTCGCCGAACGCGGCGCGCGGATCGCGCTCGTCGATCTCAGCCAGGAGGCGGCAGAGGAGCGCGCCGCGTCGATCCGCGCTGCCGGTGGAACCGTCGCGGTGTACGCGTGCAGCGTGCTCGACCAGGACGAGCTGACGGCGACCGCACGGTCGATCGAACGCGAGTGGGGCGTTCCCGACGCGCTGATCAACGGCGCCGGCGGCAATCATCCGTCGGGCAGCACCACTGCGTCGTTTGTGACGCCGGGTTTCGCCGACGCGTCCTCGGAGACGACGTTTTACGACCTGTCAGTCGAAGGGTTCGAGCGCGTGTTCGACCTGAACTTCCTTGGAACCGTGCTGCCGACGCGCGTGTTCACGAAGGCGATGGCCGCGCGCGGATCGGGCACCGTCGTGAACATGTCGTCGATGAGCGCGATCACGCCGCTTACGAAGGTCGGCGCGTACAGCGCAGCGAAGGCCGCGGTAGCGAACTTCACCAGCTGGCTCGCGGTGCACCTGGCGCCGGTCGGGGTGCGCGTGAACGCGCTCGCGCCCGGGTTCTTCATGACCGAGCAGTTGCGTTTTCTCCACATCGACCGGGAGACCGGCGACTACACACCCCGCGCGAAGGCGGTTCTTGCGCATACGCCGATGGCACGCTATGGTGAGCCTGCCGAGCTTGTCGGTGCCGTGATCTGGTTGACGACCGACGCGTCGAGCTTTGTGACCGGGATCCTGCTGCCGATCGACGGCGGGTACTCGAGCTTCACGATTTAGCGTCGGCGGACCTTGCTGCATCAGGAGCAGTTCATGAAGGCACAGTGCATCGTGTTCCCACGCCCGCTTGAGGCGACCGTAGGACAGATCGAGATCGGATCCCCAGGAGTCGGACAGATTCTGACGCGGACGCTGATGACCGGCGTCAGCACCGGCACCGAGACGCGCGTCTTCCGCGGTGAGCAGAACGATTCGACGTTTCCGCTCATTCCAGGGTACGAGAACCTGGGCGAGGTGATCGAAGCGGGACCAGATGCCGCGCTCGCCGTCGGACAACGCGTCTACGTGCGCGGGCTCTGCTACGATCCGGCTCCGTACACGATGTGCTGGGGATCGCAGGTATCGCACGCGCTTGCTACCGCGAGCGCCTGCATTCCGGTCCCCGACGGCGTCGCGGACGAACGCGCGATCTACGCGAAGGTCGCCGGGATCTCGCTCCACGGCGTGAAGCGAGCGAAGGTAGCCGAGGGCGAATGGGTCGTTGTCGTCGGCCTGGGCATCATCGGGCACCTGGTTGTCCAGCACGCGGCGATCCGCGGCGCGAAGGTCATCGCGATCGACATCGACGAACAGCGGCGTACGCTCGCGAAAGATGCCGGCGCGGTAGAGGTGCTCGACGCACGGGCACCCGACGCAGTAGACCGAGTTCACGCGATCACCGGCGGCGGTGCCGCGGTCGCGTTCGACGCGACCGGCCGTGCGGACACGCTTGAGCGGACAGCGCTCTACCTGAAGCCACGCGCGTGGGACGACGACCCGAACCGGTGTGGTCGACTCGTGCTCCAGGGCTCTGTCGAACAGCCGGTCTGCCTCGACTACATGGCGCTGTTCCGACGCGAGATCGATCTGATCACCCCTCGCGACTGCGATACCGCCGACATGGTTGATTCGCTCGCGCTGATGGCCGACGGAAGGTTGCGTCCTGAGCTGATACGTTCGCAGGTATACTCGTACCGCGACGCGGCGACGGCGTACCCGCGCCTGGTCGACCGAACCGCGATGCGTGTACTCTACCGTTGGGATTAAGGAGTAGATATGGTAATCGATCTTTCAGGAAGAGTCGCGATCGTCACCGGCGCAGGGGCCGGCATCGGCCGCGAAATAGCGTTGACGCTTGCCCGCGAAGGCGTGAGGACCGTCGCGTTCGATCTGTCGCAGCCGGCGCTTGATGAGCTCGGCCGCGTCTTCGCTGCCGAAGGGTTCGACGGACTGCAGGTTCGCTGCGACGTGTCGGACAGCGCGAGCGTTGCGGCGGCCGTCGAACAGGTGGTCGGAACGTTCGGCAGGATCGACATCGTCGTGAACAACGCCGGAGTCTTCTCCGCCGGATCGGTCGAGACGCTGCCCGAAGAGAAGTGGGATCTCAACTTCGCGGTCAACACGAAGGGGACCTTCCTGGTCAGCCAGGCCGTCATCCCGGTCATGAAGAAGCAGAAGTCGGGCCGGATCATCAACGCCGCAAGCTTCGCGGCGATCATCCCGTCGTGCAATACCGCCGCGTACGCCGCGTCCAAGGGCGCGGTCGTGTCGCTGACCCGCGTGATGGCCGGCGAGCTCGGCCCGTTCGGGATCACCGTCAACTGCTACGCTCCGGGGATGGTCCCGACCGGGATGAACAACTTTGACAAGCTCGACGACGCCGAGCAGAACCGTCTGCTCGACCTGCTGAGCATCCGCCGCTGGCAGACCGCCGAGGACGTCGCGCATCTGATCTGCTTCCTGGCGTCCGACCAGGCGTCCTACATCACCGGAACGCTTGTCGACGTCAGCGGCGGAAAGCTCGCGACCCAGATCCCCGCCAAGGCGTACGAGGGGCTTTCGTGATCCGTGGCGGCGTTGTCAGCGTAACGTTCCGTCACCTGCCGACGACCCGGATCATCGAACTCGCGGTCGACGCGGGTCTTGCGGCGATCGAGTGGGGCGGCGACGTACACGTTCCCCACGGCGATGTTGCGGTCGCACAAGCGGTCGGGCGCCGGTGTGAGGACAACGGCGTTGCGACTCCGAGCTACGGTTCGTACTACCGGCTTGGGACGAGCGCGAAGGAAGGGTTGTCGTTCGACGCGGTCCTCGACACCGCTGAAGCGCTCGGCGCGGGGACAGTCCGGATCTGGGCGGGCAACCGCGCGTCCGCCGACGTAGGCAATCCCGACCGGTTAGCAATGGTCGAAGAGGCGCGACGCATCGCCGACGATGCCGAGCGGCGCGACATGATCGTTGCGTTCGAGTACCACGCGAACACGCTGACCGACACGAACGATAGCGCGGTCGCGTTGATGGAGGAGATCGACCACCCGGCCGTCCGATGCTACTGGCAACCGCGTAACGGTCAGCCGGCCGACTACTCGGTCGCTGGACTGGAGTCGATCGCGCCGTGGCTGGGTCACCTGCACGTGTTTCACTGGATCGATTCGTCGCAGCGATACCGTCTCAGCGAGGGGCACGATGCGTGGACACGATACCTGGCCTTCGCCGCCGGCATCCCCGGAGATCGGTACGCATTCCTTGAGTTCGTCCTGAACGACTCTCCCGACCAGTTTCTGGAGGACGCTGGAACGCTCTCCCGGTGGCTGAGCGCCGCCTCAAGGACGGCCGGACACGGCTGATCTGCCGCGCGCCTGCCGTCGACGGGCCTGCCGTCGACGGGCCTGCCGTCGACGGGCTGGCACGGGTGATTGGAACGCACGTCGCTCCCCGGTACTATACACGCATGAATCGTTCTCAGTGGGTGGCAATCGCCGACCGGCTTGCGCGTCCGGTCCTCCGGGCGGCGAGTGAAGGTCGACTGAAGGAAGCGCTGCGTCTGGAGCATCATCCTGACGCTCATCCCGGCAGGCTTGCGACCGCGTCGCTGGAAGCGATGGGGCGAACGCTCGCAGGGATCGGCCCATGGCTGGCCGCTGACGGGATCGATGACGCCGAGGCGCGTCTTCGGGACGAGCTCGCCGACATGGTTCGGACGGCGCTTGTCGGTCAGAGCGACCCTGCCAACCCCGAGTACCTTGGCTTCGTCGGTTCCGAGCAGCAGACGCTCGTCGATGCGGCGTTTCTTGCGCACGGGTTGATGCGCGGACGGTCGGCGTTCTGGGATCCGTTACCCACGGTTGTCAGGGAGCGGATCCACGCCGGGTTCCGAGCGCTCCGCGATCGCAAACCCTACTTCAACAATTGGCTCCTGTTCAGCGCGATGACCGAGGCGTTTCTCTCCGTCACCGGCGCAGACCCTGATCCGATGCGCATCGACTACGCACTCCGGCAGCACGAAAGCTGGTACCTGGGCGACGGTTGCTACGCGGACGGACCGTGGTTTCACGCCGACTACTACAACGCGTACGTGATCCACCCGATGTTGACCGACATCCTGCTGGCGCTCTCCGGAGTCGACCCCGGCTGGGACGCGATGTGGACGCGACAGCGTTCGCGGTTCACACGCGCGTCGGAAGTCCAGGAGCGGATGATCGCGCCCGACGGGAGCTGGCCCGTGATCGGGCGATCCATCGCGTACCGCTGTGGCGCGTTCCAGACGCTCGCGCACGCGGCGTTACTGCATATGCTTCCCGATGCGTTGCACCCGGCGCAGGTACGGTGCGCGCTGTCGGCGACGATCTCACGCACGCTCGGGGTCGCCGACTCGTGGCGTGACGACGGCTTTCTGAGGATCGGGCTTGTCGGATCACAGCCGGCGCTCGGCGAGAGCTACATCACGACCGGCAGCCTCTATCTGGCCGCGTGCGCGCTGCTGCCGCTCGGACTGCCGCCGACCGACGCGTTCTGGACCGAGGACGATCGGCCGTGGACGTCGGTCCGCGTCTGGCAGAACGCCGATGATGTACCGGCCGACCACGCGCTCCACGATCACGGCAAACTTGACTGAATCGATGATTCTA
>RECL01000274.1 GCA_007694025.1 Spirochaetaceae bacterium
CTGACCCCGTTCGACGATTCTCAGATCGAGCTCTACATTCCGCTGTCGGTCGAAAGCATCGAAGAGCAGTTCAGAGGCACCGGCTTCAACCCGCAGGGACCTCCCGGGCAGGAGGGCCAGACGCCGCCGGCCTACCGCGATCTGCAGGACCAGGTGGGTCAATGGAGCAACACCGTACGCCGGCAGAACAACGAGATCTCCACGCGCGAAACGCAGGAGATTCGAAGCCCGCAGCTCGGACGACGGACGATCGGTATCGCCATCGACGGAGTGTGGCGCAAGGAGTATGATGAGAACGGCCAGCTGGTCATCAATACCGACGGCTCGATCGGGCGGACGTACATCCCGCCGTCGGAGCAGCTGCTCGCGTCGGTCCAGGGAATCGTCCAGGCAGCGGTCGGCTTTTCGGCCGCGCGAGGAGATACGGTAACGGTCCAGCACGTCCAGTTCGACCGAACCGCCCAGCACGAGCTGGAGAACGCCGCAGCCCGCCGGCAACGGCAGATCCAGCAGATCGTGCTTGTTTCGCTGATCGGAATCGCGGTGCTTCTGGTCGCGTTCATCGCGTTCCGGCTCATCAGCCGTGAGATCGAGCGCCGCCGCAGGCTGCGCGAAGAGGAGCTCGCCCGGCAGCACCAGGCGATGCGGGAGGCGGCTCTCAGAAGCGCCGAGGACGAAGGCACCGACGTTGAGATGTCGGTTGAGGAACGTGCGCGTCTGGAGATGCAGGAGAATGCCATCAACATGGCGCGCGAGCATCCCGAAGACGTTGCTCAGCTCATTCGCACCTGGCTGATGGAGGAGTAGGATGGCGAAGCAGACAGCCGGAACCACCATGTCAGGATCCGCCGGGAAGAAGGGCGGGCTGCGCAAGGAGCTCACCGGTCGACAGAAAGCCGCGATTTTCCTCGTCACGATCGGGAGCGAGATCTCGGCCGAGATCTTCAAGCATCTGCGCGAGGACGAGATCGAAGCGCTGACCTTTGAGATCGCCCGGCTTGAGAGTGTCGACTCTGAGTCGCGCGACAACGTGCTGATGGAGTTCCAGGAGCTGATGATGGCTCAGGACTTCATCACGACCGGCGGTATCGAATACGCGCGCGAGCTGCTCGAAAAGAGCCTCGGGAGTCAGAAGGCGGTCGATATCATCAACCGGCTCACATCGAGCCTCCAGGTGCGACCGTTCGACTTCGTCAGACGAACCGACCCGATGCATCTGCTGAACTTCATCCAGCAGGAGCATCCCCAGACGATCGCGCTGATCCTTGCGTACCTTGAGCCGCAGAAGGCGTCGATCATCCTGTCGAGTCTCCCGCACGAGATCCAGAGCGACGTCGCGAAGCGGATCGCGACGATGGACCGTACGAGTCCGGAGACGCTCCGCGAGGTCGAGCGCGTTCTGGAGAAGAAGCTGTCGACGCTGTCGAGTGAGGACTATACCTCCGCCGGCGGCGTTGAGAGCATCGTAGAGATCCTGAACCTGGTCGACCGCTCGACCGAGAAAAAGATCATCGAAAACCTGGAAGAAGAAGATCCGGAGCTCGCCGAGGACATCAAGAAGCGCATGTTCGTCTTCGAGGACATCGTCATGCTCGACGACCGCGCGATCCAGAAGGTTCTGCGCGAAGTGGACGTCAGCGAGATGGCAAAAGCGCTGCGAAGCGTCGATACCGAGGTGCAGGACAAGATCTTCCGCAACATGAGCAAGCGGGCGTCGCAGCTGCTGAAGGAAGACATGGAGTACATGGGACCGACGCGCATGAAGGACGTCGAAGAGTCGCAGCAGAAGATCGTGTCGATCATCCGCAAGCTCGAAGAGCAGGGCGAGATCGTCGTTGCGCGCGCCGGAGAAGACGAGCTTGTCGTGTAACGTCGTCAGCCACCCGCCCCGGGCTTCGGTTCCCGCGGTTCGGAGGTAGAGTATGGCCAAGAACGTATTCCGGGCGCAGGAAGTCAGAAACACCTTCCGGAAGGTGTACGTGCAGCCCCCCGAGGAGTTTGCTCCCGCGCTCGCCCCGCAGGTGCTCGAGGAGGTCGAGGAGTACGCAGGGCCGACCGCCGACGACCTGCGCCGCGAAGCCGAAGCGTTCCGTGCTCAGTGGGAGGAGGAGAAGGAGACGATGATCGCCCGCGCGCGCGACGAAGCCGAGCGGATCGTCAAGGACGCCGAGCGGGTCGCGTTTCAGGAGGTCAAGAGCAAGCAGGAAGAGGCTCAGACGATCCACGACGACGCGGTGAAAGAGTCGGAGCGTCTGGTCGCCGAGGCGAGCGAACAGGCCGACACGATCCGGCGCGACGCCGAGCGGTCGGCGCGTGAGGCCGAAGAGGAGGCCCGCCGCAGCGGGTTCGAAGAGGGGCGCGAAAGCGGGTTCACGACCGGTCAGGCTGAGCACGAGCGGCTCGTGCAGCGACTGCACGCGATCATAAATCGGGCGATCGAACGGCGCAACGAGATCATCGAGGAATCGGAGGCGCAGATCATCAACCTGGTGATCCACATCGCGAAGAAGGTTGTCAAGGTGATCAGCGAGAATCAGCGCAACGTCGTCGTGAACAACGTAGTGCAGGCGCTGCGCAAGCTGAAGGAAAAGACCGATGTGATCATCCGGGTCAATATCGAAGATCTGGAGATGGTCACGAACCACATACAGGATATCATCGAGCGCGTGGAGCGCGAACACCACATAACGGTCGCAGAAGACAGTACGGTCGATCCGGGTGGCGCGATCATCGAGACCGACTTCGGCGAAATCGATGCGCGCATCGCGAGTCAGCTCCAGGAGATCGAGGATCGCATCCTCGAGCTCGTTCCCGTGAAGGCGAAACCGAGGAAGTAGCTCGGTTCGACGCCTCGGGTTGGGAGGGCCCTTGAGCGTATTTGACAAGTACACCACAGTCGTAGAGCGTACCGAGACGATCCGCTATATCGGACGGGTCAAGCGTGTTCAGGGTCTCCTGATCGAGAGCGAGGGCCCGCAGGCGGTCGTCGGCGAGGTGTGTCAGATCGAGATCTCACCCGACGAGCCGATGGTCTGGGGTGAAGTCGTCGGTCTGCGCGGGAAGACCGTTCAGCTGATGCCGTTCACCGAAATCGACGGTATCCGCATCGGCTCACGCGTGGTCGCGACCGGAGGGACGCTTCGAGTCCCCGTCGGCGAGGACCTTCTCGGTCGCGTGCTCGGTCCGCTTGGAAAGCCCGTCGACGGGCGCGGCAGCATCGGTGGATCGGTTCGACCGGTCCTCACGACGCCACCCGATCCGCTCGACCGGCCCACGATCGTTGAGCAGCTCGTGACCGGCGTCCGTGCCATTGACGGGATGGTCGCCGTAGGGAAGGGACAGCGGCTCGGTATCTTCAGCGGGAGTGGGATCGGCAAGAGCACGCTCATTGGCATGGTCGCACGCAACACGCGCGCTGACGTGAACGTGATCGCGCTGATCGGCGAACGCGGCCGTGAGGTTCGCGAGTTCATAGAGAACGATCTGGGTCCCGAAGGGCTCGCGCGGAGCGTCATCGTTGTGTCAACGTCAAACAGCCCGCCGCTCGCACGGCTTCGTGGCGCGTTCGTCGCGACCACGATCGCCGAGTACTTCCGCGACACCGGAAAGGACGTGATGCTGCTGTTCGATTCGGTAACCCGATTCGCGCGCGCGCAGCGAGAGATCGGTCTTGCAACCGGCGAAGCGCCGGCGACGCGGGGCTTCCCGCCGAGCGCGTTCAGTCTCCTGCCTAAGCTTCTTGAGCGCAGCGGGACGGGCAAGGTCGGCAGCATCACGGGCTTCTACTCGATTCTTGTCGAAGGCGACGATATGGACGAACCGGTCGCCGATACGGTGCGCGGGATCCTTGACGGGCACCTGGTCCTGAGCCGTCACCTTGCGCAGCGCTACCACTATCCGGCGATCGACGTGCTCGACTCGGTGTCGCGCCTTGCGACAAAGGTCGTGCCAAAAGAGGTCCAAGAGGCGGCCGGATACGTGCGCAGGTTGCTCGCGACGTATCGCGAGTCGGAGGACCTCATCAACGTCGGCGCGTACGCGAAGGGTAGTAATGCCGAAATCGACAAGGCGATCGAAGCGCTGCCGACGATCAACGCGTTCCTTCAGCAGCAGATGACCGAAAAGGCGACGATCGAGGAGACCCGCTCGCGACTGCTCCAGATCGCCGGCAGGGGTGCGCCCGATGCGTAGATTCGTGTTCTCGCTCGACAAGGTGCTCGAACTGCGGCGGTACCACGAGCGCCAATGGGAGCTCAAACTCGCCGAGGTGACCGGACGGATCGTTGCGGTCGAACGCGAGATTCATTCGTGGGGTGCGCGACGATCGTCGGCTGTCGACTATCGGGTCTACCCCGGGCACGTCGACATGCGCACCGCGTGGGCGCGCGAAGAGTACCTGACGCTGATCGACACCCGGGTCAGGGAACTGCAGACACGACTCCACGCGCTCGAGCACGAGCGAAGCAAGGTGCGCGCGAGCTACCTCGACGCGAGCAGCGCGCGCAAGGCGCTCACTCGGCTCGAAGAGCGACGGCGTGATGAATACTATCGTGAGGCCGCAAAGGATGAGCATCGCGTGCTCGACGAGATCGGCGGTATGCTGACCGCCCGGCGCCACGATCCGGAGGAACTCCATGTATAACGATCCTGGCTACACCCGCGTCGGCGCGGCACCGCGGCTGTTCGCGCTGTCGCTTCTGGTGATCGTGCTCGCGGTCGGTGGAGCGCTGTGGTTCGACTTCCTCGGGCTCATCGACGTCACCGATATCTTTGCGCCGGCGCTACGGCTCGTCGGGCTCGAGCCTGGCACGCGCGACGTGCGTCCCGACGATCCGTTGCTGCTCGAAAACGAGCGCCTTGGCAAGCGCGAAGAGGCGCTTGCGATTCTGGGTGACGAACTGCGCGAGTTCGAGCTGTCGCTCGACCGACGCGAGCGCGAACTGCAGGCGCGCGAGGATCAGCTCGCCGAGCGCGAGATCGCGCTCGTTGACCGTGAAAATTCCGTAATCGAAGCCCTTCGGCAAGTCGAGAATAAGAGAGCAGCGTTGGTGAGGCTGTCGAACTACCTCACCGGAATGCCGCCGGCCGCCGCCGTGGAGATCCTGGTCAACTATCCTGACCCGCTTCTCCTCGACGTGCTGCTGATGACCGATGAGCTGGCCGAGCAGCGAGGACAAGTCTCGCTCGTGGCGTTCTGGTTGTCCCGGATGCCAGCCGACCGCGCAGCCGCCATCGGAGAGAAACTCGAGCTGCTGCCGGAGCGTGTAGGTGCTGATTAGTACGATTGGACAGAGTGCCCACAGTGTAGCGTTTGCCGATCAGAAAGCGACGGCGTCGATCCCTTCGTCTGCAGGAGGCTTCGCCGACCTGCTCGCGCGGATCATGGCGAACCCGACCGACGACTACGCAGCACGGCTGAATCGCGAACCGGCCGCCGGAACGATTGACGAGCGGTACTCGCCCGTCACCTCGGCCCGGCAGGCCGATCCGGAACCCGACCGCGGTACGACCGCCATCGACGACGGTGGCGACCATCCCCCGCACGAATACCGCGCCGACAGGTTCGGCACCGAAGGTGTCGGCGCCGACGAGGTCGGCACCGACAAGGTCGGCACGTCCGCCGGCCGCGACGACCAGACCGACCCCGCGTACGTGCGCGACGGCCATTCGACCGAGGATCGCGATCCTACCGATGACGCGTCAAAGACGCGGACAGTCGACGATGCGCACGATGCCGAGCCGGCGAAGCGGCCGGTCGATGCCGAATCCGCTGCTGTCGATGTACGCGAACGCGATGTGGTCGCCGATGACAATACCAGTGCGTCGGGCAACGAGGTAGCGCACCAGGAGTCCGACGGCAAAGGCGCCGGACGCGACAAGACTGCGGCTTCTCAAAGCGCGCTGCGGGACGCAAGTCGCGCTGAGAAAGACGAGCGTCGCGCGTCATCGGCCCAGACGGACCGGGTACCCGGTGGGGCGGTCGGCACGACGGCCGATGAGAGCCAGGCTGGTGCAGCGGTGACGAAGGTTGAGCCTGCAGGAACAGGAAAGTCCGACCCGGCCACCGCGGCGCGTGACGCGCGGGTAGACCTCGATGCCGCGTCTGCCACCGCCGATCCGATTCGGGCGCGAGCGCGCACATCCGATTCCAGCGCGGCCTCCGCAAAGCAGCACGAGTCTGCGGCGCGGATAGCTTCGAACGCGATCGCTGACTCCAAGGGTGATCGGCTCAAAACGAGCGACGCCCGATCGTCGAGGAGCGACCGGCGCGCCATGCTACGTCGCGACGGCGCAGCAGCTACCTCCGCTGATGCGACATCATCAAAGGAGCGCGTCGAGCGGGCGATCCAGGTCGAGTATCGCGCGGGTAACCAGAATCAGTTTGCGGAGCTTGCCGGCGCGGATACGGCCGCCGGCGGATCCGAGGACGCCGACGGTGGATTTGCTTCTCTTGGATCCGAGCGGTCGCAGGCAACGTCCGGCCCCGGTGGATCACCCGGGGGGCTTGCCACGCTGCGCGGTGAGGCGCA
>RECL01000277.1 GCA_007694025.1 Spirochaetaceae bacterium
CTTCCGGTCATCGCGACGAAGATGTCCTCAAGGCTCGCCTCTTCGGTGTGGATCGTCACTATCTCTGCGCCGTCTACCGCGGCGGAGATCCGATCGGCAAAGCGACCACCGTCGAGCGCGATCCGCTTCTCCACCGTCTCGCCGTCCTGGCGAATGCGCACGAGCGCAGAGCGCTGTCCATGGAGGAGCTTCAGGTGCTCCGGCGTGTCGAGCGCGTGGATCGCGCCGTCGTTGATGAACGCGACCCGGTCGGAGAGCTTGTCAGCTTCGTTCATGTCGTGCGTCGTCAACAGAACCGCGGTACCCGCCTTCGCGCGCTCTTCGATGATCGCGCGGATCGCGCGCGCCGAAACAGGATCAAGGCCATCGGTCGGCTCGTCAAGAAAGAGCACGTCGGGGTCGTTGACGAGCGCCCGAGCGACCATGAGCCGCTGTCGCATCCCTTTCGAGTAGGTCGACACGCGATCGCGCCCTCGATCGGCCAGATCGACGCGCTCGAGCAGCGCGCGAACGTCGGGCCTTCGGATACCGAACAGCGACGCGAAGAAGCGCAGGTTCTCCTCTCCGCTCATCTGCGCGTAGAGGTTCTTCTCTTCGAAGCAGACGCCGATCCGCGCGTGCACCGCGGGCGAGTGGCCGCGCACCGGCATCCCCAGGATACGGATCGCCCCGGTCGCCGGGACGAGCTGTCCGGTGAGCATCTTGATCGTCGTCGACTTCCCGGCGCCGTTTGGCCCCAGGAAGCCGAGCACCTCGCCACGCTCGACGCCGAACGAAATCCCCTGAACCGCTTTGGTCTCACCGTACGAGTAGGATATACCGTCTACTTCGATCGCGAACCGATCGCGCGTGGCGCTCATCGCCCCTCCTTTGTACTATAACACTAGTACAATATCACGGGGCTGCCGTCGCGTCAAGCGCCTGGAGCAAGGTTTAGAACGCGTCGTTCTGGTAGAGCGGTTTCGCGGGGAACAGCTCGCGAAGGCGCGCCGGATCGATGCGCGACTCGGCCATCCGGTACGCGAGCGCCGATGCGCCGTCGACGTAACCGCACAGAAGCTGCACCAGAGCACGAACGTCTACCGACACATCGGGCTCGTCGGCGACGCGCGCGACTGCCGCATCGCCGTCGCCAAAGTCGATTCTGAACGTCGCGTCGTTCCAGTCGAGGTGCTCATCGCGCACGCGAAGCGTCACCGATCCCTCATCGTCGGGCCATCGGGTTGACGCGAGCGCCGCTTCGACATCGACAATCCGGCCCATGTACGCTGCGCTGCGCCGGTGCGACAGATCGTACGGCTCGCCGATCATAAGATCGAGCGCGACGTCCGAAGGCAGTCGCAGCATCGCCTTTTCGGCGCGCGGATAGAAGCCCGCAAGCTGCGGCAGCAGCTCGCGCAGCGCGGCGATATCGACAAACCCGATGTCGCGGACATCGAGCTCGCACGAGTACGGACCGGCGGGCTTCGCGTGGAAGGTGAAGTACGCGGTCGCCTCTCCGCCGTCCGCACGCATGAGGTAGGTGAACACTTGCTCCTTGTACGGGTCGGGCCGCTGCCGGCGGCGCCACATCGCATCGGGGCGCTCCATCGACAGATTGCGCGGACGTGCAAACGACTCATAGATTCGCTTCACGTCGGCAAGAGCGGTATCGAACGGACCGTCGGCGTCGGTCCCACCCTGGGGCGGCGGCACCAACTCAAGGGTACCGGCACGGCCGCGCAGGTCTACCGAGTCGAGCGGCAGCGTGAACTCGTTCTGCGAATAGACGAGCTCGTAGCCGAACATCCGGTAGTACGGAAACGAAAACGGGTAGAGCGCGGAGAAGACCTGCCGTTTGTCGCGCATATCGGCGAAGACGGCTTCGAAGAGGCGCCGCACGTGGCCTTGCCGGCGGTGTTCGGGGAGCGTCCCAACGCCACCAATCCCTGCCATCGACAGATACGCGCCGTCGTGCATCATCGCGAACTCGTGCGACGTCATCGCCGAGCACAGCGTTCGCCCCTCATACACGCCCCACGCGTTGCGATACGCTGCCGCATCGCCATCTGAAGCTTCGGCCGACGCGAGCGGGTGGTTGTAAACGATCGAGTGGAGCCGCTTGAGGTCGCTCCACTGTTCCGACGGTATTCTCCTGACTTCCATTCGCTCGAGTCTAAAGCGTCGGCCGCGCTTCGTCCACGAGTCGAGGCCCGCCGACGCAGACTACGCGGTGAACTCGCGCACGAGCGAGTCCCACTCGCCATCGAGCGATCCGCCCGGAGCCGTCGCACCGGCCTTCGCGTACCAGTAGTTCGCGTTTCCGATGTCGCCTTCCTTGCGATGGAGATACGCGTGGACGCGGCTGCCGTCGCGCGTCGGGATCTCCTGCGCGATCGTGTGCGCGGTATCCCAGTCGCCACGGCGGTCCTGGTAGAGCGACCGAAGCAGCGCCGACGCGTCGTCAGGTAGCACGCCGGTCTCACATGCGTTCATGAAGTCGGTATACGTCATGACTCATTGTACCGGCAGCGGCGGCGGACGCAAACCGGTGGTCCGGGGGCGGGTGACGCCGTACCTTGTGGCTGTGAAGACCACTGATCTCTCAGCCCGACTCTACGCCTACACCGGCTCTGCGACCGGTGCATTCATCGGCGACGCGCTCGCGATGCCGGCGCACTGGTTCTACGACCCCGGCGAGCTTGAACGCACCTTCGGCCGGATAGAAGCCTACCTTGCCCCGCCGCGGGTTCATCCGGGCAGCATCCTCTGGCGCAGCCGCTACGAGCCGACCGAACCCGCCTACGACGTTCTGGGTTCGCAGCGCCGATACTGGGGAGTCCGGGGCGTTCACTACCACCAGTTCCTGCGCGCCGGGGAGAACACGCTCAATCTGAAGCTGCTCGCGCTCGTGCTCGATCAGGTTGCCGAGCACCGCGAGTATTCGCGCGAGCGGTACATCGACGCGTATCGTGCGTTCATGCTGTCGCCTGACGTCCACCACGACACCTACGTCGAGGAGTGCCATCGCGGCTTCTTTGAGAACCTCCGGAGGGGGATCCCGCCCGAACGCGCCGCAGTCGAGGAGAAGCACATCGGCGGGATGGTCGCGGTTGTTCCGCTCTACGCCGCGCTTCGCGCGGCCGGCCACGATCACGACGCAAGCGCTACTGCGGTGGAGACCCACGTAGCGGTCACGCACGCGGGGCGGCGCGTCACCGACGGGGTCCGCACGCTCGTCACGCTCGCGCGCGAGCTGCTGGACGGTGCGGATCTGGCAGGCGCGCTTCGACACCACCTCGACCGGCAGGACCTGGCGTATCTGCAGGGACCGATCGCACGGATCGCGAGCGAACCGGTCGACCGCGTGCTCGGCCGGCGCTACAGCACGGCGTGCTACCTGGAAGAGTCGATGCCCGCGACGTTCTACCTGTTGCTGAAGTTTGCCGACGATCCGCGCCGCGCGCTGATCGAAAACACGATGGCCGGCGGCGACAACTGCCACCGCGGCGCGGTTCTTGGAGCGCTTCTGGGGCTCCGGCTCGGCGTGGACGCGTTCCCACACGAGTGGCGGAGCGGTCTCGTCGCGCACGTCCCGACCCCGGCGTAGGCGAGCGTCGCGCTCACGCGAGCGGAAACACCGCGACCAGGAGCCACCCGAAGAAGAGCGCGGTTCCGGTCGCGTACGCCCACGGGTCGTCAGCGGCGGCGCCAATCGCCATCATCACCGCGATTACAATTGGTACCACCGGGAGGATCAGAACGACAAAGAAGAAACCGGGGATGAACAGCCCGACGATCGCGAGCGCGACCGTTGTCGGCGCTGCAACCAGCGCGTAGACCCCTATCCGTCCGGCGGCGGTTCGCCCCGACTGCGCGTACCCGGCTGCGATGCACCAGGGTAGAACCAGTAGCGACGCGAACGGCCAGCGAAGCGCGCGAAACGCCGTGAGCATCCATTGGAAGACGATCTGCTCGCCTGCAAGGCCCACGGCGGCGAAGAGCACGCCGAACAGCCCCAAACCCAGAAGGAGGCTTGCGACACGGGGCGGGGCTGGACGGAACCCCACGAGCAGCCAGATGACCCCGCACACCCCGAACCAGACCGACAACGCGCCGCCGACCGCGATTCCTCCCAGGTTCGCCAGTCCCGCACCGCCGGAGACGCGCGTAAGAGCCGTCGCTGCGGCGAGCGCGGCAACAGCAACAACCGGCCCCACAATGCCACGAAGCACAAAGCGATCATCCCGGACCGCGGGAAGATCACCGGCACCGCGTTCGGCGCCCACCGGACGCGCTCGTCGGATAACCGGCGCGGATGCGAGCGCCAAACCGATCGCGCCCACAACGAGCGCCACAAACCAGAGCGGTCGCCGGTCGGTAAACGACGGACCGGTCGCGTCGAACACCGAATCGAGCCACTCGCGCGTCTGCGTCTGCGAGCGCGCGCTGAAAACGATCCCGATGTGCTCGACGTTCGGGATCACGACGAGCGCGCGTGCGTTCGCGGTATTGCGCTCCCCCCCTGCCTGATCGAGCAGCCGTTCGGCATTCGCGACGAATCGGGGTTCCCAACCACCGGCCATAAGGAGAAGGTTGCGCGGCAGATCGGGGGTGACTTCGGCGCCTGTCGGAGAGAGCGCGACCACCGCGTCAAAGAGATCCGGCCGGCGGATCGCAGCCGTCATCGCCGCGCCGCTACCCATCGAGTGTCCGACGATCGCGATGCGCCCGCGGTCTACCTCAGGCTGCGCGATGAGAACGTCGACCACCGCGTCCACATCGGCCTGCAGACGGTCGCCGCCGCCTTCCAGGCGATTGCGGTTCGCGCCGTGCCCCGCGAAGTCCATGACCGCAACCGCGTACCCGGCGTGAGCGAGCGTGTACGCGTACCCGGTCATCATCCGGCTCGACGCGGCGAACCCGTGTGCGACGACCACCCCGGGAGCGCTCGCGGAATCCATATCGCGGCGAACGAACACGCGAACCGGCATGCCTTCTACGGTGTACTCCCTCACACTCAGGCCGCGACGCGGCGCGACGATCCCGGCGACGCCGACGAGTATCAGAGCGGCCGCCGCGACCGCTACTATCTTGTGCATGCGGTGAGAATACGCCCGGCGGCTTGGCCCGGCAACTGGCGCGCCGCTGCTATGCGTCGGACAGGACGAACGCGACGATGTCCTCGGGCGGCATCGATGCGCCTGTAGAGCATTCGCGCTCGTACACGTCGTCGCCAAGCGCGGATCGGGCTTCCGATACCAGCCGCCCGTACATCTCGCTGTGACCCCAGTCAAAACCGAGCTCAGCGATCGGAGCGAGCGCTTCAACGATCCCGAGTAGCCGACCGACGCGCGCGTGATCGGCTGCGAGCGCACCGAGCCGTGCCTGCAACAGCACGCAGTGCGCCATCGGAACAGCCATGTAGACCCCCGTCTGAGGATCTATGAGCGCCTCGATCGCCTCGCGCGCGATCGGGCGCGCCTCGTCGAGTCGTCCCACGTCGACGAGGGTCTTCGCATAGCCGTAGAGCGCGTGGCAGACACCGCTCTGAGCACCCGACAAGTGGGCGAGTTCGAGCGCCTTCTTCGCGCACGCGACTGCACGGGCGCGATCACCAGCCCTGAAGTACGCATCGCTGAGATTCATGACCGCAAGCCGCGATGCTCCGTGGTTGTCCTTAGCACGAGCGACCCGATAGGAATGCGTGAAGTACCTGATCGCCTGCTCGAGCTCGCCATTATTCGCGTACGTGATTCCGATATTCGACAGGCATCCCTGCACACCCGCATCGTAACCGGCTTCGCGGTAGAGCCTGGCAGCGCGCGCGTAGTACCGGCGACAGCGTTCGTTCGACGCCTTGTCGGCACCGGCCAGCGACAGATTCGCCGCGGTTCGATACGCATGCGCCTCCACAATCGGTGGTGCGTCGCCGGGAATCCGAAGCGCTCGACTGACCCACTGAGCACCTTCGCTCTGCCTGCCCAACCAGTGCCACACCTGCCACATCGGAGCGAGCAGGCGTAGCGCGAGGGTTCGGTTCGCGTTGTCGCAGCTCCAGGAGAGCGCCCGGCGGACGTTGTCGATCTCTGCTATCAGGATCGGGTAGAGCCCGATGAAGTCGCGCTCCTCGTCCATCGAGTAGCCGAAACGCTCTACGAACGCCACGTAGTAGTCGGCGTGAGAAGCGGCACCGGTGTCGTACTCGCCGGAGGCACGGAGTTTTTCGCTGGCGTACTCGCGGATCGTCTCGAGCATCGCGAACCGGGACTCTCCGCCCGGGCCGATCGTTTCGCCCACAAGACTCTTGTCGACGAACGATTCGAGCGCTGAGACCGCATCGTGCCCGTCGGGAAAGACGGACTCAGCCGCGTCGACAGACCACCCGCCGGAGAACACCCCGAGCGCGCGGAACAGCCGTTGCTCGGCCTCATCGAGAAGCTCGTAGCTCCAGTCGATCGCGCCGCGAATCGTCTGCTGACGCGACGGTACGTCGCGCGCGCCGCCGGTCAACATCGCCAGGCGGTCGTGCAACCGATCCAGAATCG